>DXAM01000053.1 GCA_019117025.1 Candidatus Microbacterium stercoravium | reverse complement strand
CTCGGCTCCGACGCCGCCCCGCCGGAGAACCCGGCGCCGTTCCTCGGCGCGTGGCGCACGATGACCGACAGCGGCGCATCCGCGACGCCGCTGCTCGTCTCCGGCGTCACCGCGCTCGCCTCGCTGCCCGTCGCCACGGCGCTCGTGGGCGCCATCGGACTCATCGGCGCGATCGGGTTCCTGCGCTGGGTGCCGCGCGTCGCGCCCGAGCGCTGAGGCGCATCCGGCGACGACTCCCCCGCGCGACCGCGACCGCGCGGGCACGGCAACCGGATCCGTTCTGGTGCGGGCGGCGGGACTTGAACCCGCACGACCGAAGTCACAGGAACCTAAATCCTGCGTGTCTACCGATTTCACCACGCCCGCGCGCTGTCCATCCTAGAGCGATCATCCGCCGTGCCCCGTGCGCGCCGGCTCAGATGCCCCGGTCACGCAGATAAAACTCACGCCTGTGGATAACTTTCGAGGCAGGTCGACGATTTCTGGCACGCTTGCCGGATGAATTCGGAGCAGCACTCGATCATCGAGCGCGTGCGCGAGCGCATCCGCGGCGACCAGGCGGTTCTCGGCGGTCGCGCCGTCGTCCCCGACGACGTGCGCCGCCTCGCGCTCGCCGAGATCCGCCGCCACAACGACTACGCGCTCGCTCGCGGATCGCGCACGGTCGACGATCTCGACGCCGCCGCACGGGATGTCGTCGCCGCCGTTGCCGGATACGGCCCGCTGCAGCCGCTCCTCGATGATGCGTCGGTCGAGGAGATCTGGCTCAACTCTTCGAGCGAGGTCTTCGTCGCCCGCGCGGGCGCGTCGGAGCGCGTGGCGATGGAGCTCACCGATGATCAGGTGCGCGACATCGTCGAGCGCATGCTGCACACGTCGGGGCGCCGCATCGACATCAGCCAGCCGTTCGTCGACGCGTCGCTGCCCGACGGTTCCAGACTGCACGTCGTGCACGGCGGCATCGCGCGCGGCGGGTGGGCCGTGAACATCCGCAAGTTCCTGCCGAATGTCGGCTCCCTCGATCGCCTGGTCGAACTCGATTCTCTCCCTCAGCGCGTCGCCGACCTGCTCGGCGAGGCGATGCGCGACGGCCGCTCGGTGCTCGTGTCCGGGGCGACCCACGCCGGCAAGACGACGCTGCTCGGCGCCCTCGTCTCTGCGTGCCGGCCCGAACAGCGCATCGTCACCGTCGAGGAGACGTTCGAGCTGTCGGTCGATGCCCCCGACCTCGTCGCGATGCAGGGCCGACAGCCGAGCCTCGAGGGAACCGGCGAGATCACCCTGCGCCGCCTCGTCAAGGAAGCGCTGCGCATGCGGCCCGACCGCCTCGTGATCGGCGAGGTGCGCGATGCGGAGGCGCTCGATCTCGTGCTCGCCCTCAACACGGGGCTGCCGGGCGCCGCGACGATCCACGCGAACTCGGCCGCCGACGCGCTGGTGAAGCTCTCGGCGCTGCCGCTGCTCGCCGGCCGCAACATCGATCGCGAGTTCGTGCTGCCCGCCGTCGCGGGCTCGATCGACCTCGTCGTGCACTGCGCACGCACGTCGAGCGGGGCGCGATACGTCGAGGAGATCCTCGAGCCCACCGGCGAGACCGCGGGAGGCGCCGCGGTGACGCGCACGATCTACCGCGCCCGGCCCGAATCGGCGGCGCCGCGCCGGAGATCGGCGCGCGCAGCATGATCGCGCTGCTCGGGTGCGCTCTCGGCGCGGGCCTCGTGCTCGCCGCCGCGCCCTGGCTGTGGCCCGCGAGCCGGCGCCGCGCCGCCGCCGACCAGCGCGCGGGCGCCCTCACGACGCGGGCAATCGCTCTGCTCGAGTCGGCGGGGTACGCGCACGTCGCGCCCCGCGTGCTCGGCAGCGCCATGACCGCCTGCGCCCTCGTCGCGGCCGCCGCGGCATGGCTGGTGACCGCGGCCGGCCCGCTCGCCGCGGCGTCGGCGGTCGCCGCAGCCGGGGCGCCGGTGGTCTGGCTGCGTTCGCGCGCCGCCCGATTGGTGCGGGTGCGCCGCGCGATGTGGCCCGATGTGTGCGACCTGCTCGTCGGTTCCGTGCGCGCCGGCCTGTCGCTGCCCGACGCGGTCGCGGTGCTCGGCGAGTCGGCCCCCTCGGCCGTGAGGCCCGCGTTCGCGCAGTTCGATCGCGATCTGCGCGCATCCGGACACTTCACGTCGAGCCTCGAGCGGCTGAAGCAGCAACTCGCGGATCCCATGGCCGATCGCATCATCGAGACGCTGCGCATGGCGCGCGAGGTCGGCGGCACGGAGCTCGTGCCCGTGCTGCGATCGCTCTCGGTGTCGATCCGCTCGGACGCGGCGCTCCGCGGAGAGGTCGAGTCGAAGCAGTCATGGACCAAAGGCGCGGCGATTCTCGGCGTCGTGGCCCCCTGGGCGGTGCTCGTCGTGATGTCGCTGCGCCCCGAGGGAGCCCAGGCGTACGCGAGCGCGTCGGGCATCACGCTGATCCTCGTCGGCGCCGTCGTCTCGCTCGTCGCGTACCGAATCATGCTGCGCGTCGGGCGCCTCCCCGAACCGCGGAGGTGGTTCGCGTGACCGGGCTCACCGATGCGGCGATCGCCGTGCTGCTCGGCGGCGGCGTCGGCGTGGGGGCGTGGTGCATCGCCGCGGCGATGCCGGCGTGGCGCACTCCGGCGCTCGTACGCCGCATCGGTCCCTACGTGCGCGACGTCACGGATCCGGCCGGTACGACGCTCTCCGACGCGATCACGGATCCCACGGTCGCGCTCGCCGGAGGCATCGGCGCGGTGTGGCGGCGTGCGCAGGCGCGGTTCACGCGCCTCCTCGGCGCAGCGGAGTCGCTCGAGCTGCGGTTGGCACAGGCTGGCCGCTCCCCCGACGTCGCGGCGTTCCGGGGCGCACAGCTCACCTGGGGCATCGTCGGCCTGGGCTTCGGCTGCGCCGCCCTCATCGCACTGATCGCAGCGGGGCGCGTGTCGGTCGCCGCATTCGCGCTGCCGCTCATCGCCGCGGCCGCCGGCGTCGTCGCACGCGATCTCCTGCTCTCGTCACAGGCGCGCTCCCGCGTCGCGCGCATCGAGGAAGAGCTGCCGACGGTTCTCGAGTTCCTCGCCCTGTGCCTGTCTGCGGGCGAGGGAGTGCTCGGCAGCGTGCGGCGCGTCGCCGATGTCGGCACCGGAGAGCTGACGGCCGAGCTGCGCGCCGCGACCGTCGAGGTCGATACCGGCGCGACCCTCACCGATGCCCTGACCGCGATGACGCGTCGCATCAGGGCACCCCTCCTCACGCGCGCGATCGATCATGCCGTCGCCGCGATCGAGCGCGGCTCCCCGCTCGCCGACACGCTCGAGGCTCAGGCATCCGACGCGCGCGAAGACGCGAAGCGCACGCTCATCGAAGCGGCCGGGCGCAAGGAGATCCTCATGATGATCCCGCTCGTCTTCGGCCTGCTCCCCCTCTCCGTCCTCTTCGCGATCTTCCCCGGGATCGCGATTCTCCAACAGGGGTTCTGACCGCCGACGAAAGGAAGATGGCATGTACGACCGACTGACGCAAGCGAGCATTCGAGGTGCGATCCGCGCCCGCGACGCCTGGGATGAGATCCGCGATGACGAGCGCGGAGACATTCCCGGCTGGGTGCTGATCACCCTCATGACCGTCACGATCGGCGTCGCCATCTGGGCGATCGCCGGCCCCGCGCTCGAAGGGCTGTTCGGCAAAGCGCTCGGGCTGATCGACAGCATGTGATGCGTGCGGTGGAGGACGCCGACGAGCGCGGTTCGGCCCCGGCCGAGTTCCTCCTCGTCGGCCTGCTGCTCACGGCCCTCACGCTCGCGGTACTGCAGTTCGGACTCGCGATGTACGCGCGCAATATCGTGCAGGACGCGGCCGTCGAGGCCGCCTTCCATGCCGCGCTCGCCGACACGAGCGACGCAGCCGCTGAGCGCCGCGCCCACGAGGTGGTGACGGGCGCGCTCGGACGCGACATGATCGACTGGGCGCTCATCACCCGCATGAGCATGGACGGCGTCGAGATGGTCAAAGTCGACCTGGGCGCGACGTATCCGCTCGTCGGCCTGTTCGGAGTGCCGGCCGGATCGGTGGTGACCGCGCATGCTCCCGTGGAGGCCCTCGGATGACGAGCGCGGCAGCGCGTCGCTCGAGTTCATCGTCGCGGGCCTCCTCCTGCTCGTGCCGATCGTCTACCTCATCCTCGCGCTGGGGGCCGTGCAGAATGCCGCGCTCGGAACCGAGGCGACGGCCCGCTTCGTCGCGCGCACGATCGCGACGGGCGACCAGGCGTCGGCCGGCGTCGTGCGCGACAGCGTCGCCGCGGGCTACGGCCTCGACCCCGGCGCGCTCGCGATCCGCGTCGATTGCGTTCCCGCGACCGGAGCCTGCCCCACGGCCGGAGCGACCGTGGTCGTCACCGTCTCCGACACGGTCCCGCTCCCGTTCATGCCCGATCTGTTCGGGCTCGCCGAGGCCACGGCGATCCCCGTCGACGCCACCGGCACGTATCGCGTGGAACGGCTGAGCGAATGATGCGCCCCCACGGCTTCCGAGAGGACGAGCGCGGCAGCGTGCTCCCGCTCATCCTCATCTACGTGCTGCTCGGCATCGCTCTCACTCTGGTGTGCGCGAACGCGGTCTCGCTGCTGACCGCGCAGAAGCGCACCGACGCCCTCGCCGATGCCGCGGCGCTCGCCGCATCCGACGGCTTCGAGATCGTCGCGGGCGCAGACGGCGCGGCCATTCGACTGGATCCGGAGCTCGCCCGCCGGCAGGCCGAGGAGGTGCTCGCCGTCTCCCCCGTCGATGCCCGGCTGGTCGACATCGTCACGGTCGGAGATGCGACCGCCCGTGCAGTGGTCACGACCACCTGGCATCCGATACTGCTCACCGCGTTCGTGCCCGACGGCGTCGTGCTCGACGCAACGGGCACGAGCCGGGCGTCCCTCGCCGGGTGACGCGCGAGCGGATCAGACCTCGGTCCCCGCCGTCAGAGCTCCGCGAGCAGCGGCACGAGGGCCTCGAGCGCGCGGGCGCGATGCGAGACGGCGTTCTTCTCCTCGGCCGTCAGTTCGGCGGCCGTGCGGCCGTCTCCCTCCGGCACGAAGATCGGGTCATACCCGAACCCGGCCCCGCCGCGCGGCTCACGGGCGATGCGGCCCGGCCAGATGCCCTCGACCGTGCGCTCGTGGCCCTGCGGCGTGACGAGCGCGATCACCGACGTGTAGTGCGCCCCGCGGTCCTCGTCGCGCTCGAGATCCGAGATCTGGTCCAGCAGCAGGGCGAGATTGGCCGCATCGTCCTTCGCGTGCCCGGCCCAGTACGCCGAGAAGATGCCCGGCGACCCTCCGAGCACGTCGACGCAGACGCCCGAGTCGTCGGCGAGGGCGACGAGGCCCGTATGGGCGGCCGCCGTACGCGCTTTGATCAGCGCGTTCGCCTGGAAGCTCGTCCCGTCTTCGACGGGCTCCGGGCCGTCGTATCCGACGACCTCGATGTCGGGGCGCACCCGCGCCACGATCGCCTGCAGCTCCGCCACTTTGTGCGCGTTGTGCGTCGCGAGCACGATCTGCGTCATCGATCGAGCGCCTCCCGCTGCAGACCGGTCAGATCCGCGCAGCCCTTCGCACCGAGTGCGAGCAGCCGGTCCAGCTCCTCCTTGTCGAACGGCGCGCCCTCGGCGGTGCCCTGCACCTCGACGAACTTTCCGGATCCCGTCATGACGATGTTCATGTCGGTCTCGGCGCGCACGTCCTCCTCGTACGGCAGGTCGAGCATGGGCGCCCCGTCGATGATGCCGACCGAGATCGCCGCGATCGAGTCGCTGAGCGGTGTCGCCTTCTTCGCCACGAAGCCCTTCTCCCGACCCCATTCGATGGCGTCGACGAGCGCCACGTACGCGCCCGTGATCGACGCGGTGCGGGTGCCGCCGTCGGCCTGCAGCACGTCGCAGTCGATCACGATCGTGTTCTCGCCGAGCGACTTGGTGTCGACCACGGCGCGCAGCGCGCGACCGATGAGGCGCGAGATCTCGTGCGTGCGTCCGCCGATCTTGCCCTTCACGCTCTCGCGGGAGGAGCGTTCGTTCGTCGCGCGCGGCAGCATCGCGTACTCGGCCGTGACCCAGCCCTTGCCCTTGCCGGTGAGCCAGCGCGGCACGCCGTTCGTGAAGCTCGCGGTGCACAGCACCTTCGTGCCGCCGAAGCTGATGAGGGCGGATCCCTCCGCCTGGCTGCTCCAGCCGCGTTCGATCGTCACGGGGCGGAGCTGGTCGACTGCACGGCCGTCGGCGCGAGTTGTCATGGGGATCCTCTCAGACAGAAGCGTTGCGGCGCCGGCGGGATGACGCCGGCGCACCACGTTCGACCCTACTGCGCGTGCTCGCTCGCCAGCGCTCGGAACGCGGCGGCGCGCGCCTCATAGTCGGCGAACTCGTCGAAGCTCGGTGCGCCTGGCGAGAGCAGGACGGTGTCGCCCGCCGCCGTCAGCGCGCGGGCGATCGAGACCGCGTCGGCGAACGAGTCGGCGATGTGGATCCGCGACAGCCGGCTCCCGGCCTCGTGCGCGAGACGCGCACCCGCGGGGCCCGTGCACACGAGCTCGACATCGTCGCGGCCATCGAGCGCATCGATGATCGGCGCGAAGTCGAGATCGCGCTCGGATCCCCCGGCGAGCAGGGCGATCCTCGGTGCCGAGAGGCTCGTGAGGGCGGCCGCCACGGCCTGCGGCGCCGTCGCGAGGCCGTCGTCGATCCACGTTCTGCCGTCCGACGACGGCACGACCTCGAGTCGATGCGCGAGCGGCGCGAACGAGGCGAGGGCGTCGAGTGCGGTGCGTCGATCGAGCGACGCGGAATAGGCCGTGACGGCCGTCAGCGCGATCGCGGCGTTCACGAGATTGTGCGAACCGACGAGGTTCAGGTCGCGAAGGGCGACGCGGCCGACGCCGTCCCAGGAGATCTCCTGGTCGGTCACCGTGATCCCGACATCGGCCGGTGAGACGACGTGCGCGCCGCGGGCGACCTCGCTCACGCGGCAACCGAGGTCGTCGGACCGATTCGGCACGATGACCGTCTCCGCGCCGAACTGCGCGAGGCGCAGCTTGTCGGCCACGTAGTTCTCGAACCCGCCGTGCCACGGCAGGTGTTCGGGATACAGCGAGGTGAACACCGCCACACGCGGCGACGCCGTGAGCTCGGCGGCCTGATAGCTCGAGACCTCGGTCACCGCGCAGTACACGTCGTCGCCGACCCGCGCGCCCACCGGAATGCCGATGTTGCCGGCGAGCGCAGCCTCGCGGCCGAGAGCCAGCAGGAGGTGCTGCGTCAGCGCAGACGTCGTGCTCTTGCCCTTAGTGCCCGTCACGGCGATCACGCGGTCGCGGTTCTCCGTGATCCAGAGGTCCATGAGCGAGGTGATCGCGACTCCGGCGCGCACGAGCTCGACATACTCGGGCGACGTGTGCGGGATGCCCGGCGATTTCACCACGACGCCGGCGGAGCGCAGCCGTTCCCACGCGGCGGCGCCGGTGAGCACGCCGCTCGGCGCGCTCGAGGAACCCGTGACCGCGATCGCGGCGTCGATGCCCCGCCCGGCGAGTTCGCGATGCGCGGCCAGGCCCTCGCGGCCCGCGCCCCAGATCACGACCTCGCGCCCGAGGAGGTCGTCAAATCTCACGGGCCACCGCCTCGAGCTCGTCGGAGAGGAAGTGCTCGGAGCCCCGCCACGCGAACACGCTCTCATGCTCGGCGTCGGTCGCGGTGACCGCCGCGACCTCGGGCCGCGCGAAGAACGGGTGCCCCGCCCAGTCGTCGCGTCCGCGCACGAGATCGAGGGCGACGCGGCATTCGTCGGGTTCGCCGACGCATTCGAAGGGCTTGAACAGTCCGTCGACGCCGAGCAGTTCCAGGAATCCCTCCGTCTGGCCGCCGTCGGCGAACAGGTCGCGCCCGCCGAAGATCGTCAGCAGGGCGTCTCGGCTGATGAACGGCGCGAGGATCAGGAACACGAAGCGGCACTTCGGACAGTCGCCGCACCACGTCGCATCGGCGGCGGCGCTCATGCGGAAGGCGCGATTGCAGCTCGTGAACACCGCGTGGTACGCCGTGTGCCCGGCGAAGCGCCGTGCGATGCGGATCTCGGTGATCGCACGCAGCAGCGATACGTACTCGGGCGCCCCCGCGGGCAGGCTCCGGCGGAGCAGGCCTTCGAACTCGCTGCTCTTCGACCACTGGTGGTTGATGTCGCGGCCCGCCCAGTGCTGGTTGCCGTACGAGGCGCTGGCCTCATTGCTGAAGACCACCGTGCCGTAGCCGGTCGCCACGGCCGTGATCAGCGCGATGAGCGAGTTGATCGCGGTCACCGGCACATGCCCGTTCGGCGCGCCCTCGCCGTTCAGGCGCAGCAGCAGCGGGTCGATGCGCCGCGCCGCGCGCTCGAGCCCGATGCCGGCCACCCGCGCCGTCGCTTCGATGGGGCCGCGCGGATTGATCGCGAAGAGCCCGACATCGCGGCCGGCCGACGTGAGCGCCTCGATCGAGACGATCGAGTCCTTGCCGCCGCCGACCGCGACGAGCGCGCGGGATCCGGACGGCCGGACCGACGGCGCGTCAGGAGCTCTCGCCGCCGGGGCCTCGATGACGGGATCCAGCACCGTCGGCAGGTCGTTGACGATCGCGAACTCTCCGAGACCGCCCGTGATCAGCTGTGAGATGAACGTCCGTTCGGTCTCGGTCAGCCCGCTCGGCACCGCGAACGTGATCGGCGCGAACGCTTTGAAGTAGCTGAGCGAGGCCGCGAGCGCGAGCAGTCGCACGAGCCCGTCGACCAGGGGTGACCGGTCGAGCTCTGCGGCGATCTCGATCTCTTCGCAGAAGCGATAGACCGGCCCGTCGTCGCCTGTGGCGGCGTAGTGCAGCCGGATCACGTTCCCGGTCGTCTCCGGCTGCCCGACCTCGAACCGAGTGACGGCAGAACGTGCCTCGGAGAACGCGATTCCCATAGGGGTCAAATCTACACCGGCGCCCCCGCGAAAGCGCCGCGCGAGCGGTGAGCAGCGACGGTGCCGACGCCAGTAGAGTGGCGATCATGCTTCAGTCGACCGCGCTGCTGACGGATCGTTACGAACTCACGATGCTCGATGCGTCGCTGCGCGATGGCACCGCGCATCGCCGATGCGTGTTCGAGCTGTTCGGCAGGCGCCTGTCCGGGGGTCGGCGGTTCGGCGTCGTCGCGGGCCAGGGGCGACTGATGTCGCTGCTGCGCGATTTCCGTTTCTCCGACGACGACCTGCGCTACCTGCACGACGAGCGCATCGTGAGCCGTGAGACGCTCGCCTACCTCGAGAGCTACCGGTTCTCGGGATCGATCGAGGGATACCGCGAGGGCGAGCTGTACTTCCCGGAGTCTCCGCTGCTCACGGTCGAGGCCGCCTTCGCCGATGCCGTCATCCTCGAAACGCTCGCGCTGAGCGTGCTGAACTTCGACTCGGCGGTCGCCACGGCGGCGGCACGCATGTCGATCGCCGCGGGCGGTCGCCCGATCGCCGAGATGGGATCGCGCCGAGCCCACGAGCACGGTGCCGTGGCGGCCGCGCGCGCCGCATACATCGCGGGCTTCACCTCCACGAGCAACCTCGAGGCCGGGCGCACATGGGGGGTGCCGACCATGGGCACCGCTGCGCACGCCTGGACCCTGCTGCACGACACGGAGGAGGACGCCTTCCGCGCGCAGATCGAATCGCTCGGGACCGACACGGCCCTGCTCGTCGACACGTACGACATCGATGAGGGCGTGCGCCGCGCGGTGGAGCTCGCGGGCCCCGATCTGGGCGGCGTGCGCATCGACTCGGGCGATCTGCCCCTCGTCGCGGCCGACGTCCGCGAACAGCTCGACCGCCTCGGCGCGACGGGAACGCGCATCACCGTCACGAGCGACCTCGACGAGTATGCGATCGCCGCGCTGGCGGCGTCGCCCGTCGACGCGTACGGTGTGGGCACGTCGCTCGTCACGGGATCCGGCTATCCGACCGCGGGCCTCGTCTACAAGCTCGTCGCCCGCCAGGATGCCGCGGGCGCGTGGATCTCCGTGGCGAAGAAGGCGCAGGACAAGGGATCGACGGGCGGCCGCAAGCAGGCCTACCGTCGCCTCGACCGGGGGACGGCGAGCGAGGAGATCGTGCGCCTCGCGAGCGGCGCCGACGAGCCCCGCGACGCGCGCGCCCTCGTCGTGCCGTTCGTCGAATCGGGCGAGATCGACGCCACCCACGAGGGACCCGATGGCGTGCGCGCGGCACGGGCTCACCACGCGCGCGTGCGCAAAGAGCTGCCCGTGCGGGCGCTCGCCCTCAGCAAATCGGATCCGGCGATCCCGACGGTCTCGGCCTGAAACGGTTGAGGCGGCCCGCATCGGTGCGGGCCGCCTCGTTCGTCATTTCCGCAGCTTCTCGTAGATCTCTTTGCACGTGGGACAGACGGGGAACTTCTCGGGATCACGCCCGGGAGTCCACTTCTTTCCGCAGAGCGCGCGCACGGGCTTGCCCGTGATCGCCGACTCCATGATCTTGTCCTTCTGCACGTAATGGCTGAAGCGCTCGTGATCGCCCGGGTCGTGCGCCTGCTCTTCGATGAGCTCTTGGAGTTCCCGGTCGAGAAGTGCGGTTCCGCCCTCATCTGGGCTGTCGAGTGGCCTGCTCATGCTCTTGAGTGTAGATGGATTTCGAGCGGTCGGGCGCGTCAGGCGACACGTCCGATATCGACGAGCAGGTGCCCGCGCCGTTGGAAGATGAGCGCACCGACGAGCACGCCCACGATCAGCACCGCTGCCCCGGTGCCCGTCCCGGTGAGGAGCACCTCGGCGTCGCGCTGCGCATCGTCCAGCAGGGTCGCGGCCGCAGGGATCATCGCAGGCACGCCGGCCGCGATCGTCAGCAGGAGGACCAGCGTCGGCGCGATCGCGCCGCGCGCACCGGCGCGCTGCGGCTGCCGGAAGGGGCTGTCGCCGGGCCGCGCCACGGGATACGGCACTGCCGCGGACGACACGCTCGACACGCCGAATCCCGCGAGTGTCAGCGCCAGGGCGACGCCGACGAGCGATCCGAGGTGATCCCACGCATCGGCGAACGAGGCGGTGAGGGCGATCGTGGCCGACAGCACCGGAATCGCGAAGATCGCGATCGGCACGAGGCGCCCGAGGCGATCGGCCGTGCCGCGCACGCCCGTGACCAGGTGCAGCCAGAGCGCCTCCGAGTCGTACGCCAGATCGTTGTGTGCGATCCACCCGATGAATGCGGCGATGATCGGCAGGGGCACGAGCGCCACGATATTCGCGGGGACCCCGGCGATCATGAGGGGCACGACGGGCAGCAGACCCGCGACGGGGATGATGACGAGGTTCGCGAGGTAGCGCACGTCGACCGCCCAGTAGATCACGCTGCGCGCGCCGATCGCGCCCGTGGCGGTGCGGGGGAAGAGCCCCAGCCAGCCGAGGCCCGATCGATGCGCCGTGGGAGAGGGCGGCAGCGAGGAGAACGCGCGCCGCACGACCACCGCCCAGCAGCAGGCGGCGACGACGATCGTGCCGAGCGCGACGCCGAGGCTCGCGAAGGAGCCGGCGCCGATCACCCCCGCGGCCGCGCCGGGCGGCGTCAGCGCGACGATCTCGCCCGAGCGCACGGCGATCGCCGGGGCGCCGAGGTACCACGAGGACGAGATGGCATAGCTCACGAGCGGAACGACGACCGCGATGCCGATGGCGAGCACGAGCACGGCGCCCTCTCGCGCGCGGCCGCCGAGGCGGACCCGCACCGCGACGGCGAACCCGAGGCGCGCGAGCAGCCCGCAGGTGATGACGTGACAGGCCGCTCCGACAGCGGCCGCCCAGACCGGCGCGCCGTGTGCGACGGCAGTGATCGCGAGCGCGATGTCGAGTGCGAGAACGGCGACCACCGGCACGCTGATCAGGCTCGCGAGCGCGCCGCCGATGGCGACGCCGGTCCGAGAGACCGGCAGCAGCGCGTACGCGGCGGGATCCAGCGGATCCGGGCGCGAGGCGCCGAACGGTGCGAGGAAGAACGCGATCGAGATGACGGATCCGACCGCGACGGTCGCGACGCGCGACGTATCGGCGGGGAGATCGGCCAGGGCGAGCGCGCCCCAGACCCCGGCCGCCGCGACCACGACGGCGCAGGCGAGAGCCGCGAGCGCACGCACCCACCCGGGCGATCGGAACGGTACGAGCGTCTCCGCGATCCTCAGGCGGACGACGTGTGCAACCACTCGAGCCCGCCCCCTTCGACGCCGCTGCCGCTGAGATCGATGAACCGCTGCTCGAGCGTCATCTCGCCGCGGACCTCATCGACCGTGCCCTCTGCGAGCACCTGGCCCGTGACGAGCACCGAGATGCGGGTGCACATGCGCTCGATCAGGCTCATGCTGTGCCCTGAGAGGATCACCGTGCCGCCGCCCGCGACGTACGTGCGCAGCACGTCGAGAAGCTTCTGCGACGAGATCGGATCGACCGATTCGAACGGTTCGTCGAGTACGAGCAGGCGCGGCGCGTGGATCATCGCGCATGCGAGCATGAGCTTCTTCGTCATGCCGGTCGAGTAGTCCGAGACCGGGCGGCCGAGTGCCGACGCCAGGTCGAAGGTCTCGGCCAGTTCGTCGGCGCGCTCGCGCGTCACGCGCCCCGAGAGTCCGCGCAACGAGCCGACGTAGTGCAGGAGCTGACGACCCGACAGGCGGTCGAACGTGCGCATGCGGTCGGGCAGCACGCCCATGAGCCGCTTGGCGGTGCGGGGATCCGCCCGCGCGTCTTCGCCGAACACGCGGATCTCGCCGCGATCGGCGCGCAGCAGACCGGAGATCATGGACAGCGTCGTCGTCTTGCCGGCACCGTTCGGGCCGACCAGGCCGTAGAACGACCCCGCAGGAACACTCAGGTCGATACCGGCCACGGCGGGCTCGCCGCGGTAGGTCTTCACGACCCCGCGCAGCTCGAGAGCGAGGCCCGTGCCGAACGGTTCGGCATCGTCGAGCTGGCTGTCATGGAGGGGTTCGGCGTTGTGGAGCTCGCGATCCCCGAACGGCTCGGCGTCATCGACGCGGCGGTCGCGGGACGCTTCGACCTCGTCGAGATCGCCATCGACGGAGATCTCGGATTCTTCCCGGTCGCCGTCGCCGGATGCGTCGGACTCTGCGGCGGTCGGCGTGTCGTCGTCGACCGGCGGCACGGACGGCGCATCGTCGGCGCGGGTCTCCTCACCGAGCCGGCGCGCAGCATCAGGGGCGGTCTCGGCGGGCTTCGGCGGCGAAGGGCTCAGATCGGCGTCTTCCGCGGGCTCGTCGCGCACGGCCGTCCCCCTCTGCCCCGGCGTGTTCGTCACCCGACCAATCTAGCAATCGGATCACGGAACTCTCTTCGCGCCACGGCGGGGGCGCGACGGAAACCTCCAGATCCGCCGCACGATCCTCACATTTTCTCCATGCGTTGGTATCCTGGTACGAGACAAGGGATGAATTCCTGATGAACCGACCGCCACAGCGGTGTTCTCGGATTCACGGGCACGGCCCTCCCCCAGATCAAGGAGTATTCGCATGACCCTCCAGACCGTCATCCTCGCAGCAGGCATGGGCACGCGCCTCGGGCGCGAGCTCCCCAAGTCGCTGACGACGCTGTCCGACGGCCGCACCATCATGCAGCAGCAGCATGAGAACATCCGCGCCGCCTTCGGCTCCGACGCCCGCATCACGACGGTCGTCGGCTACCGCGCCGAGACGATCATCGACGCTTTCCCGAACGCCAGCTACGTGCACAACGAGGCATACGACCAGACCAACACCTCGAAGAGCCTGATGCGCGCACTCGCCGCAACCGGCCGCGGCGGCGTGCTCTGGATGAACGGCGACGTCGTGTTCGACCCCCGCGTGCTCGGCCGTGCCGTCGACCTCATCGAGCGCGAGCAGTCGTTCGTCACTGTGAACACCTCGCAGGTGAGCGATGAAGAGGTCAAGTACACGCTCGACCGCGACGGCTTCGTCGCCGAGCTGTCCAAGACCGTCGTCGGCGGCATCGGCGAGGCTGTGGGCATCAACTACATCTCGCGTCAGGACAAGCGCATGCTTCTGGCTCAGCTGCAGCGCGTCGATGACCAGGACTACTTCGAACGCGGCCTCGAGCTCGCGATCACCGAGAACGGTCTGCGCGTCGCGGCGATGGACATCAGCGACTTGTACGCCGTCGAGGTCGACTTCGCCGAGGATCTCGTGCGCGCCAACGAAGTGCTCGCCTGATCCGACTGCGTCAGAACCCCTGACACTCGAATCTCCGTTCGAGTGTCAGGGGTTCTCCGTATGTTCCCGGCATGACGCAGAGCACTGATCCGCACCCGCTGACCACCCCGTGGAGCGTACGCCGCCAGTTCCCCCACCCCGTCGTCCTCAACACGTCGGTCGAGCCGCTCGAGTATGCCCGAGCGCTGATCCGCGCCGGTGATCACATCACGACCGAGCACTGGGGCACCGTGCTGCCCGCAGACGAGAACGAGATCTGCCTCTGCGACATCGACACCGCCGATCTGGCGGTCACCTTGAGCTGGCGCCGCGCGGGCGTCGATGAAGAGCTGCTGTGGCAGTTCGTTTTCTAGTACGCGATGCGCGTGCTGCGGCGGCGCTGCGGCAGCTCCGTATACCCGTAGGGCAGACGGCCGTTCTGCAGATCGTCGGCGCCGAGCCCGGTGACGAGCTCGCCGACATCGACCTCGAGCGCGACCGCGATCTGCAGCAGCGTCGAGATCGTCGGGTTGCCGCGCCCGCGCTCGATGCGCTGATAGTTCGTGAGATCCATATCGGCGCTCTCCGCGAGGGCGCGTGCACTCACACCTGCCTTGGCGCGGAACGCCGCGATGCGGCGCCCGACCTCCGCAGCGGCGGGCGAGTGAGGATCGGGCATGAACCGATCGTCTCGAGACCACCACTCAAACGCCTAAGCTTTCATGCCGCAGCTTATATGCCACCCTGCACATTCGCAGATGAGGTCGCCTCGCGCTCCGAGAACCGGTCCCATTTCTCCATCAGCTCCTCCACCGCCGCATGCAGGCGTGCGGTCGGAGCGCCGGGCGTCGTGTCGCCGAAGTAGTGCTGCACCCAGCGCGCGAGGCGCGAGGCCGTCTCAGGATCGTCGAGCACGCGCGTCAGCTCGGGCACGACGTTCGCGGCGCCCGCTGCCGTCAGCCACTCGCACGCGCTGAGGTAGCCGCCCTCGTCGATCTCCGCCGACGGATCGACGGGGCGCGTGATCAGCAGCGGCTTGCCGACGGCGAGGCGGTCGTAGACCATCGCCGAGATGTCGACGATCGCGACATCCGCCGCCGCGAGCTGCCACCCGAGCTCGGCTCCGTCGTCGAACACGTGCTGAGCCGCCTCGTCGGCACGGTTCGCGGCCGCGACCGCCGCGATGATGCGCTTGTTCGCCTCGCCGTAGGCGGGGTCGACGACGCCGCTGCGCGGATGCGGCCGATAGATGACGCGGTAGCGCGGATCGGCGAGCAGCGTCGAGACGAGCGCCTCGCCATGCGTCACGATGGATCCGTATGCCGCCGCCGGGCGGTCGCCCTCCCACGTCGGTGCGTACAGCACGACGGTGCGATCGTCGGGCGCGAACGGCGTGGTTCCGGAGTAGTGGTCGGCCTGGGGTCGGCCGATGTCGAGCGTGCGCCGGTCGATGTCGTAATCCCACAGCGTGCGCGAGAGGCGCTCCCGCGCAGCCTGGCCCGCGATGAACGCGTAGTCGTAGGCCTTGTACTGGTTCGTCGTCATGTACATCTTGTCCGACTCACCATGGTTGATGAACACGTGCCACCGGCGGCCGTAGCGGAACATCTGGAAGTTGCGCGTGTTCTGGTTCACATAGAGCACGATGCGGATGTCCTGCCGTTCGAGGAAGCGCTCGACGCCCCGCACCTCGGGAACGAACGCGACTGGCAGCGCCCCGTCGTCGAGGATCGCCTTCGCCCCCGTCGCGTTGCGGGCGATCACGACCACGGGCCACGTCTTCGCGAGCTCCTGCAGCGGGCGGTACCACTGGCGGATCTGGTACATGTTGACGTCGCCGTCGGCGAAGTACACCGCGATCTGGAACCGTTCGCGTTCCGACGGGCCGCGCTGTCGCATCGCGGCGGTGACCTCGCGGTACGCCGCGCGCGAGCGCCGGGCCTTCCCGATGAGCGCCATGGCCTTGTTCGCGTCTTTCACCAGCTTCACGCATTCCACGCTATCCAGGCGTCCTGTCATGACCCCGTGCGATGATCGAAAAATGCGTAACGATCCCGGCTCGATCTCTGCCGCGCGCACGTCGAGAGATGTTCCCGCGGTTCCTCGCGGATCCGGCGTGTCCTTCGTGATGCCGGTTCTCAACGAGCACGACTACCTCCCGACCGCGGTCGCATCGGCTCTCGCGCAGGAGGTCGACGGGCCGATCGAGCTCGTGCTCGCGCTCGGGCCATCGAGCGACGGCACGACCGAACTCGCACACGAGCTGGCGGCGAACGATGCGCGCATCGTGCTCGTCGACAACCCGGCCGCCGACATCCCGGTCGGACTCAACCTCGCGATCCACGCGTCGAAGCACCCCACGATCGTTCGCGTCGATGCGCATTCCGAACTCACGCCCGGGTATACCCGGCGCGCCCTCGAGACGCTCGAGCGCACGGGCGCGGCGAACGTCGGAGGAGTGATGCGGGCCGAGGGCACGACGCCGTTCCAGCGCGCCGCGGCCGCCGCCTACAACTCGCGGATCGGACTCGGCGGCGGCGCCTATCACGGCGGCGGCACCGAGTCCGAGGCGGAATCGGCCTACCTCGGGGTGATGCGCCGCGAGGTGCTCGAAGAGGTCGGCTGCTTCGACGAGTCGATCCGACGCGGCGAGGACTGGGAGCTCAACCTGCGCATTCGCAGCGCGGGCTACCGCGTCATGTTCGACCCCTCGCTGTCGGTCACCTACCGCCCGCGCGAGAGCTGGCCGCGCCTGGCGCGCCAGTTCGTCGCGACCGGCCGGTGGCGCGGCGAACTCGTGCGTCGGTACGGTTCGCGCAACTCGTTGCGGTTCTTCGCCCCGCCCGCGCTGCTCGTGACCCTCGTCGTCGCGCTGCTGGTCCGCGTGCTGCGCGGCGCCGGCGCCCTGACGGGCATGCTGGGCGCGATCGCAACGCTCGCCTATGTGCCGATCGCGGCATACGCGGGCATCGTCGCGCTGTTCGCCGCGGGCCGCCGCGGCGCCGGCCCGGCCGAACGGGCGTGGATCCTCGCCGTGGTGCCGACCATGCACCTCGCCTGGGGCGCGGGCTTCCTTGCGGGTGTCGTCCGCGGCGCGAGCGAAACGGTCGACACGTCCCGTCTCTCGGGCCGGAACACTCCGCTGCCGTAGTGCGCGGGGCGCGTCAGATCATGCGCTGATCGAGCAGACGCGCCACCACGCGCTCGGCGGCGTGTCCGTCGTCGCGCGCGTTGAACACCGCGCGCCACTCGGCGTACCTGTGCGCATAGGACGCCGGATCCTCGTCGAGTGCACCGATCAGCTCCTCCTCCGTGCGCACCACCGGGCCCGGCACCCGCTTCTCGAGATCGAAGTAGAACCCGCGCAGCTGCCCGCGATAGTGATCGATGTCGGGCACCATGAAGTACATGGGCTTGCCCGTGCCCGAGAAGTCGAACATCACGGAGGAATAGTCGGTGATGAGCGCGTCGGCCGCGAGCATGAGCCGCGACACGTCGGCGAAGCCCGTCACGTCGATGACGCGCGGCCCGGTCGCGTTCTGTCCGGGGATCAGCGTGCGGCTGTGCCCGCGCACGAGCACCACCGACGAGGTGCGCTCGGCGAGGGCCGTCGGATCGACGAAGTCGACCATGTCGTCGCGGTCGTCGCGCCACGTGGGCGCGTACAGCAGCACGCGCTCGTCGTCGCCGATTCCGAGCTTTCTGCGCACCTCGGCGCTGTCTCCCGTGCGGAGCACATCGTTGCGGGGATACCCCTCGACCCACACGGGGCGTGTGACGAATGCATAGGCCTTCGAGAGGATCCGCGCGGCGTACGGATTCTGCGCGAGCAGCACGTCCCAGCGGCGGGATTCTTTCAGCACGGCGCCCCATCGGCGCGGCTGGAATCCCCGCCGGTGCAGAGCCAGGCGCTTCAGCGGCGTGCCGTGCCAGGTCTGCAGCACGCGCTGGCCGTCTCGGGCCACGAAGCGGTGCCGAAGCCAATCGTTGACGATGAGCAACCGCGCCTCGCCGCGGGCGCGCCACCACTCAGCCGATCGTTCGATGACGGCCACCGCACCCTCGGGCACCTCGACCGACAGGTCGACGACGCTCCAGTAGCGCGTGATGTCGGGGCGCACGCGCGCGATCTCGCGGTCGAGTGCGAGCGGGTTGTCGCCCGCGACGCGGCCGTAGAAGCTCTCGAAGAACACGGCATTCCGGAGAGGGGCGGACGGCGTCGAATAGCGGCGCTCGAGAGCCGCGCGCGCCTCAGGAGATTCGATCGACGGATCCAGCGGCGGGCCGATCGTGACCGCCGGGCCGTCCGTCGCGATGCGCAGGCGCTCATCGATGACCATCGGCATCGCCCCGGCCACGACGGCGCCCGCGATGTCGATGCGGTACTCGCCCGAGGGCAGCGGGAGCTCCTTGCCGCCCCAGCGGGAGGCGACGAGCGGAAAGCGCGCTTTCCACGTGGTCCCGCGCCCCGTCATGCGCGCGGTGACGCGGGCACGGGCGCCGACGAGTTCGGCGCGCGCCGGCCGCGGCCCCTCCCCCGCGACGACGAGATCGCCGGTCTTCTGATCGATCCCCGTGACGGACGCCTCACTCATGGTCTGTTCTCTCCGATCCGGTGGAGGATCTCTTCGAGCACGCGGCGCGTGTTGCGTCCGTCGCGGTATGTGTGGACTCGCGCGCTCAGCGCGCGGGCCACGCCGATGCGGCGCTCACGCTCTTCATCCTGCCCGAGGAACCGGGCGATCTCGGGAACGAGCGCCGCCCATGTCGTCGCGGGATCCGGTCCGGCCACGTCCGCGTACGTGCCGTAGAAGCCGCGCCGGCGCGCATACTCCTCGATGTCGGGGGCGAGGAAGAGCGATGGCACGTCGGCGAGCGCCGCGTCGTACACGAGCGACGAGTAGTCAGTGATGAGCGCTGCGAACGCGGGGATCGCGGGGGTGATGTCGGCCAGCTGATCAGCGCCGAGCAGCGCGATGCGGTCGGTGGCGATGCCGGGCACGTACTCTCCCTCACCGAGGCGGTGGGAGCGCACGATCAGCACCGCGTCGTGCGCGTCGAGGACGTCCGCGATCTCGCGCCATTCCGCCTCGGACGGCACACCGGGATCGGGGTCGCCGTCGCGCCACGTCGGCGCGTAGAGCAGCAGCGCACTCTCGTCGCGGATACCGGGGATCCGGTTCGCGACGATCGCTCGCGCCTGCTCCGCCGTCTCTGTGGCGATCACGTCGACGCGGGGCTCGCCGGTGACGGCGATGCGGTCATGCCCGATGCCGAACGCCGATTCGAGGCGCGCGCGCACGAGATGGCTGGCCGCGGGAAGCACCCCGATGCGCTGCGCCGAACGTCGATACATCCAACCGATCACGCGCCGAACGAGCGCCGAGTTCGGCAGGAACGCGCTGCGCACCAGTTCCGGCGCGTCGAGGCCGATGCGCTTCAACGGGATCCCGTGCCACAGCTGAGCGACGAACGCCCCCGAGACCGCGAAGGGATTGACGTCGCCGAACCCGTGCGTCACGACCGCCACGCGCGCACGCGCCGTCGCCCAGAACCCGCGCCACGACATCTTCGGGATCGTCGGGATCCCCGCGCGCTCGGCATCCGCGCGCTCGCGCTCCGTCGTCGTCAGCCACACGGCATCGATGCCGCGGGCCTCGGCCTCGCGCCAGAGGGCGAGGGCGCCGTCGGCGATGCCCGATCCGCATCCGAACACCCATCGCCCGGTGCGGGGCGTCACGAGCGTCACGAGGCGCCCGATGCCGTAGAGAGGCAGACGCGCGAGCTTCTGCGCATTGCCTGCACCGAACGAGAAAGACGCCACCCGTCGAGCCTAGTGGCCCACGGGCGGCGCCTTCCGCGATCGCGTCGGCTACTCGAGCGTGCCGAGCTTCGCGGTCGCCTCGTGCTCCTCACCATCGCGCACATAGACGAACGTCGCCTCGCTGCCCGCAGCCGCCGCGCGCACCTGCGCGGTGAGGTCGACCGAGTCGTTGACGCGCACACCGTTGAACTGCGTGATCACGTCGCCCTTCTTGAGTCCCGCGTCCTTCGCGGCTCCGTCGCTGACGACCTCCGCGACGTACGCGCCGGTCGTCGTCGTGCCTTCGACCGACGACGAGGGCGCGACGCTGGCGCCGAGCAGGCCGTGCGTCGCCGTGCCGTTCTCGATCAGCTCGTTCGCCACGCGCTCAGCGATGTTCGACGGGATCGCGAAGCCGAGGCCGATCGATCCGCCCTCCTCGCTCGTCGACTGAGCCGTCGCGATGGCGACGTTGATGCCGATCAGCTTGCCCTCGTCATCGACGAGCGCGCCGCCCGAGTTGCCCGGGTTGATCGCGGCGTCGGTCTGCAGCACGGCGATCTTGATCGACTCGGCCGACTGCTGCTGCTCCTGCTGGCCCGGCAGATCGAAGAACCAGGGGCTCTCGCCGCCCTCACCCTCGCCGTCGCCCGCGTCGTCGCCCTCCGGAGCGGCCGACGATTGGATCTCGATCGAGCGGTTCACGTTGCTGATCACACCGGTCGTGACGGTGTTCGCCAGCCCCATGGGGGCGCCGATCGCGACCGAGTTGTCGCCGATGTTGATCTTCGACGAATCGGCGAACTCGATGGGCGTCAGGCCGCTCGCACCTTCGAGCTTGATGACCGCGAGGTCGTAGATCGGGTCGGTGCCGACGATCTTCGCGTCGTAGAGCGTGCCGTCCGAACCGGTCACGCGCAGCTTCGCGTCGGACGACGCTCCGCCGAGCGTCACGACGTGCGTGTTGGTGAGCACGTAGCCGTCCTCGCTCAGCACGACGCCGGATCCGCTGCCGCCCGCGCCCGAAGACTGCGCCTCGATCGTCACGACGCTCGGAAGCGCAGACGCCGCAACGGCGGCCGTCTCGTTCACGTCATCGGGGTTGTTGATCGTGATCCCCTCGTTTGTGGTGGGTGCGACCGCGGCCGGCTCCCCGGATCCGCCGAACGCGGACAGGCCGAGCCATGCGCCGCCGAACCCGACGCCGCCGCCGATGAGCGCCGCGACCACGACCAGTCCGGCGAGCTTCGCTCCGCCGCCGCTGCGATCCTTCTTCTTCGGCACCGTCTGCTGAGGGGGTGCCCACTGGTACGCGGGCTGCGATGCCGGCGCGGTGCCCGGGGCCTGGTACGACGCGGCGGGAGACGTGTATGCGCCCTGGGTCGCCGCGTCCTGCGCCGACCGCTCGGGAAGCGGGGGAATCGGGGATCCGATGTCGTTGCTCATGGCTTGCTCCTTCTGCCTGGTTCCCTCAGCATGCGTGCGAAACCTATGACGCGTCTATGTCCAGGGTACGTCGTTGTTGTGAGGTCGGTCCGGATACCCTTCTCGTCATGACGCATGCATACGGATCCTGGCGTCGCGCCGCCGGCGCCGCGCGCCTGCTCGGTCCCGAGGGCGAGGTCGCCCCGACGGTCTTCGCCGAGATGTCGGCGCTCGCGACGGCGACCGGCGCGATCAACCTCGGTCAGGGCTATCCCGATGAGGACACCCCCGACGAGGTGCGCGGCGCGGCGCTCGAGGCGATCTCGTCGGGGCAGAACCAGTACGCGCCGGGTCGCGGCACCGCCGACTTACTCGATGCCGTCGCACACCATCAGCGGCGCTTCTACGACCTCGACTGGGATCCCGCGACTGAGATCATCGCGACGGCGGGGGCGACCGAAGCTCTGGCGGCAGCACTGCTCGCACTGCTCGACGGCCCTGACGACGAGGTCGTGGTGTTCGAGCCCTTCTACGATGCATACGCCGCTCTGATCGGGCTCGCGGGGGCGCGACTGGTCCCCGTGCCGCTGACGTGGCCGGACTTCCAGCCCGACCTCGACGAGCTCTCCGCGGCCGTGACCGATCGCACGCGGGTGATCCTCGTGAACGATCCGCACAATCCCACCGGAACGGTCTTCTCCCCGGCGATGAAGTCGCGGATCGTCGAGCTCGCCGAGCGGCACGACGCCGTGATCGTCACCGACGAAGTGTACGAGCACCTGGTGTTCGAGCAGCCGCACCTGCCGATCGCCGCGCTCCCCGGAGCAGCGCGCCGCACCGTCTCGATCTCTTCCGGCGGCAAAACGTTCCGCGCGACGGGATGGAAGATCGGATGGATCACGGCGCCCGCCGACCTCGTGACGGCGGTGCTCGCGGTGAAGCAGTACCTCACCTACGCCAACGGCACGCCGTTCCAGCCGGCGATCGCGCGCGGCCTGGTCTCGGGCGACGGGTTCTTCGAGCGGATCGCCGCCGACATGCGCCATAAGGCATCCGTCCTGGGCGCCGGGCTCGCCGCGGCCGGGTTCGAGGTGTCCTCGCCCGACGCCACGTACTTCACGGTCGCAGACGCCGCGGCGCTCGGGTTCGACGATGCCGCCGAGTTCTGCCGCGAGCTTCCGCGTCTCGCAGGCGTGATCGCCGTCCCCCTCACAGCGTTCGTCACGGCAGCGCATCACGACGACTACCGCTCGCTCGTGCGCTTCGCGGCATGCAAGCGGCTCGACGTGCTCGAGGAGGCCGCGTCGCGCCTCGCCGAGATCGAGCGCTGACGCCGCGGCTCAGATGCGCGGCGTGACGCGGTAGCGGCGCAGGTCGAGCGCGGGGTTGACCCGCCGCACGCCGGCGATCTGCTCGTGATCCGCCCACCCGATCGCCAAGTCTTCAGCCGCGGTGCCGAGCGAGGCGATCTCGATGCCCTGCGGATCCACCATCATCGATCGGCCGACGCCGAGCGACGGCGGATGATCGGCCGCCGCGACATAGACGGTGTTCTCGATCGCACGCGCCCTGATGAGCGTTTCCCAGTGGCGCTCCTTGAGCGGCCCGCGCACCCACTGCGCGGGAACGAGGATCACGTCGGCGCCCGCGTCGACGAGGGTGCGCGCCGCCTCCGGGAACCGCAGGTCGTAGCACGTCATCATGCCGAACCGCAGGCCGTCGACGACGAACGTCTCGGGCTCGCCGAGAGGACCGGGTTCGATCCAGTCGCTCTCGGTCTGGCCGAACGCGTCGTACAGGTGCTGCTTGCGGTATGCCGCGATCACGCCGGTGCCGTCGACGGCGACCGCCGCGTTGCGCACGCGGTCTCCCGATCCCTGTTCGACGAGACCGGCGACGATCGTCAGGTCGTGCTGTGCGGCGATCGTCGCGAGCGCGCGACTGAACGGGCCGTCGATCTCCTGGGCGTGCTCCGCGAGGGACGCGTCGAAGGGATCGACGTAGTAGCTCGCGTACTCGGGCGCGACGACCACGCGCGCACCGCGCTCCGCGGCCGTCGCAGCGAGCCCGGCGATGGTTGTCAGGTTGGCCTCGGTATCCGCCGTCGGTGCGAACTGCAGCACAGCGATGCCGATGGCAGCGTGAGTCGTCATGCCGCCCATCATGCCACTCATACAGCCCGCACACAGACACGCCCGACCCCTCCTCCGGACGGGCCCGGATTTGCCTCAGCGTGAACGGCTGGTAAAGTAATAGATGTGCCGCGGGATGGAGCAGTTCGGTAGCTCGCTGGGCTCATAACCCAGAGGTCGTAGGTTCAAATCCTGCTCCCGCAACCAAATGCGAAGGCCCGGATCCGATCGGATCCGGGCCTTCTTCGTTCGTGCCGCGCCGGCTGTCCGCCGACGCGACATATGCACCTCGTTAACCCCACACCGCGACGCAGGCCCCGACGATGCCGAGCGCCGCGACGCATGCAAGCGCGGCGCGGCGCACCGTGACCTTGCGCGACAGAGATCGCGCCAGCCCGATTCCGGGGAGCGTGCACCATACGACCGCGCTCAGCACCATCCAGAGGCTGAGCACGGGCTGACGCGTGACGAGCCCGAGGATCGCGGCGAGCGCCACGCCGACCGCAATCGCGACAGCCGAGATCCGACGCAACCGCTGTGCAACCGTCATCTCCGGCCTCGATGCGAATAACCGGACAGGTACGTACCCGCAGACGGCCGCGACGAGCACGAACATGGTTCCGCCCGCCAGCGCTCCCCCCGCGATGACGAACCATTCCTGGAGATCTCGAAAGGTGAACAGGGCCCCGAAGAGCGCCGCCCCGGGCACGAGCGCGAGTAAGCACCCCGTGCAGTATCCCGCGTAGAGATCCGTCGCTTCACGCGCACCGTCCGTCATAGCGCCCAGCATTTCAGATCCCGGCGAACTCCGCCGATCTTCGGGAATCCGTATCGCGGTTCGCGGCCCGCTAATCCGTGACGACGATCATGCCTTCCATGCCCATCTCGCGGTGGTTCGACACCGAGCACCAGAACTCCATGTCTTCACCGACCACGCCCACCTCGATCGTCTCGGTGTCCCCGGGATTCAGGCGTTCGGACGCCTCGCCATTGCCGAAGCTGATGTCATGCAGATCGAGGCCCGTGTTCTCGAATTCGACGACGAGCTCATCGCCGACGGGCACCTCGATCTCGGCGGGCGTGTAATGCATTCCATCGACCTGCACCGTGACGGTCGTCGTCTCGCCCGTGGGCGTGACGCCCGTGTCCGATGAGCACCCGGCGAGAACAGCGGCGGACAGAGCGAGGGCGGTACCGGCGACGAGTCTCTTCACCCCTCCACGGTACCGCCGACGCCTCACGAGAACGCGGTGATGACGCCCGTGAGGACCAGGGTGATGACGGTCGTCCATCCGATGATCGCAACGAGCTGCCAGATGAGGATGCGCGTCTTGCCGATGCCCGATGCGGCGAGCATCGCGGCCGTGAACTGCGTGGGGATGAGCAGCGGGCCGAGCAGGCTCACGCCCGGCACGCCGTAGCGAGCGAACGCGCGGGCGAACTTCTCGCGGCGCGCCGATGAGCGCGAGCCGTCCTCCGGCGCCTCGGCCTCACCGCGCGCGCCGACCCGCGACACGACTGCGCGACGGGCACCCGCACCGATCAGCACGACGAGCGCGACGCAGATGAAGTTGCCCGCCACGCCCGCAACCGCCGCGATGACCGGATGGATCCCGCCGATGATGCCGATGGCGGCGGCACCCTCCCCCTCGATGAACGGCACGGCCGCAGCGAGGGCGACGATCAGCGGCTGGATCAGGTCGGGCACCTGTGCGACGAGGTTCTGGAAGGTGTCGATGAGGTTCATGGTCGTGCTCCGTTCGTCGAGATGCGGGATCGCCGCCTGATGACACCAGTCCACCTGACCCCGCACCACCGCGGAAGTTCCGATCTGTCACCGCTTGTCGGTCGTTGCGCACGAGCCGGGGTGACATCTGTCACGGCTCTAGGCTTGGTGCCATGAGCACGCTCGACATGTCGATCGCCGCGGTCGGCGGACGCCGACTGCGTTGGGGAATGACCGCCACGTGGTGGTACACCGCGCTCGCGGTGCTGACGTTCGAGGCGATCGGCGCGCTGCTCGTCTTCGCCGTCTTCGCGAGCAGTTCGACCGACCGCGGTGCGATCGCGCTCGTCGCACTCGGCAGCGTGCTGTGGTTCGCCGCGACGGTTCCCCTTCTGATGGCCTACCGCGGGAGGGACGAGACGGCGCCGCTGCGCGGCAGGGTGCTCGCTCCGCTCTTCGTGTGCGCCGTATGCGGGATCGGCGCCTGGATCGCGACGGACATGTGGGGCGTCGCGGCATTCGCCGTCGCGCAGCCCATCTCGCTCCTCGACTGGCCGCGCGGCGTGCGACTGCGCGTCGTCGTCGGGCTCACGGTGCTGCTCACGGTGCTCGCTGTGATCGATGATCAGCGGCTCGATCATGCCGGCAGTCCCCTCGTGACGCTGGGATTCTTCTCGGTCATCATGCCCGCCATGTCCGTGTTCTCGCTCTGGTGGTGGGACGTGCTCGTCGCGCTCGACACGGCCCGGCTCGCCGAAGTGCGCGCCAGTGCCGCCCAGGAGCGCCTGCGGGTCGCGTCCGACGTGCATGACCTGCAGGGGCATCACCTGCAGGTCATCGCGCTGCAGCTCGAACTCGCCGACCGCCTCTGGGAGCGGAGCCCTGAGCAGGCGCTCGAGCATGTGCGCATCGCCCGCACCAATGTCGACGAAGCACGCCAGGGCACGCGCGATCTCGCGCGAGCCTTCCGCGAGATCCCTCTTGCCGACGAGATCGCGAACGCCGCCGATCTGCTGCGGGCTGCCGGCGTGCGCACCGACGTCACCGTCGACGAGCGCTCGGCCGACGCGCCGGGGCACGTGCTCGGCCCCGTCATCCGCGAGACGACGACGAACGTGCTGCGGCACGGCGGCGGGACGTGGGCGGCGCTCTCCCTTGCGCGCACGGACGGCGCCTGGCGGTACGAGATCTCCAACGACCGCGGCGCCACGGGCGACGCCGCCGACGGTGCGGGGCTCGAGGGGATCTCGCGCCGCGCTGCCGAGGCGGGCGGTGCGGTCACGATCGATCGCGAGGGCGCTGCTTTCACCGTGGCAGTCACGATTCCGGCGAGAGGCGGTGCCGCATGATCCGCGTGCTGCTGGCGGACGACGAAGCGATGATCCGTTCGGCACTCGCGGCGCTGCTGCGCCTCGAAGACGACATCGACGTCGTGGCGGAGTGCGCCAACGGCGAGGAGGCCGTCTCGGAGGCCGCTCGCCTCTCCCCCGACGTATGCCTGCTCGACCTCGAGATGCCGGGCCTCGACGGCGTGGAGGTCGCCGACCGCGTCCAGCGCCACGGCGCGCGCAGCGTGATCGTGACGCGCCACGCCCGACCCGGCGTGCTGCGACGGGCCCTCGCGACGGGCGTCGCGGGGTTCCTTCCGAAGTCGCGCGGAGCCGACGACGTCGCGATGGTGATCCGCCGCGTCGCGGGCGGCGGACGGTATGTCGACCCGGAGATCGCCGCGGACGCCCTCACCGACGCGCGCTGTCCGCTCACCGACCGCGAGATCGATGTTCTGAACGCTGGTCGGCGCGGCGAGACGACGACGCAGATCGCCCGCGGCCTTCATCTCGCACCGGGAACCGTGCGCAACCACATCTCGTCCGTGCTGGGCAAGCTGCACGTCGAAACCCGACAGCAGGCGGTCATCATCGCCGAAGAGCGCGGCTGGATCTGACGGGGCGCTCCCGATGAGCCTCCGCGCTCATCAGGCCACGTAGCGCTGGGCCGGCTCACCGATCATGTGCGCACCGTCGTCGGTGAGCACGAGCTGTGCGCGCAGCCCGTCGGGCTGCTTCGCGAACGCGCGCCGCATGCCGTCGATCCAGGCGAGCGTGTCGGGGTCGGCTCCCGCGGCACCGGGTCGCTCCCAGATCACGACGACGGCGCTGGCGGGCGTCTGGTCGACGATCTGCGCGACCCGCACGCCGAGGCCGTCGCACGCGGCTACGGGGCCGTCGACCGGCATGGCCGTGGCGGCCATGGGGTCGGTCGGCAGGTCGTCGATCGGAATGATCACGTCGGTCGAGCGCAGGTCGTCGTCGAGCAGCATCAGCCACACGCGCGAGACGTACGCCTGCTCGAGCAGGGCCGTCACCAATCGGGTGAGGTCGTGGTCGCTCGTCAGCGGTCGGTTCTTCAGGGCATAGATCGTGTTGTCATCTGTCATGCCGCCAGCCTGACCGACACGGCGGAAGCGCGTGCGGCGCGGAACCGCGATTGTGGATGGATCTCGTGGATCCGCGGAATCTGTGGAGAATCGGGTTACGACGCCGACGCGCAGGAGACGCACTGGGACGCCATCGGCCGCACCCGGAGACGTGCGAGCGGGATCCGTTTTCCGCAGCCATCGCAGACGCCGTACGTGCCGTCGTCGATGCGCGCGAGCGCACGATCGATCGCGGTCAGCTCGACGTCGGATTCGGCGTCGAGGCCCGCGAGCCGCGCCCATTCCTCCGAGAGCGTCGCGCCCTCGGGGTCGTGCTCGTCGTCGGCAGTCGCCGCCGAACGGGCCGCCGCCAGGTCGTCGAGGTCCTCGCCGCCGCGCCGCTTCGCGTGCAGCACCCTGTCGCGCTGCTCCCGCAGGAGCTCCCGGAACTCGGCGGCGTGCTTATCGTCCATCCCGACACCCTAGACGCGATGAGCCGTTCCCGCAGAATCGCGGGAACGGCTCATCGATGTGATGCGGAGGTTACTGTGCCCTGTGCCTTCCGGCCGCGACGCGTCAGCGTCGCCGTGAGCGCAGCGAACCGACTGCACAGTCGTTCATGACTGCGCCAAGGTCACCGCGCAGCGGTGCCCTCGGTGTAGTCATCGTCGGTGTTCTGCCAGGAGAAGAGGGCGCGGAGCTCGCGACCGGTCGTCTCGATGGGGTGCTGCTCCTCTTCGGCGCGGAGCTTCTTGAACTCGGGCGCACCGGCGTCCTGGTCGTCGATGAACCGCTTGGCGAACGCACCGGACTGGATGTCGGCGAGGATCGCCTTCATGTTGTCCTTGACGTGCTGGTCGACGACGCGGGGGCCCGAGACGTAGTCGCCGTACTCGGCGGTGTCGGAGATCGACCAGCGCTGCTTGGCGATCCCGCCCTCCCACATGAGGTCGACGATGAGCTTCAGCTCGTGGAGCACCTCGAAGTAGGCGATCTGCGGCTGGTAGCCCGCCTCGGTCAGCGTCTCGAAGCCGGCCTGCACGAGGTGGCTCATGCCGCCGCAGAGCACGGCCTGCTCGCCGAACAGGTCGGTCTCGGTCTCTTCGGTGAACGTCGTCTTGATGACGCCCGCGCGGGTGCCGCCGATGCCGGCCGCGTAGCTGAGCGCGAGGTCCCAGGCCGCGCCGGAGGCATCCTTCTCGACACCGATGATGTCGGGAATGCCGCGACCCGCCGCGAACTCGCGACGCACCGTGTGGCCCGGCGCCTTCGGCGCGATGAGGATCACGTCGACGCCCTCGGGCGCCTCGATGAGGCCGAAGCGGATGTTGAAGCCGTGCGCGAACGCGAGCGCCTTGCCCTCGGCGAGGTTCGGCTTGATGCTCTCCGCGTAGATCGAGCGCTGGTTCTGGTCGGGCGCGAGGATCATGATCACGTCGGCCCAGGCCGTCGCGTCGGCGACGCTCTTCACGTCGAATCCGTCGTCGCTCGCCTTCTGAGCCGACTTCGAACCGTCACGCAGGGCGATCGTGACCTCGACGCCCGAGTCGCGAAGGTTCTGCGCGTGGGCGTGGCCCTGCGAGCCATAGCCGACGATGGCGACCTTCTTGGACTGGATGATCGAGAGGTCTGCGTCCTGATCGTAGAGGATCTCTGCCACGGGTTACTCCTTATATTGGCGGGGTTTGGGAAAGTGCAGGGTCAGCGCAGTGCGCGCTCGGAGATCGACTTCGGGCCGCGGCCGAGCGCGAGCAGGCCCGACTGCGAGATCTCCTTGATGCCGAACGGCGTGATGGCCTTCTGGAACGCCTCGACCTTGCCCTGGTCGCCCGTGACCTCGATCACGAGGGCGTCCGGGTGGTAGTCGACGACGCTCGCACGGAAGAGGTTGACGACCTCGAGGACGTTGCCACGCGTCGAGTTGTCGGCGCGCACCTTCACAAGCATGTGTTGGCGCTGCACGGACGTAGCCGGATCCAGTTCGACGATCTTCACGACGTTGATGAGCTTGTTCAGCTGCTTCGTGACCTGCTCGAGCGGCTGCGACTCGACGTCGACGACGACCGTGATCCGCGACAGTCCGGGGATCTCCGTCACCCCGACCGCGAGCGAATGGATATTGAAGCCGCGACGGGCGAAGAGCCCGGCGACGCGCGTCAACAGCCCCGGCGTGTCCTCGACGAGCAGACTGAGAACGTGCTTCGTCATGTCAGGCCCCCTCATCGAACGCGGGCGAGTTCTCGCGCGCATACTGGACGTAGCTGTTGCTGACGCCCTGCGGCACCATCGGCCACACCATGGCGTCGCTCGAGACGACGAAGTCGATCACGACGGGACGGTCGTTCGTCTCGAGCGCGAGGGTGATCGCATCGTCGATCTGATCCTCGCGCTCCACGCGGATCGCCAGGCATCCGTATGCCTCGGCGAGCTTCACGAAATCGGGGATCCGCTTCGTGTCGTGACCCGTGTTGAGGTCGGTGTGCGAGTAGCGCCCGTCGTAGAACAGCGTCTGCCACTGGCGCACCATGCCGAGCGACGAGTTGTTGATGATCGCGACCTTGATCGGGATGTCGTTGAGCGCGCAGGTCGCGAGCTCCTGGTTGGTCATCTGGAAGCAGCCGTCGCCGTCGATCGCCCAGACCTGGCGGTCCGGCTGTGCGACCTTCGCTCCCATGGCGGCGGGAATCGAGTAGCCCATCGTGCCGGCGCCGCCGGAGTTGAGCCACGAGTTCGGCCGCTCGTACTTGATGAACTGCGCCGACCACATCTGGTGCTGCCCGACGCCGGCGACGAACACGCCCTCGGGACCGGTCAGCTCGCCGATCCGGGAGATGACGTGCTGCGGTGCGAGGAGACCGTCGGTCGGCGCGGTGTAGCCCAGCGGGTACTGGTCGCGCAGGCCGTTGAGGTACTGCCACCATTCGGCGTAGTCCGGGATGTCACCGTCGACGGTGGAACGGTAGGTCGTCTCGAGATCGACGAGCACCTCGCGCACGTCGCCCACGATCGGCACCTCGGCGGCACGGATCTTGCCGATCTCCGCCGGGTCGATGTCGACGTGCACGACCTTCGCTTCGGGGGCGAACAGCGCGGATTTGCCCGTGACGCGGTCGTCGAAGCGCGCCCCGAGAGCGATGAGCAGGTCGCTCTCCTGCAAGGCGAGAACCGCGGGCACGGATCCGTGCATGCCCGGCATCCCGAGGTGCTGCTCGTGGCTGTCGGGGAACGCGCCCCGCGCCATGAGCGTCGTCACCACGGGGGCGCCGGTCGTCTCGGCGAAGGCCAGCAGCTCCTCCGCGGCCTGGCTGCGGATGACGCCGCCGCCCACGTACAGCACCGGCTTCTCGGCGGCGGCCAGGAGCGATGCGGCCGCCTGGATCTGCTTGCCGTGCGCCTTCGTGACGGGACGGTAGCCGGGCAGGTCGTAGCGCGGCGGCCACACGAACGGCGCCTCGTTCTGCTGGGCGTCCTTCGTGATGTCGACGAGGACCGGTCCGGGGCGCCCCGTGCTCGCGATTTCGAACGCCTGCGCGATCGCGGAGGGGACATCCTCCGCCCGCTTGACGAGGAACGAGTGCTTCGTGACGGGCATCGTGATGCCGACGATGTCGGCTTCCTGGAACGCGTCGGTGCCCATCAGCGTGGAGAACACCTGCCCGGTGATCGCGACGATCGGCACCGAGTCCATGTGGGCGTCGGCGATCGCCGTGACGAGGTTGGTCGCCCCGGGGCCCGACGTCGCGATGGCGACGCCGACGCGGCCGGTCGCGGCGGCGTAGCCCTCCGCGGCGTGGCCAGCGCCCTGTTCGTGGCGCACGAGGATGTGGTTGAGCGAGTTGTCGCTCATGAGAGCGTCGTAGGCGGGGAGGATGGCTCCGCCGGGCAGGCCGAAGACATCCGTGACGCCGAGCTGCTCGAGCGAGCGGACGACGGCCTCCGCGCCCGTGATGACGGGCGGGGTGGCGTTCGAGGATGCGGGCGGCCGAGGAACGGCGGTTGTCGGATCTGCGGGCATAGTGCTTCCCTCAATCGTGTCGGACGTCTGTCGGCGCAATCGGTCGTCAGCCGGTGACGGCACCGAATGCGGCAGAGCGTACGAGCTTCGCGTACTTGGCGAGAACGCCGCGGGTGTAGCGCGGGGGCAGCGGCTCCCAGCCTTCGCGGCGGGAGGCGAGCTCGGCCTCATCGACGAGTATGTCGAGGGAGCGAGCGGCGACGTCGACCCGGATCGGATCACCATCGCGCACGAAGGCGATCGGACCTGCGTCCACTGCCTCCGGAGCGATGTGGCCGATGCACAGACCAGTTGTGCCGCCTGAGAATCGACCGTCTGTCAAGAGTAGTACATCCTGGCCGAGACCTGCGCCCTTGATGGCCGCCGTAATGGCGAGCATCTCGCGCATGCCGGGCCCGCCCTTGGGCCCTTCGTACCGGATGATGATGACGTCGCCCTTGTTGATCTCGCCGTTCGTGAGCGCGTCCATGGCGGCGCGCTCGCGTTCGAACACGCGGGCCGGCCCCTCGAACACCTCGGCGTCGAAGCCGGCCGTCTTCACGACGGCGCCCTCGGGGGCGAGGCTGCCGTCGAGGATCGTCAGCCCCCCGGTGGCGTGGATCGGGTCGTCCAGGTCGCGCACGACGGTGCCGTCGATGGGCTCGGGGTCGAGGTCGGCGAGGTTCTCGGCGAGCGTCTTGCCCGTGACCGTCATCGCGTCGCCGTGCAGCAGGCCCGCGTCGAGGAGCGCCTTCATGACGACGGGCATACCGCCCGCGCGGTCGAAGTCCTGCGCGACGAACTGGCCGAACGGCTTGACGTCGGCGAGGTGGGGCGAGCGCTCGCCGATGGCCCGGAAGTCCTCGAGGGTGAGCTCGACGCCGGCTTCGTGCGCGATCGCGAGCAGGTGCAGCACGGCGTTCGTGGATCCGCCCAACACCATCGCGACCGTGACGGCGTTCTCGAATGCCTTCCGCGTCAGGATGTCCTTCGTCGTGATCCCCTTGCGGAGCATCTCCACGACGGCCTCGCCGGAGCGGTGCGCGTACATGTCGCGACGGCGGTCGGCGCTCAGCGGCGTGGAGGATCCGGGGAGGCTCATGCCGAGCGCCTCCGCGATGCACGCCATGGTGTTGGCGGTGTACATTCCGCCGCAGGCGCCCTCGCCAGGTGCGAAGCCGCACTCGATCTTCTTGAGGTCGGCTTCGCTCATCTGGCCGGCCTTGCACGCGCCGACGGCCTCGAACGAGTCGATGATCGTGATCGTGCGCTCCGTGCCGTCTTCGAGCTTGACCCACCCGGGGGCGATGGAGCCCGCGTAGAGGAAGACGCTCGCGAGCTCGAGGCGCGCGGCGGCCATGAGCATGCCGGGAAGCGACTTGTCGCAGCCGGCCAGCAGCACCGTGCCGTCGAGGCGCTCCGCCATGACGACGGTCTCGACGCTGTCGGCGATGACCTCGCGACTCACGAGCGAGAAGTGCATCCCCTCGTGCCCCATCGAGATGCCGTCCGAGACGCTGACCGTGCCGAACTGCAGCGGGTATCCCCCGCCGGCGTGCACGCCCTCCTTGGAACCCTGCGCAAGGCGATCGAGCGAGAGGTTGCAAGGGGTGATCTCGTTCCAGCTCGACGCGATGCCGATCTGGGGCTTCGCCCAGTCGTCGTCGCCCATGCCGACGGCACGGAGCATGCCGCGCGAGGTGGTGGCCTCGATCCCGTCGGTCACCACACGGCTGCGCGGCTTGATGTCGATTCCCCTGGCTGCGTTCTCACTCACCCAAGCAGTCTATTCCCCGTCTCGAGGGCCCCCGACCACGTCGACGTTTTGCTGATCGTGTCGTTTGATCGCGGGTCAGGATGCTCTCAAAGCCGCGAGGCGAGTGAGCACTGCGGCAAGCTCACCCGGGTCGGCGACGCGGAGGCTCGCCGCCGTCTCCCCCGGGCCGACGCGGATGCCGAGATCGCCCTCCTCCAGGGCGCGCAGCGCGTCCTCATCCGTCACGTCATCGCCCGCGAAGACGACGGCGTCCGCCTGGGTCACGCGGCGCAGTTCGGCGACGGCGACGTCCTTGCCCTCGTGTCGCCAGGCGAACTCGAGCACGTGCTTGCCGTCGCGGCGACGCCAGGATGGTGCGGCGACGCGCATCAGTTCGTCGAGCGCGGCCTGCGCACGCGGCTCGACGCCATCGGGAGACGTGCGCGTGTGCAGGGCGAAGCCGTAGCGCTTCGCTTCGATCCACGCTCCGTCGAACGCCGCGGCAGCGGCCTCGGCGCTCTCACGGATCTCATCCGCGTCGGCGGGATCGGTGTCGTCGGCCGCGCGGAGCTGGCCGACGTCGGGGCGCCAGTGCTCGGCACCGTGGGAACCGGCGAGCCACACGCGGGAGTCGTCGTCATGCTCGGCGATCACTCTGAGGTCTCCGAGGGCGCGCCCGGAGACGAACGCGACCGTCACGCCGGGGGCGTCCACGAGCGCGGCGACAGCGCGTTTCGCTTCCGGCGTGGCGCGCGCCGCCATCGGATCCGTCACGAGCGGTGACAGGACGCCGTCAAAATCAAGTGCGACGAGCAGCCGCGCAGCGCGCGCGACACGAGCGACCGCGTCGGTCATGCCTCATTCCTCCGTGCCCGGGACGTCTCCATGTCGTCGAGGAAGCGCTGTCCCCACTTGACGACGTCGTTGTCGAAGACCTTCTTGCGCATCGTCTTCATCCGGCGGGCCTGCTCGGCCGCCGGCATCTGCAGCGACCTCGACAGGATGTCCTTCGTCCCCTCGATGTCGTGGGGGTTGACGAGCAGCGCGCTGCCGAGCTCGTCGGCCGCGCCGGCGAACTCGCTCAACACGAGCACGCCGGTGTTGTCGGCGCGGACCGCGACGTACTCCTTCGCGACGAGGTTCATGCCGTCACGCAGCGCGGTGACGAGCATGACGTCGGCGGCGAGATACAGCGCCACCATCTCCTCGCGGGGGTAGCCCTGGTGCAGGTATCGGATCGCCGTCGTCTCGACGGTCGAGTAGTCGCCGTTGATCCGTGCCACGCTCATCTCGATCTCGTCGCGTAGCTCCTGATACGCCTCGACACCCGGACGCGACGGGCTCGCGATCTGCACGAGGGTCGCGTCTTTCCCCGTGATGCGTCCGTCGGCGAGCATCTCGCCGTACGCCTTGAGCCGGTGCCGGATCCCCTTCGTGTAGTCGAGCCGGTCGACGCCCAGCATGAGCTTCTCGGCGCCGAGCTGTTCGCGGATCGACTGCGCCCGTGCGATGATGTCCGGGCGCTGCGCCAGCTCGAGGAAGTGGTTCGCGTCGATCGAGATCGGGTAGCTGCGCGAGATGACGGTGCGAGCGGCGTCCTCGATCGTCGGGACCGTGACCGTCTCGCCCTTCGTCGGATAGTGCAGCAGACGACGAATCGACCGCTGGAAGTTGCCGGCGTCCTCGACGCGCTGGAAGCCGATCACGTCGGCCCCGAGCAGCCCCTCGAGCACCTGGCGTCGCCACGGCAGCTGCGCGAAGAGCGAATATGCCGGGAACGGAATGTGGTGGAAATATCCGATCGTCACGTCAGGCCGCAGCTCGCGCAGCATCTGCGGGACGAGCTGCAGCTGGTAGTCCTGCACCCAGACGAAGCCGCCGTCCTGCACGTGCTTCGCCGCGGCCTCCGCGAATCGCCGGTTGACGCGGACGTAGGCGTCCCACCACGACCGTTTGTAGACGGGCGCGGCGATGACGTCGTGATAGAGCGGCCAGATCGTGCCGTTCGAGAACCCCTCGTAGTAGTCGCGCAGGTCGTCGCGACTGAGCGCGACGGGGACGAGCACGGTGCCGTCGAACTCGAACGGATCGACGTCGAGGTCGGGCTTGCCGCCCCAGCCGACCCACGCGCCGTCGAGGCTCTGCATCACCTGTTCGAGCGCCGTGACGAGGCCACCGGGGGAACGCCGCCAGGTCGGCTCGCCATCGGGGCCCTCCACCCGGTCAACGGGCAGGCGGTTGGCGACGACAACGAGATCAGCTCGAGACATCTCACACTCCTTCGTTGGCGTCAGCCTAACGCCCGCGCGCTAGGGTGGTCGCATGCGCAAGTACCTCCTCGGAACCGGCATCATCGGCGCCCTCACGAGCGCATACTCACTGCTGCGGGGATCCGGCCAGCAGCCGTTCACCTGGCGTGTCGCGCTCGCATGGGTCAGCTGGGCGATCACGTTCGCCCTGTCGATCGGAATGATCCGTGACATCCGCCGGGCGTCCCACGGCGAGCCCGTGTCCGACGATTCACCGATCGCCGGCAACGAGTTCAAGTACGCCAAAGCATCCGGAAGCGCGGAAGGCACCACCCGGAAGAAGTCGCGCAAGAAGTGACGCGCTGAGGCAGATCCGCGACGACGCACGGGATCAGGTGGACTCGCGTTCGACGATGCGGAAGTCCGCGAGCAATGTGCGCGGCGCGCCGTCGGCTCCTTCGATGCGTCCGATCAGCGCCTCCACCGCGCGGCGCCACGTCCTTCAGCGTCGTCGCCACCGCTGCCCCTCAGAGTCCGATTCGTCGCGCGAACGCATTGCGGAACCGGCCGTCGGGATCCAGTCGATCGCGCAGCGCGCGGAAGTCATCGAACCGCGGGTAGAGGTCGCGGATCTCGCGGCCGGCGCGCACGAAGACCTTGCCCCA
>DXAM01000052.1 GCA_019117025.1 Candidatus Microbacterium stercoravium | reverse complement strand
GAAACATCCGAGCAATGCGCGTATCAGAGTAACCCGTCTCGGCTGCGGCGGGAACACCGATGCACACAAATGTAATCGATACCATATCCTGTTGGCTATGGCGACGATCGTGGATGTGGCGAAGCTGGCGGGTGTGTCGACCGCGACTGTTTCGCGCGTCTTCAACGGGCAGGTGGTGTCGGACGAGCGCGTCCGCGCCGTGCGCAGCGCCGCGCACGAGCTGCAGTACGTGCCGAACCGTACGGCCCGGTCGCTGCGGCGGCGGCACAGCGAGATGATCGCGCTGATCTTCCCCGACGTGTCGAACCCGTACTTCACCGAGATCGCGCGCGGCGTCGAAGACGTGGCGAGAGCCGCCGGGTACTCCGTCGTGCTGTGCAACACCGACGGCGACCACGCCCAGGAGTCCGAATACCTGCGCGTGGCCGCAGCAGCCAACATGGCGGGGGTGATCATCGCGGCCGCCGACGATGAATCGCCGGCGCCTCCCGAGGGATCCGGCCCCGCCGTCGTCGCGATCGACCGTGCGCTCCGGGGCGCGAACGTCGACGAGATCGTGATGGACAACTACGAGGCGGGATTCCTCGCGGCGCGTGCGATCGAGGATCGCGGACCGCTCGTGGTGCTCACCGGATCCGAAGCCGTCGGCACGGCGCGCGATCGCGCGCGAGGCGCAGTCGATGCGGGGGCCGTGGACGTGATCCACGCCGACTTCGGGGTCGAAGGCGGGCGCCGTCATGCGCTCGAGCTGCTGGACCGCGCGGAGCGCCCGGGCGGCATCGTCGCCGGCAACAACCTGCTCGGCGTCGGGGTGCTGCAGGCGATGGCCTCCCGCAACCTCACGACGCGCGACATCGCGGTCTCGGTCATCGGCGCGCTGCCGTTCACGACCCTGCATCCGCAGGCGGTGCCGATCGTGCACCTGCCGTCGCGGCGCATGGGAGAGCTGGCCGCCGAGCGCATGCTGCGACGCATCTCCGGCGATGCGGGCGGCCTCGAGCGCGTCGTGCTGCGCGGCGAGCTGCGCGACGCGGTCTGACGGGAGCGCCGATCGAGTTGTCCCCACGCCCGTCGTCATGTAATCCTTTACATCGAACCCATCCGACCCCACGATCCCCAAAGGCGAGGACAGATCCATGTCTGCATATGCACTGCCGAACATCGCCCCGCGACCCGCGCTCGCGCCGAAGACGGCCTACCTCATCACCAGCGGCGACCTCCGCGAGTCGGCGAACATCGCCGGCTGGGAGACGCAGAAGAACGTCGAGGCCGGCGTGACCGCCGCGGTCGAGGCGCTCGGCTGGAGCGTCGTGCGCGGGTTCGACGTCGACCCGCACACCGGCCACGGCTTCATCTCGAGCCAGCGCATGGGCCTCGAGGTCTTCAAGAACATTCCCGATGAGGCGCCCCTCATCGTCGCGATCGCGAACTGGCAGTACTCGCACCACGTGCTCGCGGGGCTGCGCACGCACCGCGGCCCGATCCTCACCGTGGCGAACTTCGCCGGCGACTGGCCGGGGCTCGTCGGGCTGCTGGGTCTCAACGCGAGCATGACGAAGGCCGGCATCGATTACTCCACCACCTGGTCGGTCGACTTCACCGATGAGTGGTTCCGCGCGAGCATCCGCGAATGGGTCGAGCACGGCACCGTCACGCACGACGACTCGCATGTGCGACCGCTTCCCGAGCTGTCCGAGAGCGCGGAGAGCACGCTCGGGCGCGCCCTCGGAGAACAGCTGCTGCGCGAGAAGGCCATCATCGGCGTCTTCGACGAGGGCTGCATGGGCATGTACAACGCCATCTTCGATGACGAGCTGCTCAACCAGATCGGCATCTACAAGGAGCGCCTCAGCCAGTCGGCGCTCTACGCCGAGATGCAGCAGGTCTCAGATGCCGACGCGGCGAAGATCGGCGAGTGGCTGCGCGACAAGGGCATGACCTTCAAGCTCGGCACCGACGAGGCGACCGAGCTGACCGAGCGTCAGCTGCACGAGCAGTACAAGATGTACATCGCGGCGCTGCGGATCGCCGACGACTTCGGTCTCGACGCCGTCGGCATTCAGTACCAGCAGGGGCTCAAGGATCTCGCGCCGGCATCGGATCTCCCCGAGGGCCTGCTCAACTCCACCGAGCGCCCGCCGGCGTTCTCGCGCGACGGATCCCGCGAACTCTTCGCCGGGCGCGCCGTGCCGCACTTCAACGAGGCGGACGAGGGCGTCGCGGTCGACGCGCTCATCACGGATCGCGTGTGGCGCGCGATGGGCCTCGTTCCCGACAACACGCTGCACGATGTGCGCTGGGGCGAGGAGTACGACGGCCAGTTCGTCTGGGCGTACGAGATCTCGGGATCGGTGCCGGGGTCGCACCTCGGCGGCTGGGACAAGGCCGAGGGGTGGCGCCAGGGCCACGTGTTCTTCCCGGCCGGCGGCGCGACCGTCAACGGCGTCTCCAAGCCGGGTGAGCTCGTGCTCTCGCGCGTCTTCATCGCGGACGGCATCCTGCAGGCCGACATCTTCCGCGCCTCGGCCGTCGAGCTGCCGGAGGAGGAGACGACCCGTCGCAAGAACGCGACGAACCCCGAGTGGCCGATCGCGCACGTGGTGCTGCACGGCGTCACCCGCGACCAGTTCATGGCCCGTCACAAGGCGAACCATGCGCAGATGGTCTACGCCCCCGACGCCGAGACGGCCGACCGGGCCCTGCTCGCGAAGGCCGCGATGTTCGACCGCCTCGGCATCAAGGTGAATCTCGTCGGCGATGTAAACATCTGATCTCTCGCTAGACTCGGCGGCATGGCAGTTACCGACGAGGCGATTGAGGGGATCAAGGAGATGATCGTCTCGGGGAAGCTCTCCCCGGGCGATCGCCTCCCTCCCGAGAAGGAGCTCAGCGAGGCCCTCGGGCTCTCCCGCAGCTCGTTGCGCGAGGCGGTCAAGGCACTCGCGGTGATCCGCGTGCTCGACGTGCGTCGCGGCGACGGCACCTACGTGACGAGCCTCGAGCCGAGCATGCTGCTCGAGGCGATGAGCTTCGTCGTCGATCTGCACCAGGATGATTCGGTGCTCGAGATCTTCGCGGTCCGGCGCATGCTCGAGCCGGCGGCGGCCGAGCTCGCCGCGCACGCCGCCGACGCGCACGACGTCGCCGAGCTCGAGCAGATGCTCCGCGACGTGCCGGACACCCCCGACGTCGAGGCGCTCGTGTCGCACGACATCGAGTTCCACCATCGCATCGCCCTGTCGACCGGCAACGCCTACCTCGCGGGCCTGCTCGATTCGCTCTCCGGGCCGACGGCGCGCGCCCGCGTCTGGCGCGGCATCACCGAGACGGGCGCCACCAGCCGCACGATCGACGAGCACCGCGGGATCGTCGAGGCCATGCGGCGCGGCGACGGCCAGCTCGCGAACGCGCGCATGGTGACGCACATCGCCGGCATCGAGCAGTGGCTCAAGGCGGCGAAGGCGTAGCGATGGGCGATCCGCACGTGCGCGAGAGGCCGGCCGGCCTCGTCAGCCCCGTGCGCGACGGATCACGCGTTCCAGGGGAACGGGCGGTCCGAATCGAGGGTCGCGTCGTTGCCGATGTCTGCGAGGGAGTCGGCGCCCGCGCGCACGCAGATCCATTTCATCGGCGCCGGGCTGTCGGGCAGGCACCTGAGCGCCAGCATGCTGCCGGGGGCGACGCGCACGAGTGTGCCGGCCTGCAACGGCACGATGTCGTCGCCGATGGCGATCTCACCCGTGCCCTCGAGCACGAGGTAGACCTCTTCGATGCGGGCGTGCGAGTGCCAGAACGGCGATTCTCCGCCCGGTTCGGTGGCATTGATCGAGATGCCCACGTTCGCGGTGCCGAGCTCGCCCTCGACGAACTCCTTGCCGGTCCACGCGTCGACGGCGCCGATCTGGGTGACGTTGTATCCGCTCATCCCCTCACGCTATCCGACGCCCGCACAGGGCGGCTCCGGGAAGGAGACACCGTATGACGATTCTCGATTCGCATGTGCACGTGTGGGATCCGCGGGAGATTCCGCACCCGTGGCTCGACGGGGCGGACGTGCTGAACCGACCCTTCCTGCCGCAGAACATCGACACGGCCGACGGCCGCATCGGCGAGTGGGTCTTCGTGGAGACCGACGCGGATGCGGCGTACGCGCGCACCGAGGCGGAGTGGGTCGCCGGGCTCGACTGGCCGGGACTCCGGGCCATCGTCGCCCACGCGGAGTTCGGCCGCGGCGATCTCGAAGCGCAGCTCGACGGCCTGGCGGATCTGCCGCTCGTCGTCGGCGTGCGCCCCTCGCTGCAGAACGGACCCGACGCGCTGCTCGCCTCGGACGCGTTCGCGAGCGACCTGATCCGCACGGGCGAGCGCGGTCTCACGTTCGACGCGTGCGTGCGCTGGCACCAGCTCGATCTGCTCGTGGCCGCCGCGGAGCGCGCGCCCGACACGCGCATCGTGCTCGATCACCTCGGCAAGCCGCCCGTGGCCGAGGGGCTCGACTCCGAGGCGGGCGCCGCCTGGCGCGCATCCCTCACGCGCCTGGCCGCGCTGCCCCACGTGTTCGTCAAGTGCTCCGGTCTGCCCGCCGAGGCGGGGTCCGCGGCCGCGTTCGCGCAGGTCGCGGGCGTGTACGACCGGGTCGCGCTCGATGCGTTCGGGGCCGATCGCGCCATGTTCGGCGGCGACTGGCCCGTGTCGGGCGCCGAGGGCTTCGGAATCCCCCTCGCGCGGGCCGTCGACGCGCTGCGCGCGGCGTCGTCGCGCGCCGAGTGGGCCCGCCTGGCGGGCGACTCGGCCCGAGAGTTCTATGGGCTGGCAAACATCTGACCTATGAGGGGCTCCGGGTGATAATCTGAGGATGGATCGCGCGAAGTGATCCGTAAACCTCAGATGTTCGGAGAAGAATTCATGCGACTTGCGCGACGCGGCGCACCGGGCGCGGAGAAGCCCGTTGTTCTCGAAGGCGACCAGGCCTTCGACCTGACCCCCCTCACCGCCGACATCGACGGCGACTTCCTGCAGTCGGGCGGGATCGAGAAGGTGCGCGACGCGCTCGCCGCCGGATCGCTTCCGGTCGCCGACATCGACGGCACCCGCGTCGGATCCCCCGTGGCGCGCCCGTCGGCCGTGTACTGCGTCGGCATGAACTACGCGGCGCACGCGGCCGAATCCGGCGCCGAGCCGCCGAAGAACCTCGTGCTGTTCATGAAGGCGCCGAACACGGTCGTCGGCCCCTACGACGAGGTGAAGATCCCGCGCGGCAGCACGAAGACCGACTGGGAGGTCGAGCTCGCGATCGTCATCGGCAAGCGCGCCAGCTATCTCGAGAGCACCGATCAGTCGATCGACCACATCGCGGGCTTCACGATCGCGAACGACCTCTCCGAGCGCGAGTGGCAGCTTGAGATCTCGGGCGGACAGTGGGGCAAGGGCAAGTCGGCCCCCGGGTTCTCGCCCCTCGGGCCCGAGCTCGTCACCCCCGACGAGGTCGATGCATCGAACCTGCGCCTGCGCAGCTTCGTCAACGGCGAGCCGCGCCAGGACTCGAACACGTCAGACCTGATCTTCGACGTGCCGTACATCGTCTGGCACCTGTCGCAGCACCTCGCCCTCGAGCCGGGTGACGTCATCATGACGGGCACCCCGCAGGGCGTCGCCCTGTCGGGGCGCTTTCCCTACCTCGCCGCCGGCGATGTCGTCGAGCTCGACATCGAGGGGCTCGGATCCCAGAAGCAGGTGTTCGCCTGATGGGCGTCTTCGACGGGCTCACGGCGGTCGTCACGGGCGGCGCGAGCGGCATCGGCGAGGCGATCGTCACGCGGCTGAGGGAGGACGGCGCACGCGTCGCCGTCTTCGACCGCCAGCTGCA
>DXAM01000051.1 GCA_019117025.1 Candidatus Microbacterium stercoravium | reverse complement strand
GCGCGCGCCGCCTCGCCGGACGTCCGAGAGGGCAGCGCCGGCATGCACGGCACCCTCGGTGACGCGTCCTGGCGCATCCTGTGGCCCGCTGACGACACGAAGGCGTTCCCGCCCGGCAACGACACGAGCCTCGTCGTCGAGATCGCCGGCGGCTCCGTTCCCCGCACGCTGCTGCTCGGCGACCTCGGCGAGGACGCGCAGCAGCTGCTCTGGGCGTCGGGCCGCGTGACCGGACGCTTCGACGTCGTGAAGGTCTCCCATCACGGCAGTCGCGACCAGTCGACGGCCCTCTACGACGGCATCGGCGCGCGCGTCGGGCTGATCGGCGTCGGTGAGAACGACTACGGTCATCCTCACCCCGACACGCTCGCCCTGCTCGCGCGATCCGGCACGGTCGTCGCACGCTCCGACACCGACGGACTGGTGCTCGTCAGTCGGTCGGAGACGGATCTGCGCGTGTGGCGAGAGCGGTCAGCGGCGGGCGCGGCGCCGCCTACTTGACCACGAGGCTCACGATCTTCGGGGCGCGCACGATCGCCTTGACGATCTGCCCGTCGCCGACGAAGCGCAGCACCTTCTCGTCGCTGCGCGCGAGCGCCTCGAGGTCGTCCGGCGCGATCTCGGCCGACACCTGCAGCTGCGCGCGCACCTTGCCGTTGACCTGCACGACGGCGGTGACCTCGTCGGCGGTGAGCAGCTGCGGCTCGGCGCTCGGCCAGACCACCGCGCTCACGCTCGGTGCGTGACCGAGGATCTCCCACATCTCCTCCGCCGTGTGGGGCGCCACGACGTCGAGCATCACGGCCACCGTCTCTGCGGCCTCGCGCACGGCGGGATCGGCCGGGCCGGCACCGGAGTCGATCGTCTTGCGGATCGCGTTGACGAGCTCCATGAGCCGCGCGACGAGCACGTTGTACTTCGTGTGCTCGACGAGGCCGGGGGCGTCGTTCCGCAGGTGGTGCGTCGCGCGACGCAGGGCCGTGTCGCCCGCAGCCGGGTCGGCCCCCGCCTCGGAGGCGACGTCTTCGGCCGCGCGCATCGCACGGGCGAGGAACTTCTTGGCGCCGGGCGTCTGCACATCGTGCCAGTCCTTATCGTCCTCCACCGGTCCGGCGAAGGCGAGCGCGACGCGCACCGCGTCGGATCCGTGCGCGGCGAGCTGGTCGGACACCTGCACCAGGTTGCCCTTCGACTTCGACATCTTCGCGCCGTCGAGCAGCACCATGCCCTGGTTGATGAGCGAGGAGAACGGCTCGGTGAAGTCGACGAGCCCCATGTCGTGCAGCACCTTCGTGATGAAGCGCGCGTACAGCAGGTGCAGGATCGCGTGCTCGACGCCGCCGATGTACGTGTCGACGGGCGCCCAGCGGTTCGCCTCGGCCGGGTCGAACGCCACCTCGTCGCTCTTCGGCGACAGGAAGCGCAGGTAGTACCACGAGCTGTCGACGAAGGTGTCCATGGTGTCGGGGTCGCGCAGCGCCCGCTCTCCGGTGACGGGATCCGTCGTCGTGACCCACTCCGTCGCACCGCCGAGCGGCGAGGTGCCCTTGGGCTTCAGGTCGATGTCCTTCGCGACCGGCAGCGTCACGGGCAGCTGGTCGGCCGGCACCTTCTCGATGCGGCCGTCGTCGGTGTGGATCATGGGGATCGGCGTGCCCCAGAACCGCTGGCGCGAGATCAGCCAGTCGCGCAGGCGGTACTGCGTGGTCGCGCGCCCGGATCCCGACGCGGCGAGCATCTCGGTCATGCGCGCGATCGCGTCCGCCTTGGGCAGCCCGTCGAGCTCGCCCGAGTTGATCAGCACTCCCTCGCCGGTGAGCGCCTCGCCCGTCTCCACGGGATCCGCGAGCTCTTCGCCCTCGGCGCTCGTGTCGAGCACGACGCGCACGGGCAGGTCGAACGTGCGGGCGAAATCGAGGTCGCGCTGGTCATGCGCCGGAACAGCCATGACGGCGCCGTGGCCGTAGTCGGCCAGCACGTAGTCGGCGGCCCAGATCGGCAGCTTCTCGCCGTTGACGGGGTTGATCGCGAAGCGCTCGAGCGGCACGCCGGTCTTCTCGCGGTCGGTCGACTGGCGCTCGATGTCGGTCTGCTTCTGCGTCTTGTCCAGGTAGTCCTGGAAGCGCGCGCGGGTCTCGGGGCTCGCCGTCGAGGCCAGCTCCGCGGCGAGGTCGCTGTCGGGCGCCACGACCATGAATGTCGCGCCGTACAGGGTGTCGGCGCGCGTGGAGAAGACGGTGACCTTCTCGGAGCGCCCCTCGATCTCGAAGTCGATGTCGGCGCCGGTGGAGCGGCCGATCCAGTTGCGCTGCATCTGCAGCACCTTGTGCGGCCACACGCCCTCGAGCGCGTCGAGGTCGTCGAGCAGGCGGTCGGCGTACTCGGTGATCTTGAAGTACCACTGCGTGAGCTTCTTCTTGATCACCGTGGCGCCGCAGCGATCGCACGCGCCGTCGACGACCTGCTCGTTCGCGAGCACTGTCTGGTCGTTCGGGCACCAGTTCACGGGGCTCGACGCGCGGTACGCGAGCCCGCGGTCGTACATCTGCTGGAACAGCCACTGGTTCCACTGGTAGTACTCGGGGTCCGACGTGTGCAGCACCCGCGACCAGTCGAACGAGACGCCGTATGTTCCCAGACTCTCGCGCTGCTGCGCGATGTTGTCGTACGTCCACTCGCGCGGGTCGGCGCCGCGCTGGATCGCCGCGTTCTCGGCCGGCAGCCCGAACGAATCCCACCCGATCGGCTGCAGCACGTTGTAGCCCTGGTGGCGCCAGAAGCGGGCGACGATGTCGCTGTAGAGGTAGTTCGACGCGTGCCCCATGTGCATGTCGCCCGAGGGGTAGGGGAACATCGCGAGCACGTACCGGCGCGGCCGGTCATCGTCCGCGCCGCCGGCGCGGAAGGTCTCGTTGTTCTCCCAGTAGCGCTGCCACTTCTCCTGCACGGCGTGCACGTCGTGCGCCTCGGCGTGGGCGGGGATGTCGGCAGAAATGGATTCGGACACGTCGGATGGAGCCAATCGATCGGGGCTTCTCGCGCGGCCTGTCCCGCGAGAGATCGGTGATGATCCAGATTACCGCGCGCTCCGCGTCGTTTCGTGACCGTAGTATTTATCGGGTGCTCAACGATGTTCTCTCGTCGATCCTCGATGTGGTCTCGAGCGTTGCACCCTGGCTGCGCATCCTCATCGCGAGTGTCGCGATCATGCTCGAAACGAGCGTGCTGATCGGCCTGATCGTGCCCGGCGACACGATCGTCATCGTCAGCGCGACGGGCGTGACGTCGGTCCCCGAGGCGATCATCCTCGGCGCGTTCGTCGTCGGAGGCGCGATCGCGGGCGAGAGCATCGGCTACATGATCGGCCGGTGGGCCGGCCCGAAACTGCGGCACTCCCGGCTCGGCAGGTGGATCGGCGAGCGCAACTGGGACCGCGCCGAAACCTACCTGCGGCGGCGCGGCGGCATCGCGATCTTCCTCTCGCGCTTCCTCCCGGTGCTGCATTCGATCGTGCCGCTCACAGTGGGCATGTCGGGCTACCCGTACCGGCGGTTCCTCGCCTGGACCCTGCCCGCCTGCGTGCTCTGGTCGGCGATCTACATCACGATCGCCGCGGGCGCGGCGGAGACGTACCGCGAGCTCGCCGATAGCGCGCACTGGGCGGGGTACGTCTTCTTCGGCCTGATCGCACTCGGGCTGCTCGCCGTGTTCGGCGGCAAGAAGCTTCTGCAGCTGATCGAGCGCCGTCACATGAAAGACTAGGTCCGATGGCCTCTCGACCCGCGCAGACCGCGCACGACCCGGCACGCAGGATCCACTGGTTCGCGCGCCTGGAACGTCGCTTCCACGCCTGGCGCGAGCGCGTCGCGCGCAAGAAGGGGCGCACGCCGGAGGTGCTCCCCTTCCCGGGGTACGGCGGCGACGGCTGGGTGCGCGTGCTCGGCCGCGTACTCATCGTGCCGCCGCCCACGGGCCGCGCCCGGCGCAATGACGGCGTGCGCGGCTGGCGCTCGTTCGTCGGGATCGCCGTGGCCTACGCGAGCGTGTCGGTGACGGTCGGCGATGAGACCCACGAGGTGGTCGCCGACCGGGGCGGCGTCGTCGATGTCGTGCTCCCCGCCTCACTCGCGCCGGGCTGGCAGACGTTCCGCATGTCGGTCGAGGGCGGCGACGCCGTCGAAGCGCATTCGTTCATCGTGGATCCGTCGGTGCGGTTCGGCATCGTGAGCGACGTGGACGACACCGTGATGGTCACCGCGCTCCCGCGACCGCTGCTCGCGGCGTGGAACTCGTTCGTGCTGAACGAGCATGCGCGCCAGCCCGTTCCCGGCATGGCGGTTCTGCTCGAGCGGCTCGTCAAGGAGCACACCGGGGCGCCGATGATCTACTTGTCGACCGGCGCATGGAACGTGGCCCCGACCCTCAACCGCTTCCTGCACCGCAACCTGTTCCCGCGCGGCGCGATGCTGCTCACCGACTGGGGGCCGACGCACGATCGCTGGTTCCGCAGCGGCCGCGAGCACAAGGAGAGCAACCTGCGCCGGCTCGCGCGCGAGTTCCCCCGCATCACCTGGCTGCTCATCGGCGACGACGGCCAGCACGACGACGAGATCTACACCGAGTTCACGGCGGAGCATCCGTCGTCGGTCGCGGGCGTCGCGATCCGTCGTCTGACGACGGCCGAGGCCGTTCTCGCCGGCGGACGCGTGTCGGTCGATGACCACTCCGCCGCCGGCGTGCCGTGGATGTCGTCTCCCGATGGCGCCGGCCTCGCGAAGCATCTCGAGCGCGTCGGACTCCTCTCGTAGCATCCTCTCCCCGCCCTGACCGTCGTTTGTCAGGGGTTCGAAATAGTGTTCGAAAGCCACTTGGCTTACTCGAACATTGTTTCTAGAATGAGGGTGTGGGAATGGCAGCTCAGACGGCAGAGGTCATGCGCCTGCGCACGCAGATCGGTCAGATGCAGCGGCGCACGGCGCAGGCCGACGCGCTGCCCGTCGTGGGTGCTCTCTCGCCGCTCTTCCCCTCCGGCGGCCTGCGGCCCGGAGCCGCATATGCGCTGCCCGACTCCCCCAGCCTGCTGTTCGCCCTCGCCGGCCGCTCCTCCCAAGACGGAGCATGGTGCGCGCTCATCGGCATGCCCGACCTCTCCCTGGAGGCGGCAGCAGGGTACGGCGTCTCCCCCGATCGGGTCGCGCTCATCCCCGATCCCGGCGAGAGGTGGCTGCAGGCCGTGTCCTCGGCTGCGGAGGTCTTCCCCCTCGTCGCGGTGCGCTCGCCGCGGGCCGCATCATCCGCCGAGACCGCGCGTCTCGGGGCCCGACTGCGCGATCGGGGCAGCACCCTCCTCGTCGTCGGGCCCTGGCCATCGGTCGAGGCCTCCCTCACCGTCAGCGACCCTGCCTGGGGCGGAATCGGGCGGGGCCATGGCCTCCTCTCCTCCCGCGCCGTCACGGTCGCCGCGTCCGGGCGCAGCTCGCCGCGGCCGCGCCGCGTGCGGGTCATGCTCCCCGGGCCCTCCGGCGGCGCAGAACCGCTGCGGCGAGACGTCGAGACGGCAGGTGTCCGCCCGCACCTCATGGCGGTGGGCGAATGAGCGCCGATGCCCGAACGATCATGCTGTGGTTCCCCGACTGGCCGATCACCGCGCACCTGCGCACCCAGGCGCGCGACGTGCCGCAGGCAGAGCGCACGCGCTCCGACGAGCCGCTCGCCGTCCTCGACGCCGGAGCCGTCGTGGCTTGCTCTGCCGCGGCGCGCGCGGCGGGGGTCGCGCGGGGCCAGCGCCGGCGCGACGCACAGGGCGCCTGTGCGCGTCTTCGAGTGATCCCGTTCGACGCCGGCCGCGACGAGCGCGCCTTCCACAGCGTGCTCACCCATCTCGAACAGCTCGTCCCCGGGGTGCAGCCGCTCAGGCCCGGGCTCGCCGCGATCCGCGCACGGGGGCCCGCCCGGTTCTACGGGGGCGAGCAGGCGGCGGCCGAGGCGCTGCGCACGTCGCTCCTCGGCATGGGGCTCGACGACGTGCGCGTGGGCATCGCCGATGGGCTCTTCACGGCGGAGCAGGCCGCGCGCGCGGCCGAGACCATCGCGATCGTCCCGCCCCATCGGTCCGCCGAGTTCCTCGCCCCGCTGTCGGTCTCGACCCTCGGCGATGCCGAGCTGGCGCTGCTGCTCGCCCGGCTCGGCCTGCAGACCCTCGGCGACTTCGCGGCGTTCGATGCAGAGCGCGTGCGCGAGCGGTTCGGCCCCCGAGGCATGCGGCTGCGCGCGCTCGCGGCAGGTGCCGACTCACGCGGGGCCGCCCCTCGGATCCCGCCGCCCGAGCTGACGCGCGAGCTCACCCTCGAGCCTCCCCTCGAACTCGCCGAACAGGTCGCCTTCGCCGTTCGTCAGATGGCCGGATCGTTCTGCGATGGGCTCGGCGAACAGCGGCTCGTCTGCACCGCCCTGCGCATCACGATCGAGACCGATCGAGGAGGGCGCAGCGAGCGGGTCTGGCAGCACCCCACGAGCTTCGACGCCTCCGCCGTCGTCGACCGCGTGCGCTGGCAGCTGCAGCCCGCCGCACGCGAAGCGGTCCTCACGGGGGGCGTCTCGCAGATCCTGCTCGAGCCCGAATCCGTCGACGACGGCGACGCCCACCAGCCCGCACTCATCGGCCAGGGCCCCGACGAACGCTCCCACCACGCCATGACGCGCGTGCAGGCCGTGCTCGGGCACCGTGCCGTACTCACTCCGAGCCTCGGCGGAGGCCGGTGGTTGGCTGAGCGCGAGGGGCGCGCACCGTGGGGCGACGTGGTTGCTCCCGAGTCGCCGAGAGATCGGCCCTGGCCGGGGTCGCTCCCCGCCCCGCTTCCCGCCGAAGTGTTCCGCGAACCGCACCCGGCGCGGGTGCGGGGGCGCGGCGATGCGCCGGTCGCCGTCGATGAGCGCGGTTTCGTCACCGAACCTCCCGCCGCCCTCGACGGCCGTGCGATCACGGCCTGGGCGGGGCCCTGGCCCCTCATCGAGCGCACCTGGGATCCGCACCGCGCGCGCCGAGCCCACCGGTTCCAGCTCGTCGATGCGCACGGCTCCGCCTGGCTCGCCGTGTTCGAGAACGATGCCTGGTGGCTCGAAGGGAGGTACTCCTGATGGGCTTCGCGAACCCGCCCGTCTCGTGGAACGAGATCGAGCGCACGCTCAGCGGTCGTCGGCCGTCGTCGGCACCGGCCGCGGCCGATGGCGGCGACAGCCCCGCCTGGGGCCGGAAGCGGGGTGCCTACGAGCCGCCGCAGATCAGCCGACAGACCTCCGAGACCCGATACGCCGAGCTGCACGCGCACTCCACGTTCTCGTTCCTCGACGGAGCCTCGTCCCCCGAGCACCTCGTGGAAGAGGCCGAGAGGCTGGGCCTCGAGGCGCTGGCGATCACCGACCACGACGGGTTCTACGGCGCGGTGCGCGTCGCGGAGGCCGCCGAGCACACCTCGGTGAAGACCGTCTTCGGAGCCGAGCTGTCGCTCGATCTGCCGGCGCCACCGAAGGGCAGCCCCGACCCTGCGGGAGCGCACCTCCTCGCGCTCGCCCGGGGCGAAGAGGGCTACCACCGCCTCTCCCTGGCGATCACGCGGGCCCAGCTGCGCGGCAGAGAGAAGGGGCGGCCGCTGTACGACCTCGACGAGCTCGCCGAGACCGCGGGCGGCGAATGGGCCATCCTCACCGGCTGCCGGAAGGGCGCGGTCGGCCGGGCCCTCGCGACCGGCTCCCTCAGCGCGGCAGAGCGCGCGCTGGCCGAGCTCGTCGACCGCTTCGGCCGCGACAGCGTGCACGTCGAGCTCACGCATCACGGAGACCCCTCCGACGATCCCCGCAACGATGCGCTCGCGCTCCTGGCCGAGCGCGCCGGGCTCCCCCTCGTCGCAACGGGCAACGTGCACTACGCCCGCCCCGAGCGGGTGCCGATCGCGCAGGCCGTCGCCGCGATCCGCGCAACGCGCAGCATGGACGACCTCGACGGCTGGCTGCCGGCCGCCGGATCCGCTCACCTGCGCTCGGGCGACGAGATGGCGCGCATCTTCGCGCGCTTCCCCGGCGCGGTCGAGGCATCCGCCCGCCTCGCCGGTGAGCTCGCCTTCCCCCTGCGTTCGGCCCGCCCCGCCCTGCCGAAGATCGACGTCCCTCCGGGCCATACCCCCATGTCGCACCTGCGCGACCTCGTATGGCGCGCCGTTCCGCAGCGGTATCCGCGGCTGAAGGAACAGGACAGGCGGCGCATCGCGCACGAGCTCGACGTGATCGAGCAGAAGGATTTCCCCGGCTACTTCCTCATCGTGCGCGCCATCGTCGACGAAGCGCGTCGGCGCGGCATCCTCTGCCAGGGGCGCGGATCCGCGGCGAACAGCGCCGTCTGCTATCTGCTCGGCATCACGGCCGTCGACGCGATCTACTACGGGCTGCCGTTCGAGCGGTTCCTCTCGGCCATGCGAGACGAAGAGCCCGACATCGATGTCGACTTCGACAGCGATCGCCGCGAGGAGATCATCCAGTGGGTCTACGAGCAGCACGGGCGCGACCGGGCCGCCCAGGTCGCCAATGTGATCCAGTACCGCCCCAAGAACGCCGTGCGCGACGTCGCCCGTGCCCTGGGCTATTCGCCGGGCCAGCAGGACGCCTGGTCCCGCCAGATCGAGCGCTGGGGCGCGACGATCGAATCGGGCGGTGATCACGACATCCCCGATCAGGTGCTCGAGTATGCGATCGGCGTCATGGGCGCGCCGCGCCACCTCGGCATCCATTCGGGAGGCATGGTGCTCACCGATCGCCCGGTCGGCGAGGTCGTGCCGATCGAGCACGCCCGCATGTCGGGCCGCACCGTGATCCAGTGGGACAAGGACGACGCCGCCTGGATGGGGCTCGTGAAGTTCGATCTGCTCGGGCTGGGCATGCTCGCCGCGCTGCAGCACTGCTTCGACCTCATCCGCGAGGCCACGGGCGAAGAGTTCGACCTGCGCGAGCTGCCCCGCGAGGAGCCCGCCGTGTACGACATGCTCTGCCGAGCCGACTCGATCGGGGTGTTCCAGGTCGAGTCGCGCGCCCAGATGGGGCTGCTCCCCCGCCTGCGGCCCCGGTCGTTCTACGACCTCGCGATCCAGATCGCGCTGATCCGACCCGGCCCGATCCAGGGCGGTGCCGTGCACCCGTTCGTCAGGCGCAAGATGGGCACCGACCCCATCACCTATCCCCATCCCAAGCTCGAGCCGGTGCTCGAGCGCACGCTCGGCATCCCGGTCTTCCAGGAGCAGCTCATGCAGATGGCGATGGCGATCGGGGAATGCACCGGAGAAGACGCCGACCTGCTGCGCCGCGCGATGGGGTCCAAGCGCGGCGTCGAGCGCATCGAGTCGCTGCGGGCGAAGCTCTACGACGGCATGGCCGGAAACGGCATCACGGGTGAGGAGGCCGATCGGCTCTACGCCCAGATCCAGGCGTTCGCGAACTTCGGCTTCGCCGAGTCGCACTCGCTCTCGTTCGCCCTGCTCGTGTACGCGAGCTCGTGGATCAAGCTGCACTATCCCGCAGCATTCCTGGCGGGGCTGCTGCGCGCGCAGCCCATGGGGTTCTACTCGCCCGCAACGCTCACCTCCGATGCCCGCCGCCACGGCGTCGAGGTGCGCCGACCCGACATCCTGCTGTCGGCGGCGACCGAGACCCTCGAGCCGCTCGACCCCAACCGGCGCGGCCCGACCGGAGGCGGAGAATGCCTCCGCGACCACGAGGCCGGCCCGACGCTCTTCGATCCGCACGCGCCCGATCGGTCCGCGGATCATCGCCGCGACGGCCGCTTCGCCGTGCGCCTCGGGCTGTCCGGCATCACCGGCATCGGTGAGAAGACGGCGCGGCTCATCGTGGCCGAACGCGACAGCGGCGGAGCATTCCGTTCGATGACCGACCTGGTGCGCCGCACGGGCATCACGGAGCGGCAGCTCGAGGCGCTCGCGACCGCCGGCGCCTTCGCCGCGCTCGGCCACGGCACGCGCGATGCGCTGTGGCTCGCGGGGGCCGCGGCCGACGAGCGCCCCGAGTTCCTCGAGGGCACGGGCGCGAGCGTGCAGCCGCCGCTGTTCGGCGATCCGTCGAGCTACGAGCGTCTCGCGAGCGACCTCTGGGCCACGGGGGTCTCGACCGATGATCATCCCCTCGCGCACTTCCGCGCGCCGCTCGACGCGCGCGGCGTGCTCACCTCCTCCGAGCTGCGCTCCCATGAGACCGGGCGGCGCATCGAGGTGGCCGGCCTCGTGACGCACCGGCAGCGCCCCGCGACGGCCGCGGGCATCACCTTCCTCAACCTCGAAGACGAGCACGGCCTCGTGAACGTCATCTGCACCGTGGGCGTGTGGACGAGATACCGGCACCTCGTGCGCGACCGACCGGCGCTCATCGCACGCGGCATCCTCGAGCGATCCCCCGAGGGCGTGGTGAACCTCGTCGCCGACGGATTCGAGGACCTCGCCGTCGGCATCGGGCATCGCTCGCGCGATTTCCGCTAGCGCGCGTCACCCACTTCGAACTGCAGCGAGCATGGGCGCGCGAGGCGATCAGCACGGACGAACGCGCTAGGTTCGTTCTCATGTGCGGACGATTCGTGGTGGCCCGTGTCGGAAGCGAGCTCGTCAGCGAGCTGAGCGTCGACCTCATCGGCGACGACCTGCCGCAGCCGAGCTTCAACGTCGCGCCGACGGCGCAGGCCGCGATCGTGCTCGACTCGGCGAAGACCGAGCCCCCGACGAGGCGGCTCGAGAGCGCGAGGTGGGGCCTCGTGCCGGGGTGGGCGAAAGATATCTCGGTCGGTGCGCGCGCCTTCAACGCCCGCTCAGAGACGGTGGCCGAGAAACCGACGTTCACCGCCGCGTTCGCACGCCGCCGCACGGTGGTGCCGGCGAGCGGATACTACGAGTGGAAGCAGGCCGACGACGGCAAGGTGCCGCTGTTCATCCATCCCGAGGGCGGCGAGCCGATGCTGTTCGCGGGCCTCTACGAGTGGTGGCGCGACCCCGAGAGCGCCTGGGTGCTGAGCTTCACGATCCTCACCCGCGACGCCGTCGGAGACCTCGGTTCGATCCATCACCGCATGCCCGTCTTCCTCGACGCCGATCACGCCGATGCCTGGCTCGACACCGATGCCGAGGCGCCGCACGACGTGCTGCGCGCGGCCCTCGACGACGCGCCCCGCGTGGCCGAGTCGTTCGCGTGGCACGAGGTCGGCCGCGCGGTCGGCAACGTGCGCAACAACTCTCCGGATCTCATCGACCCCGTCTGAGAGGATGAACGGGTGACCACGATTCCTGAGGACGCACGCACCCACATCGATGACCTCGCCTCGTTCGTCGAGGCATCCCCCTCCTCATACCACGCCGCCGATGAGTCGCGGCGACGCCTCGAGCAGGCTGGATTCGCGCCGCTCGCGGAAGGCGACGCGTGGGACCTCGCCCCCGGCGGCCGCTACGTCGTCGTCCGGGAGGGATCCGTCATCGCCTTCGCGCTTCCGGCTTCCGTCTCCGCGACGACGCCGTTCCAGATCGTCGGAGCCCACACCGATTCGCCGAGCTTCAAGCTCAAGCCGAAGCCGACCCGCACCGGCGCGGGAGGCTGGTGGCAGCTCGGCTGGGAGATCTACGGCGGCCCCCTCGTCAACTCGTGGCTCGACCGCGAGCTCTGCCTCGCGGGCCGCGTCGTGACCATCTCGGGCGATGAGCACCTCGTGCGCACCGGCCCGATCGCGCGCATTCCGCAGTTGGCGATCCACCTCGACCGCCAGGTCGGCGACGGACTGAAACTCGACAAGCAGACTCACACGACGCCCGTCTGGGGCCTCGGCGAGGCCGAATCCGCCGACATCGTCGGCCGCCTCGCGGATCTGGCCGGCGTCCCGTCGCACGACATCGCCGGCATCGACATCGTCGCCGCCGACACTCAGCCGCCCCGCTCCTTCGGCGCCGACGACGCGCTCTTCGCCAGCGGCCGGCTCGACAATCTGCTGTCCACGCACGCGGGCCTGACCGCGATCGCCGACGCCGCGCCGACTGAGGCGATCGCCATGTTCGCCGCCTTCGATCATGAGGAGGTCGGATCCGCGTCGCGCTCGGGCGCCGCCGGGCCCTTCCACGAGGACGTGCTCACCCGCATCCTCGCCGCCTTCGGCGGGGGCGCCGACGAGCGCGCGCGCAGCTTCGCGCACTCGCTGCACGTCTCGAGCGACGTGGGCCACGCCGTGCACCCGAACTACTCCGAGCGGCATGACCCCGAGAACCGGCCCGTCGCCGGAGGCGGCCCGATCCTGAAGATCAATGCGAACCAGCGCTATGCGACCGACGCCCACGGCGCAGCCGCCTGGAACGCCGCATGCCGACGCGCCGGCGTGCCGGCCCAGGAGTTCGTCTCGAACAACGCGATGCCGTGCGGGTCCACGATCGGCCCGATCTCGGCGACGCGGCTCGGCATCCGCACCGTCGATGTCGGCGTGCCGATCCTGTCCATGCACTCCGCTCGCGAGCTCACGGCGGTCGTCGACCCGTGGTACCTGACGCGGGCCATGAGCGCACTCCTCGAGCGGTGACGCTGCTCGCGCAGAGCGACTGGCGCGAGCGCGAGCAGCGTCACGCCGAGCGCGCCGCCGAGCTGACCGCCGATCATCTCGCTCGACGTCGGCGGGGCGAGACGCACCCGGTGTGGGACTTCCTGTTCACGTACTATTCCTCCGCGCCCTCTGCGCTCGCCAAGTGGCATCCCGGCGCGGGGGTCGACCTCGCGCACGCGGCGCAGAGCGACCGGGCCGCGTGGCGGTGGTACGCGCCGGGAGACGACCCCGGATCGCTGCGCGTCGATGCGCGGGCCTACGAATCGGACAAGCGACGGATCGTGCGCCTGGCGCGCATCATGCTGCGGCGCACGTCGACGCGCCCTGGCCAGTTCGACTGCTTCGGCCTGCATGAGTGGGCGATGGTGTACCGCCAGAGCGAGCACCGCCATCCGCAGCCGCTCCGCCTCGGTCGGCGCGCGACCGACGAGGTCGTCGAGACCCACGATCTGCGCTGCACCCACTTCGATGCGTTCCGGTTCTTCACGCCCGACGCGGTGCCGCGCAATCGGCAGACGCTCACCCTCGAAGACCGGCCGCGCAACGAACAGCCCGGCTGTCTGCACGCCGGCATGGACGTGTACAAGTGGGCCACGAAGCTCGGCCCGCTCGTGCCGGGGCATCTGCTGCTCGATGCGTTCGAGCTCGCTCGGGACATCCGACTGCTCGATATGCAGGCCGCGCCCTACGATCTCTCCGACTTCGGCGTCGTTCCGGTGCCGATCGAGACTCCGGCGGGCAAGGCCGAGTACGTGCGACGCCAGCGCGCGTTCGCCGAGCGCGCCGACGCACTCCGACGCGCGATCCTCGCAGCGTGAACGTGCGTGCACATGACGCGGCGGACGTGCTCCGGACCCGTCCCGGATGAAATCCCGACTACTACTCGGTTTTGAATGCTACCCTTCCTGACGTCCACGCTTGAAACGTTCTAATGAGGGAAGGTCTCCCATGCCGCAGTCAGACCGGCCCGTCGTCGCCGAGCTCCGCGCCGGCCGTCGCGGCTCGCCCCGCTTCGTCGCCTCCTCACGACCGGATCTCACGTGGCTCGTGTCGGCCGCTCCCGACGGATGGCGGCAGGCCTCCGCGGTGCTCGAGCGCCGCACGGCCGACGGCCGCATCCACGCCGTCCCGCACCGCAGCGACGAGAGCGCGATGGTCGTGTGGCCCTTCGATCCGCTGACCGCATACGAGACCGCGCACGTGCGCGTCACGGTCGAGGGCGAAGACGGGCGCCGCAGCCTGCCGAGCGCCTGGGTCGCCGTCGAAGCCGGGCCCCTCGGCCCGGACGACTGGAGCGCCGCATTCATCGCGAGCCGCGACGACCGCTCCGGCGAGAGGACCACGGATCCGTCGGTCGCGCACGGCGCCACCACCGATCAGGTGCGCGACGATCTCGCGTCGGATGACGACGACCGCGGCGTCACGCGATTCCGCCGGGACCTCACGATCGACGCCCGCGTCTCGCGCGCGCTGCTGTCGTACACCGCTCACGGCATCGTCGACGTCCTGCTCGACGATGCGACGGTGTCGGACGACATGCTCGCACCCGGTTGGACGGCGTACGACGACCGTCTCCTGTTCCGCACGGTCGACGTCACCGACGCGCTCGACGTCGGGGCCCATACGCTCGGCGCCCGCGTGGCCCCGGGCTGGTTCGCGGAGCACTACGGATTCGACGGAGACTTCCGGCGCACCTGGCACGGCCAGCGGGCGCTCTCGGCCCAGCTGCGGATCGAGTACGCCGACGGCCGCATCGAGACGATCGTGTCGGACGGATCCTGGCAGGCCACGACGGTCGACGCCATCACATTCTCGAGCATCTATCAGGGCGAACGCTGCGATGCGCGCCGCACGGACGACGGGCTCGCCGTCACCGGCGCCCTCCCCGACGCGGCACCCGCCGTCACGGCCGACGCGGACCCCGCGCGCCTGCGCCCCGCCGACCTGCCGCCCGTGCGCGTGACCGAGACGCGGGACGTCGCGGCCGTGCTCGCCGGGCCCGACGGCGAGACCATCCTCGATTTCGGACAGAACCTCGTCGGTCGTCTGCGCATCACCGTGTCCGGCCCGGCGGGCACGGAGGTCGTGCTGCGCCACGCCGAGGTGCTCGAGAACGGCGCGCTCGGCACGCGCCCGCTGCGCTATGCCGCCGCGACCGACCGCTTCACGCTCGCGGGAACGGGCGAGGAGGAGTTCGCCCCTCGCTTCACCTTCCACGGCTTCCGCTACGCGCAGATCGACGGCGTGCCGGCGGATCGCGTGAGCGCGGTCGCCGAGGTCCTGCACACCGATCTGCCGCGCACGGGCTTCCTCTCCACCGGCGTCGCCGCGCTCGACCGCCTGCACGAGAACGTCGTCTGGGGCACGCGCGGCAACTTCGTCACGGTTCCCACCGACTGCCCGCAGCGCGATGAGCGCCTCGGCTGGACGGGCGACATCCAGGTGTTCGCTCCGACGGCGTCGTTCCTGTTCGACGTCGATGCGTTCCTCTCGTCATGGCTCAGCGACTTCGCCGCCGATCAGGCGAGGTTGAGCGGCGTCGGCCCGCTGTATTCGCCGATGATCGACCAGGATCTGTTCCCGCCCACCCCGATGGCCGCATGGAGCGATGCCGCGACCGTCGTGCCGATGGTGCTGTGGGAACGCTTCCGCGACCGCCGCACGCTCGAGACGCAGTTCACGAGCATGGCCAGCTGGGTCGATGTCGTCGAACGCGAAGCGCCCGACGGCCTGTGGAACACGGGCATGCAGCTCGCCGATTGGCTCGACCCGACCGCACCGCCCGAGCGTCCGTTCGAGGCCCAGACGGATCCGTACCTCGTCGCCACCGCGTACTACGCGCGATCGGCCGCCCTCGTCGCCGAGGCGGCGCGGATCCTCGATGAATCAGAGCAGGCGGAGCGATATTCCGCTCTGTCGGAGCGCGCCCGCGGGGCGTTCCAGCGCACCTATCTCACCGACGAGGGTCGGCTCACCTCCGACAGCCAGACCGCCTACGCCCTGGCGATCGCGTTCGACCTCGTGCCCGCGCACCTCGTGCAGACAGCCGGCGACCGCCTCGCCGAGATCGTCGAAGCGGGCCGCCACCGGATCGGCACGGGGTTCGTCGGAACGCCGATCGTGAGCGATGCCCTCACCAAGACGGGCCACCGCGGGACCGCCCAGCGGATGCTGCAGACCGACGAGCTGCCGAGCTGGCTCTACCCCGTCTCACAGGGAGCCACCACCGTGTGGGAGCGCTGGGACTCGATCCTCCCGGACGGCTCCATCAATCCCGGCGAGATGACGAGCTTCAACCACTACGCCCTCGGTGCGGTCGCCGATTGGATGCACCGCGACATCGGCGGCATCGCACCGCTGGACCCGGCCTACCGCCGTGTGCTCGTGCGGCCCCGCGCGGGACTCACCGACAGCGCCCGCGCGTCCTACGACTCGCTCTACGGCGAGTTCCGCGTCGAGTGGCGCGCCGCGCGCCCCGCCCTGGGGCAGGACAGCCCGCTCGAAGCAACGATCGTCGTGCCCGCGAACGCGTGCGCCGTCGTCGATCTGCCCGGCGCCGATCCCATCGAGGTCGGCTCCGGAACCCACGTCTTCAGCCCCTGATCCCCCTCTCAACGTTCGAAGGAGAACGGATGTCTCGTCCGTCCACGCGCACACCCAACCCCTGGTACGTCGCGGTCCTGTCCGGCATGGTCTCGTACCTCGACGCCGGGGCCATCGTCACGACGGGCACCGCGCTCGTCATCTTCCGCCAGAGTTTCGGCATCGATGACCTGCAGTACGGGATCCTGTCGGCGATCCTCACGGTAGCGATCGGCGTCGGCGCGCTCGTCGGCGGCCCCGCGGGCGACCGCCTCGGCCGCAAACCGGTCTTCATGGCGACGCTGACGCTGTACGTCGTGGGCACCGCCCTCATGATCCTCGCGCCGAGCACGGAATGGCTCTACCCCGGCCTGCTGCTGCTGGGCTTCGCCGCGGGCGCCGACCTGCCCGTCTCGCTGTCGATGATCGCGGAGGCGGCCACCGATGCGAACCGCGGCAAGATGATCTCGTTCACGCACATCCTCTGGATGGGCGGGGTCATCGCGGTCGGCTTCCTCGGATCCTTCGTCGGCGACCTCGGCCTGCTCGGTGCCCGCATCATGTACGGCCATCTCGCGGCGATCGCGATCGTGGTGCTCATCCTTCGCATCCGCCTGCCCGAGTCGGAGGCGTGGATCAACAGCCGCAACCTGCAGACCGTCGATCCCGACGCTCCTCAGGGCATGCGGGCGCTGAAGCTCATCTTCCAGCCCCGCTACCTCGGCGCGATGATCGCGACGGCGCTCTTCTACGCGCTGGCGAACATCGCGGCCAACACGAACGGACAGTTCGGCAGCCTGCTCTACGTCGAGGTGGCCGGCGCCACCGTGTCGCAGGCCTCGCTCATCACGACGCTCGTGACCTTCGTGAGCGCGGCGTCGCTGCTGCTCATGATGCGCGTCGTCGACGGTCCCCGCCGCATGGCCTGGTTCATCGCGATGTCGGTGCTGGCGCTCGTCGCGTTCCTCATCCCCGCCGTGAGCGGCATCACGATCCTCACGCTCGTACTCTTCGGCGTGCTCTACTCGATCGCCGGCGCGGTCGCGGGCGAGCCCATGTTCAAGGTGTGGTCGCAGGAGCTCTTCCCCACGCAGATCCGCGCCACGGCCCAGTCGATCACGATCGCGTTCGCGCGATTCGTCGCCGCCGGGGTGGGCGTGGTCACGCCGTCGCTCATCTCCTTCGGCCCGAGCGTCGTGTTCTATTTCATGGCAGTGACGAGCGCGGCCGCCTGCGCGATCGGCATCTTCTGGATCGCACGCATGCGCAAGGCGACCGAGGACGATCCGGCGCTCGTCGCGACGACACCGTGATATCGCACGGGTGATCGGAGGCGCGCCGCGGCAACATGCCGAACCGGAGAGAAGTCTGAACTCGTGATTCTCCGAATCCCTCTGTTATTCCGGCGGGCACGCCGATAGCCTTCCGATGATCCCCTCACCTCGAGATCTCGGAGCACCCGAATGAAGTTCATGCAGAACCTGGGCAAGTCGCTGATGATGCCCATCGCGGTCATGCCCGTCGCAGCGATCCTGTACGGCATCGGCAACTGGATCACGAACACGCTCGGCACGAACATCGTGTCGGTGTTCCTGACGAGCGCCGGCAGCGCCGTGATCGACAATCTCGCCGTCCTGTTCGCGATCGGCATCGCGTTCGGAATGGCGAAGAAGTCCGACGGTGTCGCGGCCCTCGCAGGTCTCGTCTCCTGGCTCGTCGTCACGGTGCTGCTCGCGCCGGAATCGATCGCAGGCTATCTCGGCGGCATCGAGGTCGCCGACGTCGATCCCGCGTTCGAGAACATCCAGAACGCCTTCGTCGGCATCATCTGCGGTTTGATCGGCGCCTTCTCCTACAACCGCTTCCACGGCGTGAAGCTGCCCGACTGGCTCGCGTTCTTCTCAGGCAAGCGCGCCGTCGCGATCGTCGCGGCCGGTGCCTCGATCGTGATGTCGGTCCTGCTGTTCTTCATCTGGCCGTTCGTGTACGGCGCGCTCGTCGCCTTCGGCGAGTGGATCGTCGGCTTCGGGCCGATCGGCGCGGGCATCTACGGTTTCCTCAACCGACTGCTCATCCCCACCGGCCTGCACCACGCCCTCAACTCGGTGTTCTGGTTCGACGTCGCGGGAATCAACGACGTGCCGAACTTCCTCGCCGGTGCGGACGGCCCGGGCACGCTCGGCATCACCGGCATGTACACCTCGGGCTTCTTCCCGATCATGATGTTCGGCCTGCCGGGCGCGGCCCTCGCGATGTACGTGACGGCCCGCTCGAGCCGCAAGAAGGTCGCCGCGGGCATCCTGTTCTCGGCCGCCTTCGCGTCGTTCTTCGTGGGCATCACCGAGCCTCTCGAGTTCTCGTTCATGTTCCTCGCCCCGGTGCTGTATGTGTTCCACGCGCTGTTCACCGGTATCTCGATGGCCATCACGGCGCTGCTCCCCGCGCGCATGGGCTTCGGCTTCTCCGCGGGAGCGATCGACCTCGGCCTGGGCTGGAACAACCCGCTCGCTCAGAACCCGTGGATGCTGCTCCTGCTCGGCATCGCGTGGTTCGTCGTCTATTTCCTCGTCTTCACCTTCGTCATCCGCAAGTGGCAGCTGAAGACCATCGGGCGCGAAGACGACGACGAACTGGCCGACGAGGCGGGCGACGGGCAGTCCGTCGACGCGAAGTACGCCGCCACCGCGAACCGCTTCCTCGCCGCCCTCGGCGGCGCCGACAACATCACGAGCCTCGACAACTGTGCGACGCGACTGCGCATGGAGGTCGGCGACGTGTCGAAGGTCGATGACAGCGCCCTCAAGCGCGCCGGCGCCGCGGGGACCATGAAGCCGGGCGGCACGTCGGTGCAGGTCATCTACGGGCTGAACGTGCAGTTCGTGAAGGATGCCATGGAGGGGATCATGTCGGGCGCGATCGAGCCGCCCGCCGCCGATGCCCCGGCTGCCGTGCCCGCGACGGACACGATCCGCACCGTCACGCGCACGGACCGCCGCGTCGTGCAGCTGCGCCAGCCGATCGCCGGCGACGTGAAGCCGCTCTCCGAGGTTCCGGATCCGACGTTCGCCGAGCAGATCATGGGCCCGGGGCTCGCGATCGAGCCCACCGGCGACACTGTGGTCTCGCCGGCCCCCGGCCGCGTCGGCCATGCGTTCGACACTGGTCACGCGATCGCGATCGTCACCGATGACGACCTGGAGGTGCTCGTGCACATCGGGCTCGACACCGTCGATATGAAGGGCGATGGCTTCACCACGCTGGTGAAGACGGGCGACATCGTCGACGAGGGCACGCCGCTGATCCGCGTCGACCTCGAGAAGATCCGCGCGGCCGGTCACCCGACGATCACGCCCGTGATCGTGCTGAACGATGAGAATGCGACGATCGAGTTCCGGTGACGGCCGTCGCGCGGCGCGGAGGTCGTAGCATCTGAAGGCATGATCACCGCTTATGAGCAGCTGCGCGATCTTGTGGAGCGCGCCCGTCACGCTCCCCTGTGGCCATCCGGATCGGATGCCCTCGGAGACCGGGCGCGCCCCGCGGCCGTGCTGATCCTGTTCGGTGTGCTCGACTCGATCCCCTCGCACCATGAGGCCCAGCACCAGGCGGTATCTCGCGATCTCGATGTGCTGCTGCTCACTCGCGCGACGACGCTGCGCTCGCACCCCGGTCAGGTCGCGTTCCCCGGCGGGCGGATCGACCCCGAGGACGACGGGCCGGTGTCCGCCGCGCTGCGCGAAGCGCGCGAGGAGACCGGAGTCAACACGTCGGGCGTGGAGGTGCTCGGCGCGCTCGACCCGATCGCGCTGCCGCATTCGTCGCACACGGTGACCCCGGTGATCGGCTGGTGGCGCCGCCAGAGCCCGGTGGGGGTCGTCGACGAGGCCGAGTCGCAGGCGGTCTGGCGCGCGCCGGTGGCCGATCTCGTCGATCCCGCGAACCGCGTCACATGGGTGCATCGGCGGGCCGACGGCGCCATGCGCGGACCGGCCTGGCGCCTCACCGGCGCCGGCGCAGAGCAGTTCGTCTGGGGCTTCACCGCCGGCATCCTCGACAGGCTGCTCGCCGCGCTCGGGTGGGCGGAAGCGTGGGACGAGTCGCGCGTCGTGTCCCTCAGCTGAATGAGAGGATGAACGGGTGACCCCACCTCTCGGACTGCTCCTCGACGTCGACGGCCCCATCTCCAGCACCCGCACCCGCACGCTGCGTCTCGCCGCCCTCGCCGATGATCTCACGGCGATCGCGCGCAGCGGCTGCCCCGTCGTGTTCAACACCGGCCGCTCGGCCGATTTCCTCGGCGAGCAGATCATCCCGCGGCTGGTGCTGTCGGGCCTCGCCCCGACCGATCCGGTCTGGGGCATCGGTGAGAAGGGCGGCACATGGTTCTCGCTCGTCGATCAGCACGGCAGAGCGAGCGTGGGTCCCGTCTCGGAGGATCAGTCGATGTCGCCTCCCGCGGCGCTCATCGACGCGTCCCGCGAGATCGCCGAGCGGTTCTCCGACATCGTCTACTTCGATGCGACGAAGCGCACGATGATCTCGCTCGAGCAGCACGTCGATGTGCCGAGCGCCGACTTCCATCGGGCGCTGCCCGAGATGGTCGCCGAGGTCGAGCGGCAGATCGAGCGCACCGGTGCGCACGACATGACGATCTACCCGACGTTCATCTCGGTCGACGTGGAGCACGCCCGTAGCGGCAAAGCGCTCGGCGCCCGTCGCGCCCTCGATCTGATGGGCACACGGCTGGAGGCGCCGCTTCGCTGGTTCACGGCGGGCGATTCCGGGCAGGACTACGACATGGCGACCGAGCTCCACGGGCGCGGCTTCGACGTCACCCACCTCGACGTGCGCCTCTCCGGCGACGCGCGCGACGAACCGTTCCGTGTCATCCGCGAGGTCCCCGACCTCGCCGGCGGCAACGCCGAAGACGACATCACGGCGTATCACGTGCACGAGCTCCGCGCCGAACTGCGGGTCTGACCCGCGCTGTCCTCGGCCGGCCGCCACCACCGGCGCACGCGCCGCGCGACGCCGAGGGCGGCGCGGATCGGCGTGCCGACGAGCGCGACCATCCGCCCCGTGGTGCTGCGGTCGCGCCGACCGAGCGCCTGACGGCGGTCCCACGCCTCGCGGCAGCGGCCGCCGACGATCGGCGGCACGCTCCGCGGCGCGAGGGTGCCCCGGCGTCTCCGCTCGACGAGATCCTCCACGTCGCGGAGCCACGAGTCGTCTCGGGCATCGTGGAAGTAGTTGTCAGCGAGCCAGGCCGCTTCCGGCGGTCTGAACCGGCGCGCTGCGACGTCTGCGGCCGACCCCAGCAGGCCGCTGCCGACGAAGACCACGTTGATCAGCTCTGACGAGACGCCGAACTCGTCGAGCGCGATCACGGGCACTCCGCCCGCCGCGGCCTCGATCGCGGCGGTCGAGCTCACGGTCACGAGGCCCTCGGCAGACCGCAGCGCGTCGCGCATCGACGCGTACGACACGACGAGGTTCGGCGGCACGCCCCCGATCTCGGCGAGCAGCTCGGGATAGCTGTCGAACTCGCGGTGCGTCTCGTGCTCTCCGGGGCGCCCGCGCAGCTTCACGACGACCCGGCGCGTCGGATCCGCCCGCGCGGCATCGATCAGGATCTGCGCGACGCGCAGCCGGTCGGAGCGCTCCCGCGGCACGATCGCCTGCGCGGCGAACACGAGGTCTGTTCCGCCGCCGCGCTCGTCGCCCGCGTGCGCGAACGGCAGCGTCGCGAGCGCGAACCGCTGGTCGATGCCCCGCTCATCCGCCAGCTGTTCGAACTCCCGAACCTCGCGCCGCGAGTGCAGCACGAACAGGTCGCACTCGCGCCGGAAGTGCAGTGCGAGCCAGGTGGGTGGAATGGAGATCCCCGGCAGGCCCGTCACCCGCACCGGAGACGGATCGACGCGGCCGGCGATGCGCGCGACGAACCGTGCGACGGGACCCCGCGCGGCCACGAGCACGGCGTCGGCGCCCGCTACGGCCCGCTCGAGCTCGTGATGTGCGATGCGCCGCACCGGCACCTCGATGCCCGACATGGCCGCCGCGAGCTGCGCCTCACTCACCGCGAGCTCCGTGTCGAGCACCACGAGCTCGCCGTCGACCCGCGGGTCGGAGACGAGCGCCGCGGCCCACTTGACGTACGAATCGGTGTCGGCGACGGCGACGATCCTCACGCCATGACGCGGCGGAGCTTGGCCTTCGGGGCCTCCTCGCCCGGGAAGACCCGCTTGACCCCGTCGCCGCGCGCCGCCTCGATGATCCGGATGTCGCGCACGAGCGTCGCGAGGCCGCCCGGTTCGAGGGAGGCGGCGTGGTCAGATCCCCACATGGTGCGATCGAGGGTGATGTGGCGTTCGACGGCGACCGCGCCCATCGCCACGGCGGCGAGCGAGATCTGCAGACCGCGCTCATGTCCGGAGTACCCGACCGGCACGCCCGCGAATCGATCGCGCAGCACCGGGATCATGCGCATGTTCGCTTCCTCGGGCTCCATCGGGTACGTCGACGTCGCGTGCAGCAGCACGAGGTTGTTGGTGCCGAGGGCGTCGACCGCCCGGTCGATCTCGTCCATCGTCGACATGCCGGTCGACAGGATCACGGGTTTCCCCGTGTCGCGCAGCGCCTCGAGCAGGGGGATGTCTGTCACGCTTGCCGAGGCGACCTTGTGCGCGACCGCCCCGAGGTCTTCGAGGAAGTCGACGCTCGGCACGTCCCACGGCGACGCGAACCACTCGAGCCCGCGCATCGTCGCGTGGTCGCCGACCTCGATGTACTCGTCGCGACCGAACTCGACGCGGTGGCGGTACTCGAGGTAGGTCATCGAGCCCCACGGCGTATCGCGCGGGGTGTCGCGCATGTGCTCGGGCGTGGCGATCTCGGGCGTGCGCTTCTGGAACTTGACCGCATCGGCCCCGGCGTCCGCCGCGACGTCGATGAGCTGCTTCGCGATCTCGACGGATCCGTTGTGATTGAGACCGATCTCGGCGATCACGAAGGCGGGTGCACCGCCGCCGATCCGGTGTGCTCCGATGGTGACGCTCATCAGCGTGTTCCTTCCGTTGGGGTGATGCGCGCGGCGAGCACGCGCTCAGCGAGCTCGCGCACGGCTCCGTGACCGCCGCGTCGGCTCAGCACGAGACGCGCCGCCGCCGTGGCGAGGGGATGGGAACCGGGGACGACGATCGGCCAGCCGACCGCTTCCAGGCAGCCCAGGTCGTTCACGTCGTTTCCGACGTAGGCGATGTTCGTCGGCGCGATGCCGCGACGGCCCGCCCAGGCCTCGAGGGCGGCCCGTTTGTCGCCCTGGCCGTGCAGCACATCGACGCCGAGCTTCTCCGCGCGTCGCGCGACGACGTGATTCCGCTCGGTCGACAGGATGAGCACGGGGATCCCCGCTTCGCGCAGCATGCGCACTCCCATCCCGTCAGAACGGCTGACGCGAACGTGCTCCTCGCCGTACTCATCGACGGCCGCCGTGTCGTCGGTGTGCACGCCATCGAAATCGGTGACCACGGCGTCGACGTCGATGGGGTCCGCTCGATCGGCGTCGGCGAGCGGGGCGAGTGCACGGGCCGCGTCGAGTTCGCCGATCGTATCGATCTCGATCGCGAACGGCGCGGGCACGGGCGCGATCGAGGTGCGGCCGAAGAACCGGTGCCGCGAGGCGCGGAATCCATCGGCGCGGAACACGTAGAACGCGCCCGTCTCGACGAATCGGGGATCGCGATCCTGGCGTCGCGGCCGATGGTCGCGGTCGTGCCCGACCGCGCGCGCTTCGCCGCCGTCGTCGACCCAGCAGAACTCGTACGACTCGCGTGCGGCGAACACGCTGTCCGCGGATCCCGAACGCACGCGGCAGACGGCCTCCGCCAGCGCACGCGACGGAATGAACGGGCTCGTCGCCTGCAGGAAGGCGATCACGTCGATGCGCACGCCCCGCTCGGCCAGCACGCCGACCGCGTGCAGCACGGCGTCCTCCGAGCGCGCGGCGTCGTCCGCGAGGGGGCCGGGGCGCCGCACGATCTCCGCGCCCCAGCGCTCGGCGATCTCCGCGATCTCGTCGTCGTCGGTCGTGACGACGACGCGGTCGATCGCAGGCGCCTCGTGCGCGGCGCGCACCGCGCGCGCGACGAGAGGGATCCCGCCGACCCGGAGGGTGTTCTTGCGCGGCACGCCCTTGGAGCCGCCGCGCGCGGGAATGATCGCAACCGTCTCGCCCCTCATGCGGTGATCTCTTCTCCGGCGGTGCTCGTCGCGCGCTCGCGAACCACGGATCCCGTGCCGTCCAGCACACGACGGAGCGTCACGGCCGCGCTCGAAGTGAGCATGACGATCTCCCGGTCGCGCCCGTCGGCGAGCACGAGCTCGACCGGGAGGCCGGGCCGGATGACCTCGATGCCCTCCAGAGCGGAAACAGGGCCGAGCGTGGCGGCCTCCTCCCGCCGATGCGGCAGATAGACGACGTGCGCGCCGCGGGACTCCCTGCGCACCCACGCGACATATTCCGCGCACGACATATGGCCGTCGGCGACGCGCGCACTGCCGAGGATCACGCGCCCGCGCGGAATGCGGGAGCGGGCTCCTGCGCTCGGGTGCGCGCCGCGCAGCCATTCGAATCCGTGCCGCGACACGGCGGCGCCGAGATCGCGCAGTGCGCGCTCGCGCCCGTCGCCGAGGGGGAACGCCGTATGCACCTCGACGCGGCCCGCGGCCGCTCTCAATCGGATCGTGTCGAGCGCGAGAGGAGCAACCCGTGTCGCCAGCCCGCGCTCGGCGACGCCCGGGCGGCTGTAGCGGCGGGATCCGGTGAGCGCATCGGCGAACGCGATCGCGTTCAGGCCGTCGTCGAGGAACGTGAGCATCTTCGGGCGCAGCAGAGCCGCAGCGAGGCGGAACTGCCCCGAGAACCCGTCGCCGACGAGCCAGTGATCGTGCGCGGCCAGCAGGCGCCATGGCACACCGTAGTATCCGGCCTGCATTCCGAACATCGCGCCGCGAGAGGTGAGCTCGGACGCGGTCTGCTCCACCTGGGGCGTCAGGCGAGCAGCCACATCGACTCGACGTCTGCGGGCGGCAGCCCACTCCGCCGCGCCGATCAGCTGCAGCGGCGACTCCACCCATGCGAGGGGCGACGACATGCGTTCTCCCGGTGATCTCATGACCGACTCGTGCGAGCCGTTCCCGTCACTGTGCGCGACGGCGGTGAACGGCACCGTCGACTCGTGCGACCGGCTGCTGAATGATCGGTGAACCGATCCGTTCGCGGCGCGCGGCGCAGGTCGTCGCTCGCGAACGCGCGGCACCGCCGCGCCGGTCGTGGCGCACCCGCACCGCGGATTACGGTAGGACCATGAGGATCGTGGCGGCAGTGCGAACGCAGCGGCGCTCGCCCCTGCTGCAGGTGGTCAAGGCAGTCGTGGCGACCGGCGCGGCCTGGCTGCTCTCGGTGCTGCTGATCCCGAGCGGGCCGCCGCCCGTCTTCGCCGCCATCGCCGCGCTGCTCGTCGTGCAGCCGAGCCTCAACCAGTCGTTCACGAAGGGCATCGAGCGCTCGCTCGGCGTGCTCATCGGCGTCGTCATCGCCTCGCTGCTCGGAATCGCGCTCGGATCCGCGTCGTGGGTGATCCTCGTCGCCGTCGCCGTCGCGCTGCTCGGTGCGTGGGCGTTCAAGATGACGCCGGGGACGACGAACCAGGTCGGCATCAGCGCGCTGCTCGTGCTCGCGCTCGGCGCCGCGACGCCCGATTATGCGCTCATGCGCGTCGTCGAGACCGCGGTCGGCGCGGCGATCGGGTTCGTCGTCAACCTCGCGCTGGTTCCGCCCGTCGCCGTGGCCCCGGCGCACGCGAAGCTCGACGCGCTCGGCGACGAGATCGCCGCGACGATGGAGCGCCTGGCCGCGGCGCTCGAGACGCCCCAGAGCTACGCGCAGCGCGAGGAGCTGCTGCTCACCGCCCGGCTCATGCGCCCCATGCGGGATCAGGCGCAGGAGGCGATCGATGAGGCGGCCGACTCCCTCGCCCTGAATCCGCGCAGCCGCCGCCATCGCGGAGAGCTCGGGGAGGTCAGGGAGCTTCTCGACCGCCTCTCCCCCGTCGTCACCCAGGTGCTGGGCATGACGCGCGCATTCTACGACCGATACGACGACGACCTCAGCCGCGAATCCGCGATGATCGGCATCGCCGAACAGCTCCGCCGGGCCGCGCACGATGTGCGCCTCGCGCTGCGGCGCACCGGCACCGCGAGCGAGCCGTCGGTCACGACGACGCTCCCCGCCCTCACCCGCCCGTATACCGTCGTCGCCCCCACGGGTGACCACTGGATCCTGATCGGCGCGCTCCTCGAGGACCTGCGGCGCATCCACGTCGAGGTCACGGGCGACGAGCGCTCCCGCGACGCGTAGCGCTGCTGCCGCGTCAGCTGGGCGAGCTCTCCGGCCGCGGCGGATAGGTGCGGAGCGCATCGGGGTCCCGCGGACTTCGCGGGTCCGCGGCGAACAGACAATCGATCCTCGTCGGGTCATCCGTCGTGCCGTCGTGGCTCACGATCACCGTTCCGCCGACGATCGGTGCGAGATCCCGCGGCGCGCACAGATCGCCCGTCACCGTGCGCAGTCCACGATTCGTTCGCATGGTCGCGGTGATCGTGAAGATCGGATCGTCCTCCTGGTAGGCCTGCTCCCAGCTGAGAGCGTCGACGACGGCGATCGAGCGGGTGCCGTGCCCCCGAAGATGCTCTCGGCGACGATGTGCCGAGTCGTATCGCCGGACGGAGCGCCCGAACGCCCGCGCCCCGAGAAGCCCGCACAGCAGCAGGATCCCGCCGACCGCGAGAATGCCGGCCGACACGACCGGCCGCGAGAAACCGGCCCCCGCGGCGGCCGTCCCGACACCGCCGCCGACGAGTCCCGCGAGCAGGCCGGCCGCCGACGTTCTGACGCCCGATGATCTCCAGGGATTCGCGATATCCAGAGACAGGGCGACTCCGGCCGCGAGCATCAGCCCCGGCACCATCAGCGCGGCCGGCCAGCTGTCCGAGAGGTGCGGCCACATGCTCATCACGGCCGGCATGATCGCGTTCTTCGTCGCGCGGCGCCGCTCGGTCGCTGCGCGGACGGTCAGCGCCGAGCCGACCGCCGTCTGAGAGGACCGCGTGCGTCGTGCGGCACGGGTCAGTGCCGTCGAACGCGGCGCAGTCGGTGGAGCATTCCGTGCACGACGGGCGACGCACGGTGCGCGAGACGGCGGGCAGTCGACGTCGCATACCGCCGGGCGCCGCGCGCCCACGGCATCAGTCGCTCCATGATGGTTTCGATCCGCGCGCGCGTCTGCTCCTGCCTCTCGGCATGCGCCTTCATCGCCTGGTCGTCGCCCAATCGGTTGAGGATCACGCCGGTGCGCGCGCCCCATCCGAGCATCAGCAGCACCGCGAGCAGGAACCACCCGTAGCGTCCGGTGACCTCGGCCGCGATCGTCGTGGCCGCCATGCCGGCGACGAGCACGAAGCCCCAGATGGTGCGATGGGCGCCGAAGGTGAAGTGGACGTGCTGCACGAGGCTCACGCGCGGCGCAATGACTTTCGCGGCGACGAGCGGGCACCACAGGAGCCCGGCGGCGACGCCGAGCCGGATCGCATCCGCGAGCCGCACGTCCATGCCGACCGCGTCGGCGATGAGCGGCGCGAGTCCGACGAACGAGGAGAACACGCCGACCATCGCGGTCATCGCGAACGTGACGACGAGCCCCACGGCTGCGATACCGCGCACGGTATCCGCGCCCACCGCGGTCTCGGGCCCGACTCGTCCGTCGGCACCGGTCTCCGCGAGTGCCCCAGTGGATTCTTCCAACGCACTGCCCTTCAGCGTCCGACACCGCTCAGCGCGACGTACGGATACGGTCGCGTCGTGTGTTCTGTGCTCCAAGGTATCGAGCGCGATGCGGTTCTCCCGGGAGGCGCAGGTAACGATTTGGATGCATCGGGCAGGTCGTCGCGCGCATGACAAAAGCCCCTGGCGAACCAGGGGCTTTTGTGGACCCAGGGGGACTCGAACCCCCGACCCCCTGCATGCCATGCAGGTGCGCTACCAGCTGCGCCATGGGCCCGTATGAGACTGCATCACCCTCGCGGGCAACTCATACAGCGTACAACGTCGTCGAGGATCAGGCGAAATCGACGGCGTCGGACGGGCGTGTCGGCAGGTCGATGGCGATCGCCGGACAGTCCTTCCAGAGCCGTTCGAGCGCGTAGTACTCGCGCTCCTCGCGGTGGAAGACGTGCACGATTAGGTCGCCGAAGTCGCACAGCACCCAGCGGCCGCCCGCTTTGCCCTCGCGGCGCAGCAGCTTATGTCCTGACTCGAGCAGCGCCCGCTCGATCTCGTCGGAGATCGCGCTCACCGCGCGCTCGGAGCGCCCGGAGGCGATGAGGAAGATGTCGGCGAGCGGCATGGGCTCGGAGACGTCGAGTGCGACGAGCTCCTCGGCTCCCAGCTTGTCGGCTGCGGCCGCAGCGGTCTGCAGCATGTCGATTGACGAAGGGTTCACTGGTTGAAGACTCCCGTGAAGTAGAGGGTGATGAGAGCGCCGATCGCGAGGATCCCGAGACCACCGGCGGTGATGCCGAGCGCCAGCAGCAGGCTGCGACCCTTCTCGGGCGCGGGCGGTCGGATGACATCGCGCGCGGCTTTCTGCGTCGAGATGGCGGCAGAGGCGGCGATGGGCGTGGGCGAGGAGCTCGGCGGCAGCTCGCCATCGATGAGCACGGAGTCGATGTCACGGCCGTCGGTGGTCCCGCGAGCCGCTCCCGTGGATCCGATGCCGTCGGCGAGGCGGTGCGAGCTCGTCATGATGATCGAGCTCGGCGAGGTCGTCGCGCGGCGCTCGAGGATGTCTTCGAAGGTGGCCTTCTCGTCGGGAGCCCACGTGGACTCCCCCACGCCGGCGCCGAACACCGGGCTCAGCGCGGGAATGACCGTCGTCGTGGGTTCGTCGCCGTCGTCGGCAGCCGGCGACGGCGCGACCTCCGTGTCGGCCGCGGCCTTCTCGTCATCGGGCTCGGTGCGCACCTCGGTGATGACGTTGATCGCCACACCGGGATCGGCGGGGGCGTCCTGGTCCTCGTCGACCTCGACGATCGGCATCTCGTTCGTGCGGAGGCGGCGGAGCTCGCGACGCGTGAGCGGAGGCTGGTCGGATCCGGTCGGCACCGATGTCGCCACGACGTTCGGTCCGTGCGCCGCGGGAGTCTCGGCGAGCACGTCGGACGCGGACGTCTCGGCAGGCGCATCGTTCGGCACGGCTTCGGGCTCGGCGGCAGTATTGGGCTCGAGATCGGGCTCGGCGACAGGATCGGGCTCGACCGCGGTCTCGCGTGGGTCGATCCCTCGCGCGCGCAGCTCACGCAGCTCGCGCCGCGTCAGCGGACGTTTCTCCTGCTCGCCGGAAGTGCTCATGCCTGGCTCCGATAGAGATGGTGTTTGGCGATGTACTGTACGACGCCGTCGGGAACGAGGTACCAGACCGGCAGGCCGCGCTCCACGCGTTCACGGCAATCCGTCGAGGAGATCGCAAGCGCGGGGATCTCGAGCCGGCTGACCCGGTCGCTCGGCAGGTCGTCGATATCTAGGGTATGCCCCGGGCGCGACACCGCAACGAAATGTGCGAGTTCCCACAGCTCATCATGATCTCGCCACCCCACGATCTGCGCGATCGCGTCGGCGCCGGTGATGAAGAAGAGCTCTGCCCCCGGCCGCTCCCGCTGCAGGTCACGCAGGGTGTCGACCGTGTAGGTCGCGCCCGTACGGTCGATGTCCACGCGGCTGACGGTGAAATCGGGGTTCGAGGCCGTCGCGATGACGGTCATCTCATAGCGCTCCTGCGCCGCCGACACGTCGGGCTTGTGCCACGGCTGTCCCGTCGGCACGAAGATCACTTCGTCGAGGTCGAAACTCGTCGCCGCTTCGCTCGCGGCCACCAGGTGGCCGTGATGGATGGGATCGAACGTTCCCCCCATCACCCCGATACGAGTGCGCCCGGACGAGTCGATCACGCGCTCAGTGCGTGGTCTCGTCGTTGTGCTCTGCCGGATCGGCGTGGCGGTGCGCGACGTTCTTGTACGACACCGTCACGAGCGCGAGCACGCCGAAGACGGCAACGGCGATGAACGCGATGGGCAGCGTCTCGAGCATCACGTTGCCATGGTGCTCGGCTTCAGCCGCGAGAGAGACGATCGAGGCGGCGAGGTGCATCCTGACTCCGTTCGAAGAAAAATCTGTCGGTGCCCTTCAGCCTACCGCGAAGGGGCTGTGAGCACGGCTACGCGCGCACCTGGCCGGAGCCGCGTCCGATCCACTTCGTGCTGGTCAGCTCCGGCAGCCCCATCGGCCCGCGCGCGTGGAGCTTCTGCGTGGAGATGCCGACCTCGGCGCCGAAGCCGAACTCGCCGCCGTCGGTGAAGCGCGTCGATGCGTTGACGTACACCGCCGCCGAGTCGACCTCGGCGAGGAACCGCTCGGCGCTCTCGAGATCGCTCGTCACGATCGTCTCAGTGTGGTGCGTGCTGTACCGGGAGATGTGGGCGATCGCGTCGTCGAGCGTGTCGACCACGCGCATCGCGATGTCGAGCGTCAGGTATTCGGCCTCCCAGTCGTGCTCGGTCGCCGGAACGACGCCGTCAGCGAGGGCCCGCACGGCGTCGTCTCCGTGCACCGTCACGCCGGCATGCTGCAGTGCGGAAACCACGCCGGGAACCAGTCGCTCGGCCGCCTCGCGCACCACCAGCACGCTCTCGGCCGAGTTGCACACGCTCGGGCGGTGCGTCTTGGAGTTGACCGTGATGTCGCGCGCCATCTCGTCCGTCGCGCTCGCATCGAGCACAACGTGCACGTTGCCCGCGCCGGTCTCGATCACGGGCACGGTGGAGTTCGTCACGACGGTCTCGATCAGATTCGCGGATCCTCGAGGAACGAGCACGTCGATGAGGCCGCGCGCCGTCATCATCGCATTCGCCCCATCGCGGCCGAACTCGTCGACCGTCTGGATCGCCTCGGGGTCGATGCCGCACGATGCCAGCGCGTCGCGCATGATCGACACGAGCGCGGTGTTCGACGACATCGCGGCGCTGCCGCCGCGCAGCACGACCGCGTTCCCCGCGCGCAGCGCCAGGGCCGCGATATCGACCGTGACGTTCGGGCGCGCCTCGTAGATCGCGCCCACGACGCCGAACGGCACGCGCACCTGCTCGAGGCGCAGGCCGTTCGGCAGACGCTCGCCGCGCACCACCTGGCCCACCGGATCCGGCAGCGACGCCACCTCGCGCGTCGCGTCAGCGAGGGCGCTCACGCGCTCGGTCGACAGGGCGAGCCGGTCGAGGAGAGAGTCGCCGATTCCGTTCGCTCGCCCGCGGTCGAGATCCTCGGCGTTCGCCGCCACGACGCGCGGCGACTCGGCGACGAGCCGTTCGGCGATCGCCACGAGCAGATCGGCCTTCTCGCCGCTCGTGAGCCGTGCGATCTCGCGCGCGGCGCTCTTCGCTCGAGCGAAGCGGATCTCAGGGGTCTCGTCCGTCATCTCGTCACCTCGTGGTCGTCGTCGCCCAGGATCACCGACAGCGTGTCGGTCTTGGGTTCGCTCGTCTCAGCCGGCGCGAACCACGTTCCGATCTGTCGGCCGGCGAGCGCGTCAGCGATGTTGTCCGCGCTCGTCACGAGCGCTCCCACCCCATTATCCTGCGCCAGGCGGGCAGCGGTCGCCTTCGTGGCCGCTCCCCCGGTTCCGACGCTGTTGACGACCTTGTCGCCGAACTCGAACTGCCGCAGGTCGTCGTCGGGGCCGATCGTGTCGATCGGGCGCGCGCCCTCACGGTCGGGCGGCGCCGTGTACAGCGCCTCGATGTCGCTGAGCAGCACGAGCGCGTCGGCCTTCAGCAGATGCGCCACGAGCGCCGACAGCCGGTCGTTGTCGCCGAAGCGGATCTCGTGCGTCGCGACCGTGTCGTTCTCGTTCACGATCGGCAGCACGCCGAGCGTCAGCAGCCGGTCGAGCGCGCGACGCGCATTGCTGCGCGGGGTGGCGTTCTGCATGTCGCTCAGCGTCAGCAGCACCTGTCCCGCGAACACGTCGAATCGCGCGAGGCTCGACTGCCACCGCCACAGCAGCACGTTCTGGCCCACCGCCGCCGCCGCCTGCTGCGTTGCGAGGTCGGTGGGCCGGCCTGCGCTGAAATCCATGAGCGACAGGGCCGTCGCGATCGCGCCGGACGACACGAGCACGACCTCCTGGCCGCGCGCACGCGCCGCCACGAGTGCGTCGACGAGCATGTCGATGCGCCATTCCGCCGCGCCGCTGATCGATGAGGAACCGACCTTCACCACGATGCGACGGGCCGACGCGATGTCGCCCCGCGTATAGGCGGTCACTCGGTCACGTCCGGATTCTCGGCCTCCGACGCGCTGCCTGCGAGGCGGCGCTCTTCCTCGAGCGCGCGCTCGATCGTGCGGGCGTCCTGCCGAGCCTTGTAGGCCTCGCGCCGCTCGGTGGTGGTGCGTCGCTGGTTGCCCTCGAGCCGCGGATCGGTGCCGCGCGGCGCCTGGGCGAGCTCGGCCGCCGAACTGATCGCCGGATCCCAGTCGAACACGACGCCGTCGCCCTCGCCGATCACGACGGCCGCGCCCGGCGTCGCTCCCGCGCGCACCAGGGCGTTCTCGATGCCGAGCTTCTCGAGCCGGTCGGCCAGATAGCCGACGGCCTCGTCGTTCTTGAAGTCGGTCTGCTGCACCCACCGCTCGGGCTTGGCACCCAGAATGCGGAACAGCGGTCCGAGCGGGCTGTCCTCGGCGCGGATGGTGAAATCGCGCTCCGACCTCTTCGGGCGGATCACGACGCGCTCCGCGGGCGGCGCTTCGGGGAGGCGCGCGCGCTCGGCGGAGACGAGCTCGGCCAGCGCGAAGGTCAGCTCGCGCAGCCCTCGGTGCGCCACCGTCGAGATCTCGAACACGCGATAGCCGAGCGCCTCGATGTCGCCGCGCACGAAGTCGGCGAGCTCTTCGGCCTCGGGCACGTCGATCTTGTTCAGCACCACGACCTGCGGACGCTCGATGAGCGGCGTCTGCCCCTCCGGCACCGGATAGTTCGCAAGCTCGGAGCGGATCACCTCGAGGTCGCTCAGCGGGTCGCGCCCCGGCTCGAGCGTCGCGCAGTCGAGCACGTGCACGAGCGCGGTGCAGCGCTCGACGTGCCGCAGGAACTCGAGACCGAGCCCGCGCCCCTCGCTCGCGCCCTCGATGAGGCCGGGAACGTCGGCGACGGTGTACCGCACGTCGCCGGCCTGCACGACGCCGAGGTTCGGGTGCAGCGTCGTGAACGGGTAGTCGGCGATCTTCGGGCGCGCCGCGGAGATCGCGGCGATGAGGCTCGACTTGCCGGCCGACGGGTATCCCACGAGCGCGATGTCGGCGAGCGTCTTCAGCTCGAGAACGAGCCGCCCCTCCCAGCCCGGCGTTCCGAGCAGGGCGAACCCGGGAGCCTTGCGCTTCGGCGACGACAGCGCGGCGTTGCCGAGCCCGCCGAGGCCGCCCTGCGCCGCGACGTACGTCATGCCCGGTTCGATGAGATCGACGATGACCTCGCCGTCGGGCTTCTTCACGACCGTGCCGACCGGAACGGGCAGTTCGAGCGTCTCGCCATGCGCCCCCGAGCGCATGTCGCCCATGCCGAACCCGCCGTTCTCCGACTTGCGGTGCGGCAGGTGGTGGTACGGCAGCAGCGTCGTGGTCTGCGGATCCGCGACGAGTACGATGTCGCCGCCGTTTCCGCCGTTCGCGCCGTCAGGTCCCGCCAGCGGCTTGAACTTCTCGCGGCGCACCGACACACAGCCGTTGCCGCCGCTGCCCGCCTTCAGGTGCAGGGTGACCTCGTCGACGAACGTGACCATGGTGCCTCTTCGTTGCTCGTTGTTCCTACGCGAGAACGGGGCAGGCCTCAGCCCGCCCCGTTCCGGATGCAGATCGCTCGCTGCGACCGAGAATCACTCGGCAGCGGCTACCACGTTGACGACCTTGCGGCCGCCCTTGTTCCCGAACTCCACGGCTCCCGCCGCAAGGGCGAACAGCGTGTCGTCGCCGCCGCGTCCGACGTTCGAGCCGGGGTGGAAGTGCGTGCCGCGCTGACGGACGAGGATCTCGCCCGCGTTGACATCCTGACCGCCGAAGCGCTTCACGCCGAGGCGCTGGGCATTCGAGTCGCGGCCGTTCCGGGTGGAGCTGACGCCCTTCTTACTTGCCATCTCGTGTCCTCTTCCTGGCGCTTACTTGATGCCGGTGATCTTGACGCGCGTGAGCTCCTGGCGGTGCCCCTGACGCTTCTTGTAACCGGTCTTGTTCTTGTACTTCTGGATGACGATCTTCGGACCGCGCAGGTCGCTGACGACCTCAGCGGTGACCGTGACCTTCGACAGCGCGTCGGCGCCGGTCGTCACGTTGTCGCCGTCGACGAAGAGGACGGCGGGCAGCTCGATCGACTCGCCCTCGGCAGCCTGAACACGGTCGAGGGTGATGACCGTTCCGACCTCAACCTTCTCCTGCCGGCCACCGGCGCGAACAACTGCGTAAACCACGTTGATACCTGTTTCATTGGGGATGATCTCGCGATCATCCGAGTCTCACGGGAATTCCGGGGCGTCCTTCCCTGAGGGAAACAGGGCCGGACACTGACCTTCTCACCGCACTGGTTGTGCGGGATGCGTCCGTATGGTGTGAGCCGCGCCGCCAGTGGGAGAGCGCGCGACCGAAGACGCACCAGCGGTTAACTCTACCGGAAGAAACCTGAATGCGCGCAATCATTCCGGCGGCGCGTCGCGCATAGGGTTGCTCGCATGACGATCCTCGTCGACACCGCCATGTGGCCGGCCCACGGGCGCCGATGGGCGCATCTCGTGAGCGACCACGATCTCGAAGAGCTCCACGCGTTCGCCGCGCGCTGCGGCATTCCCCGGCGCGCATTCGACCTCGACCACTACGACGTTCCCGCCGAACGGATCGACGACCTCGTGGCGGCGGGCGCGCGCCGGGTCACGGCGGGCGAGCTCACGCGCGCCCTGATCGCGTCAGGGCTGCGCGTGCGCGCGAAGGACCGTTAGGGCCCTCAGCTCTCGTCTGCCGTCGGGTTCACCCGCACCGCGGTCCCCTGCAGAGCCGCGGTCGACACCCGACGGCGCGAGCGGCCCTGGCCCGGCGCCTTCGGTTCGGGCAGCGCGCTCAGCACGGAATCGAGCAGATCGTTCGTCGGCGCGGAGCCGGTCGAGGGCTTGCCCCCGGAGTCGTTCGCGCGTCGCCGGCGCGGCTTGCGCGCCCGCTCCTCGGAGGCCTCCGACGTGCCTTCGGCGCCGCGCGGCCCCTCGGGAAGCACGGTCGCGAGCTGGTCGAGCGACGCCGGCAGTGCCGCCGGAGCCTTCTCGTGCGGTGCGGCCGGAGCATCGTGCTCGTGCCCGGCGATCGTCGAGGCCGCGATCTTCGCGAGAGCGCTCTTCGCGCCCTCGGTGTTGACGGGCGCGCCCTGTTCCTCGGGCTCGGACGCGCGATCGGACTTCTGCGACCGCGAACGGCCGGATCCGTTCGATGAACCGCGAGAGCGACGCCCGGACGACGAAGACGACGACGTGCGGTGCTTCGCCACGGGGTCGTGATGCACGATCACGCCGCGGCCGGCGCACACCTCGCAGGGCTCGCTGAACGTCTCGAGCAGGCCGAGACCGATCTTCTTGCGCGTCATCTGGACCAGGCCGAGCGACGTGACCTCGGCCACCTGGTGCTTCGTGCGGTCCCGGCTCAGGCATTCGATGAGGCGGCGCAGCACGAGGTCGCGGTTCGACTCGAGCACCATGTCGATGAAGTCGACGACGATGATGCCGCCGATGTCGCGCAGCCGCAGCTGGCGCACGATCTCTTCCGCCGCCTCGAGGTTGTTCTTCGTCACCGTCTCTTCGAGGTTTCCGCCGGATCCGACGAACTTGCCCGTGTTGACGTCGACGACCGTCATCGCCTCGGTGCGGTCGATGACCAGCGAACCGCCCGACGGCAGCCAGACCTTGCGGTCGAGCGCCTTCTCGATCTGCTCCGTGATGCGGTACTCATCGAACGGATCGGCGTCGCCCTCGTACGACTCGACGCGCTCGAGCAGGTCGGGGGCCACCGCCTCGAGGTAGCCCGTGATCGTCTGATGCGATTCGGCGCCCTGGATGACCATCTTCTGGAAGTCTTCGTTGAAGACGTCGCGCACGATCTTCACGAGCAGGTCGGGCTCGCTGTGCAGCTGTTTGGGGGCCGCGCCCTTCTCGACCTGCTTCTGGATGTGCTCCCACTGCTGCGCGAGATGCGTGACATCGCGCGTGAGCTGTTCCTCCGTGGCCCCCTCGGCGGCCGTGCGCACGATCACGCCGGCGTGCTCGGGAAGCACCTTCTTGAGGATCTTCTTCAGCCGGGCGCGCTCGGTGTCGGGGAGCTTGCGCGAGATGCCGTTCACGGATCCGCCGGGCACGTACACGAGGTAGCGGCCCGGCAGCGACACCTGGCTCGTCAGACGCGCGCCCTTGTGCCCCACCGGATCCTTCGTGACCTGCACCAGGACCTTGTCGCCCGGCTTGAGCGCCAGCTCGATGCGGCGCGGCTGGTTGCCCGTCTCCACGGCGTCCCAGTCGACCTCGCCCGAGTACAGCACCGCATTGCGGCCGCGCCCGATGTCGACGAACGCCGCCTCCATCGACGGCAGCACGTTCTGCACGCGCCCGAGGTAGACGTTGCCGATGAGCGACGCCTCCTGCGCGCGGGCCACGTAGTGCTCGACGAGCACACCGTCTTCGAGCACCCCGATCTGAGTGCGGTTCTGCTTCGCGCGCACGACCATCTGGCGGTCGACCGACTCGCGGCGCGCGAGGAACTCCGCCTCGGTCACGACCGAGCGGCGTCGGCCCGCGTCACGCCCGTCGCGGCGGCGCTGCTTCTTCGCCTCGAGGCGCGTCGAGCCCTTGATGCGCTGCGGTTCGGTGACGACCTCGGCCACGCGCGCACGGCTGCGCGGCTCGCGGGAGGAGTCGTGGTCGCGATCATGGTTCGACGGGCGGTCGCTGCCCCGGCGCCGCCGGCGACGGGACGAGCGGTTGCCCTCCCCCCGACGATCGACGTCGTCGTCATCGTCGTCATGGAATGCCGGCATCGGCGGCAGCAGCCGCACGTCGGGCGCATAGAAGTTGAGCACCGTCGAGACCCGCGAGACGAAGTTCTCCTCGATCAGGCCGAGGCCGACGGCCGTCGGGATCTCAGGCTTGTCGTCGTTCGAGGGCGTCGGACCGGAGCTCCCATCGGACGCCGTGCGGGCCGTCTGCTCCGTCGCCGCGACCGATTCGGCGGACTCGATGTGCGCCTCGTCGGAGGGGGTCTTCTCGCTTCGTGCACTGGTTGCGTTGTTGTTGTCTTCGGCCATTTCTGGCGAACTCCCTGCACAGGCGGTTTCTCACCCGTGAAAATCGTGCTGCCTGTCGTGTAGCGAGGCAACTTCTCATTGATCAGCGGCAGATCTCGGGGACTCATGCCGCGCGGAGCATCCATTGCTCCGAAGTCTTCTGGCCCCATTATCGCATCATCCGCTCTCGATCTCGCATCCATCTGTCGCAGAACGACTCCGGCGCGTCGCCCTCGGCGAAGCAGTGCAAGACTGTATCCATGACAGTCGCGACGACGAAACGGCCCACAGCCCTCGCCATCTGGCTCATCTTCGCCGGTGTCACCGGTCTCGTCGCGGCGTTCGCCCTGACGATGGACGACATCCGCAGCATGCAGGATGACGACTTCGTTCCGGCCTGCAACTTCTCGCCGATCTTCCAATGCTCGGCGAACCTCGAATCATGGCAGGGCTCGGCATTCGGGTTCCCGAACCCGCTCATCGGGCTCATCTGCTGGATGGCGCCGCTCGTCGTCGGCATGGCGCTTCTCTCGGGGGCGCGGTTCGCGAAGTGGTTCTGGGCGCTCTACGCGCTGGGCCACACGCTCGCGTTCGGCTTCGTGTGCTGGCTCATCTTCCAGAGCATCTTCCGCCTCGGCACGCTCTGCCCGTGGTGCATGGTGACGTGGGCTGTGACGATCCCGTCGTTCTACGCGGTGCTGCTGCACGCCGTGCGCATCGGGGCGATCCCCCTCGGCCGCGGCGCGCGCAAGCTCGCCGACACGCTGATGGGATGGCTTCCGCTGCTCGTCACCGTCTCGTTCCTCGTCATCGCGATCGCCGCCGTGCTCCGCCTGAACCTGCTCACATCGATCTTCGGCTGACGCGCACGAAGAAGGCGCCTGGTGATCACCAGGCGCCTTCTTCGTGATGCGGTCAGTCGAACCAGAGGGCGAGCTCGCGCGCCGCCGACTCGGGCGAGTCGGAGCCGTGCACGAGGTTCTGCTGCACCTTCAGGCCCCAGTCGCGCCCGAGGTCGCCGCGGATGGTTCCGGGTGCGGCCGTCGTCGGATCCGTGGTGCCCGCGAGCGAGCGGAACCCCTCGATGACGCGGTCGCCGGCCACGCGCACGGCCACGACGTCGCCCGACAGCATGAACTCGACGAGCGGCTCGTAGAAGGGCTTGCCCTCGTGCTCGGCGTAGTGCTCGGCCAGCAGGGCCCGCTCGGGCGTGAACTTGCGGATATCGACGATCTCATATCCCTTGCGCTCGATGCGAGCGAGGATCTCGCCGGTGAGCTGGCGGCGCACGCCATCGGGCTTGACGAGGACCAGGGTCTGTTCAGAAGTCATGCCCATAAATCTACCCGTCCTGCGCGCGCCGCTGCGCCTGCACACGGCGCTCGATCTTGGATCCGCCGATCATCGCGTAGGCGTACAGCGCGCCGAACACGATCGTGATCAGCAGAATCGACGGCACGAAGAATGCGCCGAGCGCCACCACGAGCTGGATCGCCCACCCGAGGATGCGGCCCCACGCCCAGCGCAGCGTGCCGCTCGCGGCGAGCGTGACGACGAACATCACCGATCCCGCGACGACGCCCCACCAGTCGGGCAGCCGGCCGTCGAGCGCGCCGAGACCGTAGATCACGAGCCCTGCGAGGAACACGACGATCGATTCGAAGCCGAGCACGACCGACCCGACCTTCTCGGGCAGGGGGCGGTAGCGGCGCGGCGCAGCGGCGCCAGAGGCGTGATCGGTCATCGTTTCCACCCTTCCACACGGGCGAGGGCGATCGCCTCGCCGCCGAGCAGGATGGATCCCGCGACCACGATCGCGCGCTTTTCCCCCTCGGCTGCCCATTCCCGCGCGGCGTCCATCGCGTCCACGATGTTCGGATGGGCCGTCGGGCGCAGGCCCGAGACCTCGGCCGCGTCAGCGACCTCGTCCGCCGACGCCGACCGCTCCGAATCTGCCTCGGTCGCGAACAGGTGCGTCGTGACGGGCACGAGCTCGCGGATGAGGCCCGGGATGTCCTTGTCCGCCATCGCGCCGAGCACCACGCCCCACTCGTCGAAATCGAAGTACTCGCCCAGCGCCGCGACGAGAGCGCGCGCGCCGTGCGGATTGTGCGCCCCGTCGACGAGCGCCGTCGGCTCGGTGCCGATCAGCTGCAGCCTGCCCGGCGACGTCGCCGCCGCGAAGCCCTCGGTGCGGACGTCATCGGCGATGCGCTGACGTCCGTCTCCGATCAGCGATTCGACCGCGGCGATCGCGAGCGCCGCGTTCTCGCCCTGATGGCGGCCGTACAGCGGCAGGTACTCGTCGGCATAGGAGTCGGCGAGCCCGCGCACGCGCACGATCTGACCGCCCACCGCGAGCTTCGCGTCCTCCAGGTCGAACTCACCGCCCGCGAACGCGATCTCGGCGCCGACCTCCCCCGCGACGCGCCGCAGCACAGCGGCGACCGGCGCCGATTGGCGAGCCGAGACGACGCGCGCGCCGCGCTTGATGATGCCGGCCTTCACCTCGGCGATCTGCTCCGGCGTCTCGCCCAGGCGCGCCGCGTGGTCGACGTCGATCGGGCTGAACACCGCGACGTCGCCATCGGCCGTGTTCGTCGAGTCCCAGGCCCCGCCCATCCCGACCTCGAGCACGAGGACGTCGACGGGGGCATCGGCGCAGGCCACGAAGGCGAGCACGGTGAGCAGTTCGAAGTACGTCAGCGGGTTCTGGTCTTCGGCTGCGAGCTCGGCATCGACGAGGCCGATGAACGGTTCGATCTCGTCCCACGCATCGACGACCGCCTCATCGGCGATCGGCTCTCCGTCGATCAGGATCCGCTCCGTGAACCGCACGAGGTGGGGGCTGGTGAACAGGCCGGTGCGCAGCCCGTGCGCGCGCACGAGCGACTCGATGATGCGCGCCGTCGACGTCTTGCCGTTCGTGCCCGTGATGTGCACGACGCGATAGGTGCGCTGAGGGTTGTCGAGGTACTCGAGGATCCGCGCCGTGCGCTCGAGCCGGGGCTCGACCCAGGCCTCGCCGGCTCGGGCGACGAGCTTGTCGTATACGGCGTCTGCGCGCGCGCTCGCATCGGTCACGGAGCGACCTCCTGCCGTGTCACGGCGATCGACACGTCGCCCGTGTTGGCGTACGTGCCAGCGGCGACGGTGTGGACGAACTCGGCGCCATCGGTCCCCTCGCCGATCGCCGTCGTCGTCGCGAGGGTCTCGCGCGCCACGCCCGCGACCTCCCATGCCTCAGATACCGCGGCGCGATCGGCCTCGGAGGCGAACTCCAGCTGCAGGCGGATGCGGTCGGACACATCGAAGCCGGCCTGCTTGCGCGTGTCCTGCACGGCCCGGATCAGGTCGCGCGCGAGGCCCTCGGCCTCCAGCTCGCGGGTGGTCTCGGTGTCGAGGATCACGAAGCCGCCGCTCGGCAGCGTGGCGATCGCCTCGCCGGCCGGACGCGCAGACGTGTCGAGCGCGAGATCGTACTCGCCGGGGATGAGCTCGATGCCGCCCGCAGTGACGACGCCGTCCGTGTCCGACCAGTCCCCCGACTTCGATGCCCTGATCACCTGCTGCACCTGCTTTCCGAGGCGCGGTCCGATCGCGCGGGCATTGACCGTGAGGCGGTGCGTGATGCCGTACGCCTCGGCGGTGTCGTCGGTGAGCTCGTCGAGCTCGACCGCCTTGACGTTCAGCTCATCGCGCAGGATGTCTTCGAACTGGCCGAGACCGGCCGATCCGGCGACGACGACCGTCAGCTTCGCGAGCGGCAGCCGCACGCGCAGCTTCTCCTTCTTGCGGAGGGCGTTCGACACGGACGACACCTCGCGCACGGCGTCCATCGCGGCTCGGATGTCTTCAGCGACGGGGAACGCCGCGGCGTCCGGCCAGTCCGTCAGGTGCACGCTGCGCAGGCCGGTCAGCCCCTGCCATACGCGCTCGGACACGAGCGGGATGAGGGGCGCCGCGACGCGGCACAGCGTTTCGAGCACGGTGTAGAGCGTGTCGAAGGCCTCACGGCTCGCCGGATCCGCCGAGACATCGCCCCAGAAGCGGTCGCGCGAGCGACGGATGTACCAGTTTGTGAGCGCCTCGGAGAAGTCGCGCAGCCGCCCCGCGGCCGTCGTCGAATCGAGCGCGTCGAGGTCTGCGGCGACATCGCGCACGAGGTCGCCCGTGAGCGCGAGGATGTACCGGTCGAGCACATGGGTCGAGTCGGTGCGCCACTCGGCCTCGTAGCCGCCGGCGGCGTTCGCGTAGGTCGAGAAGAAGTACCACGAGTTCCACAGGGGCAGCAGGAACTCGCGCACGCCCTGACGGATCCCCTCCTCGGTCACCGAGAGGTTGCCGCCGCGCAGCACGCTCGACGACATCAGGAACCAGCGCATGGCGTCGGATCCGTCGCGGTCGAGCACCTCCGACACGTCGGGATAGTTGCGCAGCGACTTCGACATCTTCTGGCCGTCGCTGCCGAGCACGATGCCGTGGCAGCTCACCCCGGTGTACGCCGGCCGCCCGAACAGCGCCGTCGAGAGCACGTGCATGACGTAGAACCAGCCGCGGGTCTGCCCGATGTACTCGACGATGAAGTCGGCCGGCGCGTGCGAGTCGAACCAGTCCTTGTTCTCGAACGGGTAGTGCACCTGCGCGAACGGCATCGAGCCGGAATCGAACCAGACGTCGAACACGTCCTCGATGCGGCGCATCGTGGAGCGGCCGGTCGGGTCGTCCGGGTTCGGCCTCGTCAGGTCGTCGATGTAGGGCCGGTGCAGGTCGACCTCGCCCGCGTCGTTGGTCGGAAGCGCGCCGAAGTCGCGCTCGAGCTCGGCGAGGGAGCCGTAGACGTCGACGCGCGGGTGGTTCGGGTCGTCCGACTTCCACACGGGAATGGGCGAGCCCCAGTACCGGTTGCGGCTGATCGACCAGTCCCGCGCGCCCTCGAGCCACTTGCCGAACTGGCCGTGCTTGACGTTCTCGGGCGTCCACGTGATCTGCTCGTTCGCCGCGATCATGTCGTCCTTGACGTCGGTGACGCGGATGAACCAGCTCGAGACGGCCTTGTAGATGAGGGGGTTGCGGCAGCGCCAGCAGTGCGGGTAGCTGTGCTCGTACGACTGCAGCCGCAGCAGACAGCCGTCGGTGCGCAGGCGGCGCACGATGTCCATGTTCGCATCGAGCCACAGCTGGCCGGCGAAGTCGGACACGACATCGAGGAAGCGACCGTCGTCGCCGACCGAGACGATCGTCGGGATGCCCGCGAGATCCGAGAGGCGTTTGTCGTCCTCACCGTAAGCAGGCGCCTGGTGCACGATGCCCGTGCCGTCGCTCGTCGTGACGTAATCGTCGACGAGCACCTGCCACGCGTTCTCGGTTCCCCATTTCGCGGTGTCGGCGAAGTAGTCGAAGAGCGGCTCGTAGCGCACCCCGCCCAGCTCGGATCCCGTGAGCGTGCGGGCGATCGCCGCGCGCGCCCCGTCGGCGTCGGCGTATCCGAGGTCCTTCGCATAGCCCGCGAGCAGGTCGTCCGCGATGAGCACGGATCCCCCCGCGAACGATTCCTTCGCCCCCTCCGGGCCGACGGGTACGACCGCGTAGTCGATCGCCGGTCCGACCGCGAGCGCGCTGTTGGTGGGCAGCGTCCACGGCGTCGTCGTCCACGCGAGCGCCGTCACGCCCTCCAGCCCGAGGGCCGCCGCCTTCTCGCCGGTCAGCGGGAAGCCGACCGTGACCGAGGGATCCTGCCGCATCTTGTAGACGTCGTCGTCCATGCGCAGCTCGTGGTTGCTGAGCGGCGTCTGGTCGCGCCAGCAGTACGGCAGCACGCGGTAGCCCTCGTACGCCAGGCCCTTCTCGTGCAGCTGCTTGAACGCCCACAGCACGCTCTCCATGAACGTGATGTCGAGCGTCTTGTAGCCGTGCTCGAAATCGACCCAGCGCGCCTGCCGTGTGACGTACTCCTCCCACTCGCGCGTGTAGGAGAGCACCGATTCACGGGCCTTCGCGTTGAACGCGTCGATGCCCATCTGCTCGATCTCGCTCTTCTCGGTGATGCCGAGCTGCTTCATCGCCTCGAGCTCGGCCGGCAGGCCGTGCGTGTCCCAGCCGAAGACGCGATCGACTCTCTTGCCGCGCATCGTCTGGAACCGCGGGAAGAGGTCCTTCGCATACCCCGTGAGCAGGTGGCCGTAGTGCGGCAGCCCGTTCGCGAACGGCGGGCCGTCGTAGAAGACCCACTCCTCGGCGCCGTCGCGCTGGGCGAGCGAGGCCTGGAACGTGTCGTCGCGCTCCCAGAAATCAAGCACCTCGCGCTCGATGGCGGGGAAGCTCGGGGACGGCGTGACGGCGTCGGCGGCGGTTCCGAATGCGCTCTTCGGGTAGGTCATCTCACTCCAGCAGTTCGTCAGGGCTCGAACTGCGAGGACGACTGCTGCCAGCCGCGGTACCACCCCGCCTTGCACCCCGTCAGGGATGCCCCTCTCACAGCGGCTGTGACGGGCCTGCCCCGCGCGGTTCTACTGGGCTGCGCACAGCCGTTCTTCCGCGAGCTCCCCGGTGATGGCCGGATCAGCGCCTGATAGGGCGATACTACCCTGCCCGGCTGGGTGCTCAGGCGAGAATCCTCTCGATCCGCGAGTAGCTGGCCTCCATGCCGTCGACCATCCCCGTGCTGAGCACCGCGTCTCGCATCTGCGTGCTCTCGTAGGTGATGACGGTCACCAGCAGCGTGCCGCCCGCAACAGGGGTGAGCGTCGTCTCGTTGAGCGTCTCGCCGTCGAATCCCTCCATGCGCTCGGTGTGCACCCAGCGGTTCTCGGGATGCGAGGCGCGCACCTCACCGGCGATGCTGAACGGCTCGCCTTCGGTACTGCCGAGCGGCGCCCACCGATAGACGAAGGCGGATCCCGCTCCGGCGGGCGGCGTCACATCCGTCATCTCCCATCCGTCGGGACCGAGCATCCACCGCTTCAGCAGATCGGCATCGTGGTGGGCGCGCCACACATCGCTCACGGATCCGCGGATGACGCGCGAGATGCGCACCGCGGTATCGGACAGCTGTTGCGCGTGCGCCGGGAGATCAGCGGCAAGAGTCGTCAGGTCGGCGAGCACGGCGTCGATCTGGCTCATCGCCGACTTCGTGCCCTCGATCATGCCCATACCGACGAGCTGTTCGAGCTCCGCGAGGCTGTTGAAGTGGGTCGTGGCCGTGAGCCGCGATCCCTCCGCGGTCTCTTCGAACGCGAAGACTATGCGCATGCGGGGCATGTCGCTGTCAGGTTCGCCGTCGTCGCCCGCGAACCCATCGAGCACCTCGAACGAGTTCGGCCGGTCCACGGAGAGGAACTCCCAGTAGCCGCGCGACTTCTCGCCCGCAGGTCCCGTCATCTCGTACCGGCTCTGGCCGCCGGGATGCATGTCGTGCCGGGAGAAGCGCGCCGGATACGTCTCGGGCCCCCAGAACTGCTCGATCAGCCGCGG
>DXAM01000001.1 GCA_019117025.1 Candidatus Microbacterium stercoravium | reverse complement strand
CGGCGAGGTCGCGCGCGGCGTCCCCGAAGCCGCCGCCCTGCTGCGCGAGGCGGGCCTCGAGGTGCGCGGGCATGCCGCCCTCGTACCGCGATCGGACGCGGCAGAGGCGCAGGTCGTCGCCGAGGCGCGCGGTGTGACGCACGGCTTCCGCAGCGTCTCGGGCGAGGTCGAGCCCGTGATCCGCGATCTCGACCTCGCGCTGCACGAGGGCGACCGCGTCGCCTTCATCGGCGGCAACGGGGCGGGCAAGACCACGCTCATGCGGCTGCTCGCCGGCATTCAGGTGCCGCGCTCGGGCGACGTCTTCCTCGCCGGAGACAACACGCGATCGAAGCGGGCCGGGCGGCTCGCCGAGCGCGCCGCGTACCTCTATCAGCATCCCGAGCGCATGTTCCTGAAGCCGCGCGTGCGCGACGACGTGGAGCTGTTCCCGCGCAGCCGTCGCGACCCGGCGACCGACGAGGTCGTGGGCAGGATCCTCGACCGCGTGCGCCTCACGGAGTTCGCCGACCGCGACGGCCGCACCCTGTCGGGCGGTCAGCAGCGCCGCGCGACGCTCGCGATCGGCCTGGCGATGCGCCCCGAGCTGCTGCTGCTCGACGAGCCCACTGCGAGCCTCGACGTCGCGAGCCGCGACGACGTGATCGCGATGCTCACCGAGCTGAGCGGGCAGATCTCGTGCGCTGTGATCGCCACCCACGACATGCATCTCGTCGCGGAGTGGGCCACCCGCGTGGTCGCGCTCGAGGGCGGCCGCATCGTCGCCGACTGCGCGCCGCGCGAGCTCTTCGCCGACGACGCGCTGCTCGAGGCGGCCCGGCTCGTGCCGCCGCAGGTCGTTCTGCTCGGAAAGCAGCTCGGCATGGATCCGCTGCCGCTCACGGTCGACGAGTTCGATGCGTGCCTCACGAAGATCGGGGCGAGCGCATGAGCGTCGTGCGCAAGCAGCGCGACGTGCTGAGCGTCGAGTGGATCAAGCTCGAGCTCATCCGCACCGCCTACTCGACGCGCGGCGGACTGTTCGCCGCGATGGATCCGCGCGCCGTGCTCGGCTGGTACCTGATGCTCGCGCTCGCGCCGTGGTTCACGCACAACCTCACGACCGTCGGCTGCCTGTTCCTGCTCGGCGCCCTGTCGGTCGCGTTCGCGCGCGTCGGCCCGCTCGTGCTCGGGCTGTTCGTGATCGGCCTCGGCTTCGAGCTGGTCTATCTCGTGCTGGCTGCGACGGTGTTCGGCGGCGACTTCACGACGTTCGTCGCGCTGACGGAGGTCACGGCGAAGATCGGCGTCGTGTCGCTCGCGAGCCTCGCGGCGTTCGTATCGCTCGATCCGGAGAAGCTCTCGGATGCGCTGCTCGCGCTCCGGTGCCCGCCGACGATCGCCTTCGCGGTCTCGTACGGCTACCGCATGATGCCGATCCTCGTCGAGGAGTTCTCGACCGTGATGGAGGGGTACCGGCTGCGGCAGCTGCCGCCCGCGAAGCCCGGTCTCTTCGGGTGGCGGCACCTCGCGCACTGGGGGACGCTCGTCGTGAAGGCGTTCTACCCGATCTTCCTCAACACCGCGAAATCGGTGCGCACGACGGTCGAGGCGCTCGAGGCGCGCGGCTTCACGTTCGCGACGATCGACGGCCGCGGTCGGAAGATCCGCATCGCCGGGCTGCGGTACGGATGGCTCGACCTCGGAGTCGTGCTCGCGACGGCGGCACTCGTCGCCGCGAGCTTCGCGGCGGGGGAGACGTGGCCGATCCACCGCGTGTGAGTGCGGCCCCGTGACTCCGGTGACGCGAATGAATCCTCTTCCGCGCGGCGAGGATCCATTCGCGTCACCGGAAGCGCGTCACGACAGTTCCGGAATGACCTTCTGCTCGAACAGTTCCGCGCCGCTCGTGTCGTACGCGAGCTCGGGGAAGTAGCTGATCGTGTAGTCGGCGCCGACGCGCTGCAGGGCGGCGAGGTGCTCGGTGACCTGTTCGACGGTGCCGACCGTCGGGTTGTTCGGGCCGTACGCCGCCATGATCTTGTCGTGCGCCTCGGGGGCGTAGCGCTGCACGCGGTCGCTGATCACGGCCAGGCGCTCGGCGACCTCGGCGTCGGTCTCGCCGATGACCACGTTGTTGTTCGTCGAGCGCACGATGTCGGAGAAGTCGCGCCCGACGGCGTCGCAGTGGCTGCGCAGCACGTCGCTCTTCTGCTGGAACTCCTCGATCCTGCCGCCCGCGAAATTCGTGTACTGGGCGTAGCGCGCGGCGATGCGCAGCGTGACCTTCTCGCCGCCGCCCGAGATCCAGAACGGAATGCCGGGGCGCTGGATCGGCCGGGGCCGGACGATCGCGCCGTCGACCTGGAAGTAGCGGCCGTCGAGCGTCGCGGTTCCGGTCTCCCAGGCCTGCTTCATGATCTCGACGCCCTCGCGCAGCGCGCGCAGCCGGTCGCCGATCTCGGGGAACCCGTAGCCGTACGCGTTCCACTCGTGCTCGTACCAGCCGCCGCCGATGCCCATCTCGAGCCGGCCCGCCGCCACGTGATCGACGGTGGCGGCGACCTTGGCGAGGTAGGCCGGGTTGCGGTAGCCCATGCAGGTGCACATCTGGCCGATGCGCACGCGCGATGTCGACGCGGCGAAGGCCGACATGAGCGTCCATGCCTCGTGCGTCGCCTCGTCGCTGGGAACCGGCGTGGTGTGGAAGTGGTCGTAGACCCAGATCGACTCCCACGGACCGTTGTCGGCGCGCTGCGCGAGGTGCCGCATCGTGTTCCACTGCTCGGACGGGTCGATGCCGACCAGGTCGAAGCGCCAGCCCTGCGGGAGGAATGCACCGAATCTCATGGCGCAAGGCTAGCGGCCGCCGCTCGCGCACCGCCAGGGCCTCGGTCACTCGGGTCTCTCCGTCAGACCGTCGCGTCGCAGCTCGAGCGTGAGGTCGGGCGCGAGGTCGGTGAGGAACGGCTGATCGTGGCTGACGATGAGCACGGCCCCGCGATAGGCGCCGAGCGCCTCGCGCAGGTGCTGGGCCGTGTCGATGTCGAGGTTGTTGGTCGGCTCGTCGAGCACGAGCAGCTGCGGGGGCGGATCTGCCAGCAGCAGCCGCGCGATCGCGACGCGGAAGCGCTCGCCGCCCGACAGGGATCCGATCGGTCGGTGCACCGCATCGCCCCGGATCAGGAATCGGGCCAGCCTGTTGCGCAGCTCGCGGTCGGGCACGTGCGGCGCCGCCCGCTGCACGACCTCGATCGCCGAGGCCGCGTCGTCGAGCCCGTCGAGCCGCTGCGGCAGGAACGCGACCCGGTCGGTGTGCAGCTCCGACGCCTCCGCACACCGGCGCCAGGCCGGCGGTTCGTCGTCGTCCGATGCATGAGTACGGCAGTTCGGGTCCGGATCCCCGTCATGCGGGGTGGGTTCCTGCGGATCGGGCTCGGATGTGCCGTACTTGTGCGTCGGGAGGTCGAGCAGCGCCCGCAGCAAGGAGGTCTTGCCGGCGCCGTTCGGGCCGACGAGCGCGACGCGCTCGGGCCCCTGCACGATCCATTCGCGCTCGCCGTCGCCGAGGGTGAGGATCCGCCGGCCCGCCGCGACATGCGGATCCGGCAGGTCGAACACGATGGAGTCGTCGTTGCGCACGCGGCGATCGGCCGCGTCGAGGGCGGCGGCCGCGGATCCCTCCTTCTCCCGGGCCTCGATGCGCAGTCGGCCCGCCGACTCCTCCGCACGCCTCTTGTAGGCGTTCGCGACGATCGGCGGCAGCGTTTCGGCCTTCTTCTTCCCCGCGCGATTGCGCCGGGCGATCTTGGTCTCGAGCTCGATGCGCTGCCGCTTCTCCTTCGCCATCGCCTTCTTCGCGTCGGCGACGGCCTGCGCGGCGTTCTCCTGCTCGGCCTCGAGCGCCTCGCGCCATGCGGAGTACGGCCCTCCGAACGTAGTGAACATATGTTCATGCAGCTCGGCGGTCTCGTCCATGAGTTCGAGCAGCTCGAGATCGTGCGAGACCACGACGAGCGCCCCGCGCCACGAGCGCACCATGTCGTGCACGCGGTGCCGCGCCTCGCGGTCGAGGTTGTTGGTCGGCTCGTCGAGCAGGGTGACGGGCGTTCCGGCGAGGCGGATCCCCGTGAGCGCGGCGAGCATCGCTTCGCCGCCCGAGAGCGCGCCCACCGTGCGGTCGAGCATGCGGGGCTCGAGTCCGGACTCGGCCAGCGCGGCGACGGCGCGGGCCTCGACGTCCCAGTCGTCGCCGACCTCGTCGAAGCGCTGCGGCGACGCGTCGCCGTCGGCGATCGCCCGCACGGCGTCGAGCGCGCGGGCGACGCCGAGCAGTTCGGCGACGCGCATGCCGGTGTCGAGGGTGAGGTTCTGGGGGAGCAGAGCGACGCGATCGTTCACCGGAAGCCGGGCGGACCCAGGCGCGGGCGCGACCTCGCCGTCGTCAGTGTGGATGCGCCCGTTCGAAGGAGCGAGCAGGCCGGCGGCGAGCTTCAGCAGTGTCGACTTGCCGGATCCGTTGCGTCCGACGAGCCCGGTCCTCCCTGTGCTGAAGGTGCCGGACACGTTCTCGAGCGCGACCGATCCGTCGGGCCACGAGAACGAGACATGGTCAAAGGTCAGTGCGGGCATGGTGCCTCCGAAGTGTCGTGCCCGCGCCGAGCATCGCTCGCGCAGGGCCATAGCGGGATGGCGCGCATGATCGCGAGAGCGAAGAACGATCGGCAGATCAGCGCGATGCGCTGAGGATGCCTCGAAGAATGAGGGAGGTCAGCGCGTGATTACGCGAAGATCCACACCAGTTCGTTCCGATCGTCGGGGACAGGACCGGTGAAACAGTACGCGCACACGCCGGCCTCTGTCAACGCCGATGCACAACGACGGCAGTTCGGCGGTGGAACCGCGTGATCGGCGTCTGTGCGGCTGGAGAAGGGCGGATGTGCCGTAGTCGTGCATCCGCCTCGCGGGGGAGGAAGGGGCTGTGCGTCCGTGCTCCGAGCACTTCGCTCGGCCCGTGACTGTCCGCGGTGGCGGGCCTCGTGCCTGATTCTGTGAATTGCCTTGACGGACTTGAAACGTCTCACTAGGTTCTGGGGTAGCGCTTTCCCAACCGCGCGGCTTGTGCCGCAGCCGGTGGCCAGCGTGCCCACAGATGGGCGATGCGTCGGCGCCGATGCCGACGCACAGTGATCAGAGAGGATCGGATGTCCAGCGCATTTCTGCGCGCCGACGGCTCCCACAGGAGACCCCGGCGCACGACCACACGACTCATCAGCAGCTCCGCGGCTGCGGCGCTCATCGTCAGCGGCTTCGCTGTCACGGGCGGCGCGGCATTCGCCAGCGCTCCCGCGTCACCCGCAGTGAGCGAGACCGTGCGGTTCGACTTCGGATCGGGAGCGACTGCCGATGGCTACACGGCCGTGAATGCCGACACCCGGTACACGCCCGAGGCCGGCTACGGCTTCGTCGAGGGAGGAACAGTCACCGCGACGGACCGCGGCGGCGATGCCCTGCGCGGAGACTTCGTGACGCCCAAAGAAGCCAGCTTCGTCGTCGACCTCGACAACGTCGACTACACGGTGTCGCTCATCGCGGGCGATACCGAGGGCCCGACCGACATCGCCATCTTGAGCGAGTTCATGGAGAAAGTGCAGCCCACGCAGCGAGCAACGGGTGAGTTCCTCGAGATGAGCTACGACATTGCGCTGGTTGATGGTCAGATGACGTTCACGTTCACGGGCGAGACTCCGAACATTTCCGCAATCGAGATCACCCCGCACCCCGCGCGCGACGCCGCCGCGGTGCCCACGGCATACCTCACCGGCGACTCGACGATGCAGACGTACGACCCGTACTGGGAACCCCAGGCCGGGTGGGGTCAGATGTTCGACCGCTTCCTCACTGAGGACGTCGTGGTCGACAACCAGTCGATCGGCGGCCGCAGCTCACGCTCATTCGTCGAGCAGGGGCGTCTCGACACCGTCCTGCGCGCGGTGCGTCCAGGTGATTACGTGTTCACGCAGTTCGGTCACAACGACGCCACGGAGTCGGTTCCCGACCGGTACACCAGCCCTGAAGATTTTCGCGAGTACCTGAAGATCTACGTCGAGGGCACGCGCCAGCGCGAGGGCACCCCGATCCTGGTGACGCCCGTCAACCGCCTCGATTATGACGCCGAGGCCGGCGTATTCAATGAGAGCTTCCCCGAGTACGTGCAGGCGACGAAAGATGTCGCCGCAGAGCTCGAGGTGCCACTCGTCGACCTGTCATCCTCGAGCCGGGCGTATCTCGATGAGATCGGCGTGGAGGACGCGAAGTCGGTGTTCCTGCACGTTCCCGCGGGCGTCTACCCGAATCGTCCCGATGGCACGCAGGACGACACACATTTCCAGGAGTACGGCGCGATCCAGATGGCGCGCCTCGTCGCGCTCGACGTCGCCGACTTCGCCTTGCCGATCTCGGACGCGGTCGAGGTGCCGACGCCGGAAGCCGTTCCGGCAGCGCCCGAGGGTCTGACAGTGGCCGGCACGACCGGCTCCTCGGTGAACCTCACGTGGGACGAGGCACCCGACGCCGACATCTACCGGATATACCGAGCACCGGGCGGATCCGGCGACTTCGTGCTGGCGGGAACATCGACGATCCCGCAGGCGGCGATCTCTGGGCTTGACGAGGGCGCGCCGTATGACTTCCGGGTCGCCGCCGCCAACGGCCTCGGCGAAGGCGAGGCGAGCGCGATCGTGACCGCGACGACGCGCGTCGCGGCATACAGATACGATTTCGGACCCGTGGGGTCCGCCGTGGCCGACGGCTTCGACGAGGTCACCCTCGAGACGGTCTACGACGCTGAGCGCGGCTTCGGGATCGTCGATTCGACTGGCATGATCGACCGTGACCGCGGAGCCGAGCTGGACGACGTCGCGCGAGATTTCGTCGCCTTCTTCGACGGTGAGTACGAGTTCGTCGTCGACGTTCCGAACGGTGAGTACTCGGCGAGCGTGACGGTCGGCGACCTGCTCGGCACCGTGCGCACCAACGTGGAGATCGAGGGCCGCGACTACGGCGGTGTCTCGGCCAGCCGCGGCGCCGCTGAGAAGGTCTTCGAGAGCATCGTCGTCGAGGACGGCCAGCTCACGCTGCGGATCACGGGGCAGACGGGCCACCTCAACGGGCTCGAGATCACACCGATCCTAGTCGCTCCGCAGGGCCTCGTGGCCGACGGTGTGGACATCGCGGACGCGACGGGAACAGTGTCGCTCAGCTGGGAGGAGACGGCTGACGCCGACTCGTACCGCGTGTACCGCACCGGGCCCGATGGGGACACCGAGCTCGTCGCCGAGACCGACGCGTCACAGGCTGCCGACGACACGGCCGTTGCCGGCACCACGTACTCGTATGCGGTCGCCGCGGTGGTGGGTTCCCACGAATCGGTGCCGTCGCCCGCCGTTGACGTCGACGTGATCGACCCCGATATCGCGGTTCCCGAGGCGCCCGTTGGCCTCGCCATCGACAGTATGGAAGCACGCGGCGTCACGATCTCGTGGGATGAGACCGACGGCGCGCTGTTCTACCTGGTCAGCCGCGCCGAGAGCGCGGACGGCGAATTCGAGGTCGTCGGACGCACCGATGAGGCAGCCTTCGTCGACGACGAGGTGCTCACGACGGTGCCGTACTTCTACCGCGTGCAGGCCGTCAACGCCGGAGGCGCCGGAGAAGCCTCTGAGTCGCTCGAGACCCCGGCCGATACCGTGCTCGAGCGGGACTCGGAGCGCATCGGTCGCCAGCCGGTCGCCGTCGCACAGGACGGCGGCGTGTACCTCGGATGGCGCATGAACGGCGACGATTCGGACGACGTCGCCTTCCACGTGTACCGCGACGGCGAGCGGATCACTGATGAGCCGGTCACCGACAGTACCAACCTCGTCGACCCCGACGGATCCGCCGATGCGACCTACCGCATCTCGCTGGTCGCGGATGACGGCGAGACGTGGGCGACGGACGAATTCGCCGTGTGGGGCGACCAGTTCCTCGATGTGCCGCTCGACAAGCCCGAGGGCGGCTACACGCCTGACGGGCAGCCTTTCGAGTACACGGCGAACGACGTGACCGTGGGCGACCTGGACGGTGACGGCCAGTACGAGGTCGTGCTGCTGTGGAATCCCACCAACGCGAAGGACAACTCGCAAGCGGGATACACGGGCAATGTGATGCTCGACGCCTACGAACTCGACGGAACGAAGCTGTGGCGAATCGATCTGGGCCGCAACATCCGCGCGGGCGCGCACTACTCGCAGCCGATGCTCGCTGATACGAACGGCGATGGTCGCGCCGAGCTGTTCGTGAAGACGGCCGACGGCACCGTCGACGGCAGGGGCGACGTCATCGGCGATTCTGACGCTGATTGGCGCACGACGGATGGCTACATCCTGCAGGGGCCGGAGTACCTCACCGTGTTCGATGGAGCCACGGGGGCCGCGGTCGATACGGTCGACTACATCCCGGAGCGCGGCGACGTCGAGGCATGGGGAGACGGATACGGCAACCGCGTCGATCGCTTCCTCGCATCGGTCGCTCACCTCGATGGCGAGCACCCGAGCGTGGTGTTCAGCCGCGGGTACTACACGCGCGCGGTCATCGCGGCCTACGACTTCGACGGCGAGAACCTCACCAATCGGTGGGTGTTCGATTCGTCCGAACCGGGCAACGGCGACTACTTCGGTCAGGGCAACCACAACATGAATGTGGCCGATGTCGACGGCGATCAGAAGGATGAGATCATCTACGGATCCGCGACGATCGATGACGACGGCACCGGGCTGTACTCGACGGGTCTCGGACACGGCGACGCTCTGCACGTGAGCGACTTCGACCCCTCGCGGCCCGGCCTCGAGCTGTTCGCGGCGCACGAGGACATGGACCGCTCCGAGAACCGCGGTGCGACTTTCCGCGATGCGGCGACAGGCGAGATCCTGTGGGACATCCCGGCCGAGGTCGACACGGGCCGCGCAGCGATGGCCGACATCGATCCGCGCCACGAGGGTGCTGAAGGATGGGCCGTCGGCGGCGATGCTGCCTGGAACTCGCCGGTCGGCCAGCTGAAGAGCGCGAGCGGCGAGCTGATCTCCGAATCGATCCCTGCGGCGAACTTCGTCGGCCTGTGGGACGGTGATCTGCTCAGTGAGATCGTCGATCATCGCTACGACGAAGAGGCCGGATCCGGTGCGCCCGTGGTCTCGAAATGGGACTACGAGAACGCCGAGGAGGTGACGATCTTCTCACCCGACGGGGTGCTGACGAACAACGGTACGAAGGGCAACCCCGCACTGCAGGCCGACCTCTTCGGCGACTGGCGCGAGGAACTCGTCTACCGCACGACCGACTCGTCGGCGCTGCGCATCTTCACAACGGCCGATGTGACCGAGCACAAGCTGCGCACGCTCATGTCGGATCCGATGTACCGCACCGCGGTCGCGACGCAGCTGTCGGCCTACAACCAGCCCCCGCACACGAGCTACTTCCTCGGTGAAGGGATGGAGAAGCCGGCAGCACCGGCCATCCGCTACACCACGGAAGCGCCTGATGCCGAGCCCGTCGAGGAATCGCCGGTCGCGGCTGAGGTCGACTCGCGAAGGGTCGGCGGCAAGGTGGTGCTCACCGTTACGGCGACCAACCGCTCCGACGACGTGGTCACGGTCGATATCTCGTCAGCGCACGGCAACAAGACGCTCCAGAGACTGCGGGCAGGAGGGACCCGTACGGTGGCGTTCCACACGCGCTCCGCGGACGTCGAAGCCGGATCCGTGGAGATCACGGTGACCGACGAGAACGGCGACGTCACGACGTCGACCGTGTCCTACGACGCGATCAGCTCCGAGTAGCGAGAGGCCGAGGGCGGGCGGCGCGATGCGCGTCGCCCGCCCTCGGCGGTGGTTCGCGCACCCGCCGGCCTCTGTCAACGCCGATGCACAGCGACGGCAGTTCGGCGGTGGAACCGCGTGATCGGCGTTCGTGCGGCCGGAATAGGGCGGATGCGCCGTAGTCGTGCATCCGCCTTGCGGGGGAGGAGGGAAAGTCCTCCTCTGGGTGGATGTGGCCGTCGCACCGGGTTCGTAGCGTGGGGGACATGAACCTCGCAATCTTCCTCATGCTCCTCGCACCGGCGGTCGTCAGCTCGATCCTGTCGGCCGTGAACGCGCCGAAGATCAACGCCCAGTACCGCGCGCGTCGCGACGCCAAGCGCGCAGCACGAGGCGTCGCGGCCTGAGACCATGACCGATACGAAGCGGAGCGCCTACACCCCCAACTGGGGTGTGGGCATCGCTCTCGGGGTGGCACTGGGGGTCTCGTTCTCGGTGGCGCTCGACAACTGGGCGTTCTTGGCCCTCGGAGCCGGCCTCGCGGCCGCCTTCGCCATGGCGCTGGGGAGCTCGGGCGATGAACCCGAGGACGACGGCGACGGCTCGGACGATGTTGCGCCCGATGATGACGCAGACGGCTCGGACAACGAAGCGTCCAGTAACGACGCCGACGGTGCGGACGACGCGTCCGGTGATGACGCAGATGGTGTGGACAGCGAAGAATCCGGCGACGGCGGCGACGGGCTGGACGGTGATGCGTCTGGTGATGATGCTGACGACCCGCCCGGCCCCGACGCCCCGCGCGACTGACCCGCTACGTCAGCTGCTTCTGCAGGAACCGCGCCACGTCGTCGATCTCCTGCGGTGACACGGCATGAGCGAGGCCGGGATAGACGCGCCCCACGAGGCTGCTGTGCGCGGGGAGCCACTCGGTCGTCTGCAGGATCGCGTCGGCCGGAATGACCTCGTCGGCGGATCCGCGGCCCCAGAACACCGGCGGCTGCGAGAGCATGAGCGCCTCATCTCCGTCGAGGGATCCTCCTGCCGCGTACCCCGAGAGGTTCACCACGAAGTCGAACCGCTCGGGCGCGAGCCGCATCGCCTGCAGCGCGATCGCACCGCCCTGCGAGAAGCCGATGAGGCCGACGCGACCGGCACCGGTGGTCTCGAGCCACTCGATGAACCGCGTCGCGCCGGCGGTGACGGCGGCCGGATCGCGCGACGAGAGCCCGTCGATCGAGTACCAGGAGTACCCACTCATCGGGAACGGCGGCACGAGCGGCGCCCGCACCGCGGCGTAGGCGTAGGCGTCGGGCAGATGGTCGCGCAGCGAGAACAGGTCGCGTTCGTCTGCGCCGTAGCCGTGCAGGAACACGATGAGCGGTTTCTCGTCTGCGGATCCGGACCACAGGACGGCGTCGTTGTCGAGCGATGGCGTCTGCATGCATCCATCTTCTCGCGAACCACCGACACGCGAGCCGCATGTCGCCTCGGCAGCGGAATCGACGACCCGACACCTGCGCGTCGCTCGAATGTCACCGGTTCCGAGTAGCGTGAGGCCATGGCGGTGCGCACACCTGATCCCGATCCCGACGATGTTCCGAGCGACCTCAGCGGTCTGAACGGCGTGCCCGGCGGATCCGCGAACCCCGCGTGGCTGAGCGACGTCGAGCTGGCCGAGGCGCGCCGGCGCCTGCCGATGCTCTATGTCGAGGCGGTTCCCGTGAGAACCGACGGATCCGGCCAGGTCACCGAGATCGGCATCCTGCTGCGCTCGACGAGCATCGGCGAGCTCACGCGCACGATCGTGTCGGGGCGCGTCCGGCACGGCGAGACGGTGCGCGATGCGCTGTACCGGCACCTCGAGAATGACCTCGGGCCGATGGCGTTCCCGCAGGTGCCGCCCCAGCCCACGCCGTTCACCGTCGCCGAATACCTTCCGATGCCGGGCATCACGCCGTACCACGACGACCGCCAGCACGCCGTCTCGCTCGCGTTCGTCGTACCCGTCACCGGCACCTGCGATCCCCGGCAGGACGCGCTCGAGGTCACCTGGATGACGCCCGAGGAGGCCGCCTCAGACGCGCTCTCCGCAGAGATGGAGGGCGGTCGCGGAACGCTCATCCGTCAGGCCCTCGCGAGCGTGGGCGAGCTGAGATAGATGGCGCGGCGGATCCTCGCGGCGCTCGCCGCAGCATGCGCGCTCGTCGTCGCCGGATGCGCGTCGACGCCGCCGCAGGCGCCCCCGTTCCCGACGGCGGCAGCAGAAGCGCCGACAGCCGCCCCATCAGAGACCCCGTCCGATGACCCTGCCCCGGCCTGCGCCGACACCGACGCCGAGCAGGCGCTCGCCGACGCGCTGCCGCAGATGCCTCCGCCCTTCCCTCCCGACGACGAAAACATGTCCGACGTGCAGTGGGACACCGAGCACGCCGATCTCGAGGGATACGACCCGTGCGCCGAGCTGTCGTGGATCACGATCTCGATCGTCGGAGGCACCGGCTCGTCTCCGTCGCAGGTGGCGCTGTTCCATGCCGGCGAGTTCGTGCAGGCCGCGACCGAGAAGAGCTACGGCTTCTGGCCGCAGGTCACGCGGCTGGCGCCCGACTCGCTCGAAGTCGTCTACTTCTGGCCGAAGCCCGGAGAAGGCAACGCCGAGCGCAGCGGAGAGTCGCCCATGCGCTTCACGTGGGACGACGAGAGCGGATCCGTGCTCGTCGAGGGCGACCCGCCGAACTACCTCTGAAGACGGACGCGGCGGAGGGCGCGGGCGCATAGCGTAGGGAACGTGTTTCGTCCCATCGGCAAGGTGCGCATCGGCATCGACGTCGTGGTCGCCGTCGCGTTCCTCGCGGTGACCGCGACGTCGGAGTTCTACGTCGGAGAGGGCCCGTCCTTCGCACCGCTGATCGCCGTCTTCATGTCGGCCGCGCTCGCCGTGCGCCGACTGTCGCCCGGGCTCGCGCTCGGCATCGCCTGGCTCGGAGCGATCGTGCAGATGGCCCTGCTCATGCCGCCGCTGCCCACGAACTTCGCGATCCTCGGCGTGCTCTACGTGACGGCGGCGTACGGATCCCGGCTCGTGATGTGGCTCGGCGCCGCGTCGGCGGTGGTCGGCGCGATCACGGTCGCCGCCTACCTCTTCCTCGTCGGGATCTCGACGACGGCCGACCGTCTCATCGACGCCGCGAGCGAGGCGAGCATCACGACCATCGGGGTGGTGCTCGGCTTCGCGCTCGCGTGGACGGCCGGCGCGCTCGTGCGCTCGCTCGTGCGCGCCCAGGAGAACCAGAACGCGAAGCGCATCGCCGAGGCCATCGCGCAGGCCGAGCAGGAGCGCAGCCGCATCGCCCGCGACATGCATGACGTCGTGGCGCACTCGCTCGCCGTCGTCGTCGCACAGGCGAACGGCGCGCGCTACGCCGGCCGGGCGGATCCGCAGATCGCGCTCGACACCCTCGGCACCATCAGCCAGACGGCTGGATCCGCGCTCGCCGACGTGCGCGTGCTGCTCGCGCAGCTGCGGCATCACGAGGCGGAGGGTCCGCAGCCGTCGATCGCCGACATCGATGCGCTCTTCGCGCAGATCCGCCGGGCAGGCGTGGACCTCGTCGTCGATATCGATCCGGCGCCGCACGGCGAGGCGCCGGCGGCCGTGCAGCTCGCCGTGTACCGCATTCTGCAGGAGGCGCTGACGAACGGCCTGCGCCACGGCGAAGGCGCCCCCGTGACGGTGACGATGGCGTGGTTCCCCGGATCCGTGAAGCTGGCCGTCTCGAACGCGGCGGCACACCCGGCGCGCCGCGCGACAGCTGCCGACGGACACGGCATCATCGGCATGCGCGAGCGCGCCGCGCTCGTCGGCGGATCCCTCGAGATCCACGACGGCGACGACGCGTTCACCGTTCGCGCCGAGATCCCCTGGGAGGAACGATGATCCGCGTCGCACTCGTCGACGATCAGGCGCTGTTCCGCGGCGGCATCCGCATGCTGGTCGACTCGCAGCCCGACCTCGAAGTCGCGGGCGAGGCCAGCGATGGGCGCGAAGCGATCGCGATGGTCGAGCGCACGCGCCCCGACATCGTGCTCATGGACATCCGCATGCCCGTCATGGACGGCATCGCCGCCACCGCCGAGATCCTGCGCATGCCTGATGCGCCGAAGATCGTGATGCTCACGACGTTCGACCTCGACGAGGCGGCGGCGCGGGCGATCCGCGGCGGGGCGAGCGGATTCCTGCTGAAGGACGCCGACCCCGAGTTCCTGCTCGCAGCGATCCGCGGCGTGCACGCGGGATCGAGCGTGATCGCGGCGGGCCAGACGCGCGACCTGTTCGCCGAGTACGCCCAGCGGAAGGCGCCGCCGGCCCAGTTCGCGAGCCTGACGAGCCGCGAGCGCGAAATTTTTGCCCTTGCCGCGCGCGGGCTCAGCAACTCCGAGATCGCGGCCGACGAGTTCCTCAGCGAGGCGACGGTCAAGACGCATATCAGCCGCATCCTCACGAAGCTCGGGCTGCGCGACCGCGTGCAGCTGGTCGTGTTCGCGTACGACCACGGCCTCGCGGGCTGACGGGCCGGGCGGCAACGTCATCCTCGAGGTGTACGCGGATCAGCCCGCGGCCCGATGACGCGCCCCGCACCCGGAAAATAGCGTCGTAGGCATGGAGATCACAACATCCGACCTGGGCCTCGCCGCCCGCGTCACGCACCTCACCAAGCGCTTCGGCACCGGCGACGGATCGGTCACGGCGCTCGACGACGTCAGCGTCGGCATCCGTCGCGGCGAGTTCACCGCCATCATGGGGCCGTCGGGGTCGGGCAAGTCGACGCTCATGCACATCATGGCCGGCCTCGATCAGCCGACGAGCGGCACGGCCTGGATCGGCGACACCGACATCACGAGCCTGAACGACCGCGACCTCACGCTGCTGCGCCGCCGCAAGGCGGGGTTCATCTTCCAGTCGTTCAACCTGGTGCCGACCCTCGATGTGAAGGCCAACATCCTGCTGCCGTTCGACCTCGACGGGCGCAAGCCGGCGGTTCCCGAGCAGCACCGCATCCAAGACCTCGTCTACGACCTCGGCCTCGAGAAGCGGCTCACCCACCGCCCGCACGAGCTGTCGGGCGGGCAGCAGCAGCGCGTCGCGATCGCGCGAGCCCTCGCCTCGGGGCCCGAGCTCGTCTTCGCCGACGAGCCCACCGGCAACCTTGACTCGGCCACGGGCCGCGAGGTGCTGCGGATCCTCCGCGAGGCGAGCACGAACGGTCAGAGCATCGCGATGGTCACGCACGACCCGATCGCGGCCAGCTACGCCGACCGCGTGCTGTTCCTCGGCGACGGCCGCATCGTGGCCGACAAGCCCCGGCAGACGCCCGAGGAGATCTCGGCGCACATGCTGCGCACCGAGCAGGAGGCCGCGGCATGAGCTTCCTCCGCGAACGCGGCATGGGCGCGAGCATCCTCGTGGCGGCGCTGTCGTCGGCCTTCGGCGTCACGCTGCTCGCGACGACCGGATACATCGGCTTCCTCGCGCACAGCACGCTCGGCGACGGCGACACGCTCACGCTGATGATCGGCATCCTCAGCAGCATCTTCATCGTGATCGCGATGTACGTGGGGGCGATCGTCACGGCCAATACCTTCTCGACGATCGTCGCGGGCCGTACGCGCCGGATCGCCCTCATGCGGCTCATCGGCTCGACGGCTCGCGCGGAGCGCCGCACGGTGGCGTCGCAGGGGCTGCTCGTCGGCCTGATCGGCGCCCTGCTCGGGCTGGCGGCGGGAATCGCGATCGCCTACGCCGGCACGGCGATCGCGGGCGACATCATCGGCTCGCCCGCGTACGCCGATCCCTTCGCCGCCTGGATGGCGGCGCCGGCCCTCGCGGTCGTGGTCACGACGTGGCTCGCGGCCTGGGGCGGATCGCGGCGCGTGCTGAGCGTCACCCCGCTCGCGGCGCTCGGCGGATCCGTCGCCCGCAACCAGGAGGAGGCGCGCGGCGGCCGCGGGCGCAACGGCGTCGCCGTCGTGATCGGTCTGCTCGGGGTGCTGCTGCTGATCGGCGGCCTGCTGCTGGGGCTGTACATGCCCACGGCCGTGCTCGTGTCGTTCGTCGGCGGGATCCTGTCGTTCACCGCGCTGGTGATGGGGTCGACAGCCGTGATGCCGCCCGTGCTGCGGTTCGTCGGGCGCGCGTTCGGCGGGTCTGCGACGAGCCGCATGGCCGCCGAGAACGCGCTGCGCTACCCCGAGCGGTCGAGCCGCATGTCGATCGGCGTGGTCGTCGGCGTGACGCTCGTCGTGATGTTCGCCGTCGCGGCTAAGACGTTCGAACGCGTGGTCATGAGCGGATTCACCGAGGAGGAGGCCGCCGACTACGGCTTCAGCGAGTTCATCGACCTGTTCTCGGGCGTCATGATGGGGCTCGTCGGGTTCTCGGCGATCATCGCCGCGGTCGGGCTCGTGAACCTGCTCACGATCGGGGTCGTGCAGCGCCGCACCGAGCTCGGGCTGCTGCGTGCGCTGGGGCTGTCGACGGGACAGATCCGCGCGATGGTGCTGCTCGAGGCCGCGCACATCACGATCGCCTCGACCCTGCTCGGGCTCGTGCTGGGTATCGGCTACGGGTGGATCGGCGCGCAGTCGACGGTGGGCTCGCTGCCGGAGGGCGGGCTGCTGGTCGCCCCGGCGATCCCGTGGGCGCCGGTCGTGATCGTGCTCGGGGCGATGGCGGTGCTGACCCTCGTCGCGGCGGTCACACCGACGCGCCTGGCCACCCGCGTCTCTCCCGTCGCGGCGCTCGCGGCGCAGTAGGTCCCGGTTCTGTCGGATTCGCCCCGCCGGTCGCTCGGGTTCTGTCGGAGATTCGTGCCGACGGGGCCCGATCGGCCGAGCCGCGGCAAAGACCTCCGACAGAATCGAAAGCCCCGAGGCGGCACCTCCGACAGAACCGGGCCGCCTCACCCCCGCCCGGGCGCCGCCGCCTCATCGAAGGCTCGCTTCAGGGCCGCCCGCACGGCCCGCACGCCCGGCGAGGCCGCCGACGACGCGCGCGCCGACGTGAAGATCTCCCGGGTCGGTGCGCCGGGGAGGTCGATCAGGCGCACGGGGGTCGCGTCGCCCGACAGCAGCTGCTCGGGGAGCAGCCCGACCGCGTGACCGGCCGAGATCAGCCGCACCTGCGCCAGCAGATCGGCGGCGACGAAGCGCACATCGGGCTCGAAGCCCGCGGCACGGCACTCCTGCACCGACCACGTGCGCACGGCCGTCCCCGTCGGCTCCATCACCCACGCCTCATCGCGCGCATCGGCCACCGACCGCACGGACGAGGTCGGCGCCACGGCGAGGGCGATCGGGTCGCGTCCCAGCACCACGCGGTCGAGCCCGGCGCGGATCTCCCGCGTGTGGCCGGGGTACTGCTCGGCGATCACGAGGTCGAACTCGCGCGCCTCGGCCTCGAACAGGCCCTCCTCGGGCGGCACGACCGACACCTCGATGCGCATGTCCGGGTGCGACGCGGCGAGCATCGTGAGGGCGCGGGGGAGCAGGGCTCGGGCGGAGGTCTGCAGCGCGGCGATGCGCACCGGTGCCGGCGGCCCGACCTCGAGCGCGGCTCGCGCGCGCTCCTCCAGCGCGAGCACGTCCGAGGCGTGGCTCGCGACCCGTTCGCCCTGCGGCGTGAGGCGCACGCGCCGCCCGTCGGCCCGCAGCAGCGGCACACCCACCTCGCGCTCGAGCAGGGCGAGCTGCTGCGAGACGGTCGACGAGGCGTAGTTCAGCGCCTCGGCGACCGCCGAGATCGTGCCGCGCAGCTGCAGTTCGCGCAGCAGCATGAGACGGTGGGAGCTCCAGACGGCGGTCATGGTGCGAGCGTAGTGATTATTCGAGAAATTCGAATGGATCTCTTCGAAAAGGTGAGCTTTACGTGACAGATCGCGAGGCGCACCATGGAGTCACGGCAAGGAGGCTCGGATGGAAACCGTCAAGGACATCGACACGGCGCTCGCGGACAAAGCGATCGCGCAGGTGCGCACGTGGCTGGAAGAAGCGCGTCACGAGAAGACCGACGCCGCGGGGCGCAACCTCGCGGGCGTGCTGAGCGATCCGAAGGGGCTCGATTTCGCCACCGGATTCGTCGACGGCGTCGTGCGCCCGGAGGACCTCCGCGTCGCCGCCCGCAACTTCCGCGCGGTTGCTCGCGACGTGCCGGCCTTCCTCCCCGCCTACCTGCGCGCGCTCATCCGGCTCGGCGGATCCGTCGCCACGATCGCGCCGGCGATCGTCGTGCCGATCGCGCGCCGGGTGCTGCGCCAGATGGTGCGCCACCTCATCGTCGACGCGAGCGACCGCCGCCTCGGCCCCGCGCTCGCGCGCATCGGCGGCCCCGGCACGCGCCTCAACGTGAACCTGCTCGGCGAGGCGATCCTCGGCCAGCGCGAGGCCGACCGGCGCGTGGCGGGCACCATCCGCCTCATCGAGCGGCCCGACGTCGACTACATCTCGATCAAGGTGTCGTCGACGGTCGCCCCGCACAGCCCGTGGGCGCACGACCAGGCCGTGGCTGAGGCCGTCGAGGCGCTCGTGCCCGTGTACCGCGCGGCCGTGGCCAACGACACGTTCCTGAACCTCGACATGGAGGAGTACAAGGACCTCGACCTCACCCTCGACGTGTTCCAGCAGGTGCTGGATCGCGACGAGTTCCAGCAGGTGCGCGCGGGCATCGTGCTGCAGGCGTATCTGCCCGACTGCCTCGCCGCGATGATGCGCCTGCAGGAGTGGGCCGCGGAGCGCGTCGCATCGGGCGGATCCCCGGTGAAGGTGCGCATCGTCAAGGGCGCGAACCTGCCGATGGAGGAGGTCGACGCCGACACGCACGGCTGGCCCCTCGCGACCTGGCCGTCGAAGCAGCACACCGACGCCGGCTACAAGCAGGTGCTCGAGTATGCGCTGCACCCCGAGCGCATCCGCAACGTGCACCTCGGCATCGCCGGGCACAACCTCTTCGACGTGGCCCTCGCGAAGCTGCTCGCCGAGCACCGCGGCATCACCGAGGGGGTCGAGTTCGAGATGCTGCTCGGCATGGCGACCCAGCAGGCCGCCGTCGTGCGGCGCGATGTGGGCGAGCTGCTGCTGTACACGCCCGTCGTGCACCCGCAGGAGTTCGACGTGGCGATCGCGTACCTGATCCGCCGCCTCGAGGAGGGCGCGAGCCCCGACAACTTCATGTCGGCGGTGTTCGACCTCGACAGCGACGAGCGCCTGTTCGAGCGCGAGAAGCAGCGGTTCCTCACGTCGATCGACATGATCCCCGACGAGATTCCGGGCTCCAACCGCACCATGGATCGCCGCGCTCCGCAGCCCGCGTACGAGGAGGGCCCGCGCGACTCCGGGTCGGCGTTCCGCAACACCCCCGACACGGATCCCTCGATCGCGGCGAACCGCGAATGGGCGGCGGGGATCCGGTCGCGCATGCGCGACTCGCGCCTCGGCATCGACACGATCGGGGCCGCGGAGATCGAATCGCCGGACGCGCTCGATGCGGCGATCGACGAGGCCGCGGCGGCGGACTGGCGCGAGAAGCCGCTCGCCGAGCGCGTGGCGATCCTGCATCGCGCGGGCGACATCCTGCAGAACCGCCGCGGCGACCTGCTCGAGGTGATGGGATCCGAGTGCGGCAAGGTCATCGAGCAGGGCGACGCCGAGGTGAGCGAGGCGATCGACTTCGCGCACTTCTACGCGGCGAGCGCCGAGCGCCTGTCGGAGGTCGATGGGGCGACGTTCGAGCCGGCGCGGGTGACGGCCGTCATCCCGCCGTGGAATTTCCCGGCCGCGATCCCTGCCGGCGGCGTGCTCGCGGCGCTCGCCGCCGGATCCGCGGTGATCTTCAAACCGGCCCGCCAGGCCTCGCGCACGGGTGCGGTGATCGCGGAAGCGCTGTGGGAGGCGGGCGTGCCCCGCGAGGCGCTGCGCCTCGTGCGCATCAGCGGCGAGCTCGGCGCGCGACTGCTGTCGGATCCGCGCGTCGAGCGCGCGATCCTCACCGGCGCGTACGAGACGGCCGAGATGTTCCGGTCGTTCCGCCGCGATCTGCCGCTGCTCGCCGAGACGAGCGGCAAGAACGCCATCATCGTGACGCCGAGCGCCGACTTCGACCTCGCGGCGAAGGACATTGCCTACTCGGCGTTCGGCCACGCGGGCCAGAAGTGCTCGGCCGCGTCGCTCGTCGTACTGGTCGGATCCGTCGCGAAGAGCGAGCGCTTCCGCCGGCAGCTGCTCGACGCGACCGACGGCTACGAGGTCGGATATCCGTACGAGGAGGGCGCGCGCATCGGGCCGGTGATCGCGCCGGCCGAGGGCAAGCTGCTGCGCGGGCTGACGGTGCTCGAGCAGGGCCAGCGATGGGTCATCGAGCCGCGCCGCCAGGATGACACGGGGGCGCTGTGGTCTCCCGGCATCCGCGAGGGCGTTGCGCGCGGCAGCGAGTTCCACCTGACCGAGTACTTCGGTCCGATCACGGGCATCATCGAGGCCGAGACGCTCGAGGAGGCCATCGAGATCGTCAACGAGATCGAGTACGGCCTGACGAGCGGCCTGCACTCGCTCGACCCCGACGAGATCCAGACGTGGCTCGGGTCGATCCAAGCCGGAAACGCCTACATCAACCGCGTGATCACGGGCGCGATCGTCGAGCGCCAGCCGTTCGGCGGTTGGAAGAAGTCGGCGGTCGGGCCCGGCACGAAGGCCGGCGGGCCGAGCTACCTGTACGCGCTCGGCGACTGGCACGAGGCGCCCGTGGCCGCGGCTGCGACGGCCGATGCCGCCTCCCGCCGCGCCGCGAAGGCCGTCTCGCAGGAGGATCGCGAGTGGCTCGAGGCGGCGCTCGCCACCGACATCGTGGCGTTCGACGGCGAGTTCGGCGTGGCCCGCGACGTGCAGGCTCTGGCGCTCGAGCAGAACGTGCTGCGCTATGTGCCGACCGCGGTCACGGTGCGGTATGAGGGATCCCGCCCTGCCGAGCTCGTGCGCGTCGTCGCGGCGGGCGCGCGGATCGGGGCGCCGATCGAGGTGTCGAGCCTCGAGAAGCTGCCCGAGCCGGTGCGGGCGTACCTCGCCGACGTCGGCGCCGTGCACCGCGTCGAGGACGCGGCGGCATGGTCGGCGCGCGCGGCGACGTTCGCCGAGACGGGCGGGCGCATCCGCCTGGTGAGCGCGTCGGCGGATCCGATCCTCGAGGCGACCGACGGATCCCCGAACGTCGCGATCTACGCGGGTGCGGTCACGCCGGCCGGTCGCGTCGAGATGCTGCCGTTCGTGCGCGAGCAGGCGGTGTCGATCACGGCGCACCGCTTCGGCAATCCGCGCCGCTACGAGGTTCCGGTCGTCACGGGCGGCGCCTCCGACCTCGTGGCCCGCTAACCCGATCGGGCCGCCGAGGGGTGCTGCGCGCGCGTTACTGCCGGCAGAAGCGGGTGACGAGTCCGACGAAGCGATCGACGTCGGCGGTCGTGGTGTCCCACGACGTGAGCCAGCGCACCTCGCCGGTCTCGGCGTTCCAGTCGTAGAACGCCGCGTGCTCGCGCACCCGGTCGGCGACGCCCTCGGGCAGGATCGCGAAGACGCCGTTGACCTCGGTCTCCTGCGTGAAGCTCACGCCCGGCAGGTCGGCGACGCCCTTGCGCAGGCGGGCGGCCATCGCGTTCGCCTGCGCGGCCGCGCGGATCCAGAGATCGTCGTCGAGCAGCGCGAGCAGCTGCGCCGACACGAAGCGCATCTTGCTGGCGAGCTGCATCGTGCTCTTGCGCAGGAACTCGAGGCCCGAAACGGCATCGGGGTTCAGCACCACGACGGCCTCGGCGCCGATCGCCCCGATCTTGGTGCCGCCGAAGCTCAGCACATCGACGCCGGACAGCATGTCGGCGAGGGGAACGCCGAGGGCGGCGGCCGCGTTCGCGATGCGCGCGCCGTCGACGTGCACCGCGAGCCCGAGCTCGTGCGACGCCTCGCAGATCGCGCGGATCTCGTCGACCGAGTACAGCGTGCCGAGCTCGGTGGACTGCGTGATCGACACGACCTGGGGCACGATCGTGTGCACGCCGCGGGATCCGGCGTGGCGGCGGATCAGGTCGGGCGTCAGCTTGGCGTCGGGCGTCGCGACCGGGATGATCTTGAACCCGCCGACCTTCTCGGGCGCCCCGCCCTCGTCGGTGTTCACGTGCGCGATCGACGGGGTGATCACCCCGCCCCACCGGGTCAGCATGGCCTGCAGGCTGATGACGTTCGCGCCCGTGCCGCCCCACACCGGGTGCACCTCGGTGCGCTCGCCCAGCATTTCTCGGAAGCGCTCCTGCAGGCGCGCGGTGTACGGATCCGCGCCGTAGGAGGGCGTGTGGCCTCCGTTGGCCGCGGCCAGCGCCTCAAGCACCTCGGGGTGCGTGCCGGCGTAGTTGTCCGAGGCGAATCCGCGCAGGTTCGTGTCATGCAGCTGTTCCACGCCCCCAGGCTATGCCGGTCGGCGGATGCGGGGTGTCGGCGGCGCACGACTATGGCAGATTGGCGGGTGTACCGGCTCTCCGCGGTGCACGACTACGGCAGATCGGCG
>DXAM01000050.1 GCA_019117025.1 Candidatus Microbacterium stercoravium | reverse complement strand
GGAGGAACGAGCAGCGGTATCGACTACGACGAGGACGTCACGACCATCGAGGAACGTCTGGTGCTGCCGGGCACGGCGGCGCGTTGCGAGGGGTACATGAACTACATCTGGGTGTAGTTGGGCACGAGCCGCGCACGGTCGGGTCGATTGCGACGTCCACAGCGTCTGCGCACGGCTGCGGCCTTGCACGAAAGGGAACCCCGCCCGAGCCCGGCCTCGTCAGCGCATCTTGAGCGTGAGCAGGTGCTCTCGGGCGAGGATCGCAGCCTTGCGTCCGTCGCGGTCGGCGATCGCTCCGACGATGTCGAGGTGCGTCCGCTGGTCGGCGTCGGTGGCGAACTCGCCGCTGAGGCGCAGCAGATCGATCATCGCCTGCCGGCTGCGCGGGGTGAAGCTGTCGAACAGATCGAGGAGGATCGAGTTATGTGCGCCTGCAATGATCGCGCGGTGGAAGGCGATGTCCGCGTCGACGTAGGCCTCGATGCGGTTGCACTGAGCGGCGCGCTCGTCCGCCGCCCGCATGATCGCGCGGAGATCGGCGGGGGAGCGCCGCTCGGCCGCGAGAGCCGCGGCTTCGACCTCGATGGCGATGCGCGCCTCGATGACCGAATCGATGTCGGCCCGCTGCAGTGACGTGCTCCAGTCTTCGACGATGTCGAGCGCGGCCACGAAGACGCCGGATCCCTGCCGCGTCGCCAGCACACCCTGGCCGGCGAGGCGGCGGATCGCCTCGCGCACCGTCGATCTGCCGACGCCGAGCTGCGGACCGAGCGTGTTCTCGCCGGGGATCTTCGCTCCCAGCGGCCATTCGCCGGCACGAATCCGCGCGAGAAGCAGATCTGCTGCCTGCTCGGCGAGCGGCGTGCGCGTCACCTGTGCCATGAAACCTCGACTTCGCTGCGTGCCTGAGAAGCTCTGCCGAGTTTAGCCGAGGCCCGCCCGGCATTGATCTCGTCGACCACGGGCCTACGATGGCCTCACGAGACCGGAAGAAGGAGGCGCGGGCATGAGCAGCGAACTCGCGATCGGCGATCGCGTGCGGTGGAACTCCGAGGCCGGAGAGGTCACGGGCGTGATCGTGGCGAAGCATACCCACGACACCGAGTACAAGGGGCACATGCGCCGTTGCACGCCCGACGATCCGCAGTACGAGATCCAGAGCGACAAGACCGACCACATCGCCATGCACAAGCGCGGCGCACTGCAGAAGGTCGACTGACGGCGCCCGAGATGACCGGTCCTCGCGAGATCTGGACGATCGGGCATTGGACTCACCCGGTCGCCGACTTCCTCGAACTCCTGCACCCGCGCGCGATCGCATCGCTCGTCGATGTGCGCGCGCATCCCGGGTCCCGCCGCAGCCCGCAGTTCGGGTCGGACGCGATGGCCGCCTGGCTTGCCGACGACGGCATCGATTACCGGCGGCTCGCTGCTCTCAGCGGCCGCCGCCCGCGCCAGGATGCCGATCCGAGCATCAACGCGGGGTGGCAGAACAGCAGCTTCAAGAACTACGCCGACTACACGCTCACCGACGAGTACCGGCGCGGCGTCGAAGAGCTCACAGCCATTGCTGCGTCACGGCGCACAGCGATCATGTGCGGCGAACCGGTGCCCTGGCGCTGTCACCGGCTGCTCATCTCGAACACCCTCGTGGTGCAGGGATGGGCGGTGCACCATGTCATGCCCGACGGGTCCGTCCGAGAGCACGTGCTCGGACAATGGGGCGCTCCGGCGACTCTCGAGGGAGAATACCTCACCTACCCGGACGAAGCGTCAGACTGAGCGTCCGCTCCGTGCTTTCGCCTGATCTCGGCCGAGCTCGCACGTCCACCGCGTTATTGCGCGTATTAGTGTCTATCGATCAATAAAACTGAGTGAACCAAGCAGTTATCGTGACAGGTATCGCGAAAGTGTGCACTATGGGTCCAGGCAGTCCTCCGGAACCTCGGACGGACGGCACCCACCGAACGAGAAAGACAGGACCCATTGACGACGAGCACCGTGACCCAGCAGGAGATCCTCAGCCAGCCGCAGGTGTGGCGACGCGCTCTGACGTCGGACATCGACGTGCCGGCGTTCGGCGAGACCGGTGAGCGGGTGCTGTTCCTCGGCTGCGGCACGAGCGCGTTCGTCGCCGAGTCGATCGCCGAGCTCCGCGAACGCGCCGGCCACGGGATCAGCGATGCGGGCTACGCATCGGAGTGGACGCCGCAGCGCGTCTACGACCGCATCGTCGTGATCAGTCGGTCGGGCACCACCAGCGAGGTGCTGCAGGTGCTGGCGCAGGTGCCGGACGGCACGGCGACCACCGCGATCGTCGGCGTCGCATCATCGCCCGTGGCGCAGGCCGCCGGAGACGTGCTCGTGCTCGACTACGCAGACGAGCGCTCGGTGGTGCAGACGCGGTTCCCGACGACGGTTCTGCTGCTCGCCCGTCGCGCGTTCGGGGAATCCGTGGAGCACCTGCCCCGGCAGGCCGAAGAAGCGCTCGCACGCGAGGCGGCAGTGAGCGCTGCCGACTTCTCGCACTTCGTCTTCCTGGGGCGCTGGTGGACCTACGGCCTCGCACAGGAAGCGGCGCTGAAGATCCGTGAGGCCGCGCAGGCCTGGTCCGAGTCGTACCCGTCGCTCGATTACCGCCACGGGCCCATCGCGGTCGCCCACGACGACACCCTCGTCGTCGTCTTCGGCGAACGCGACCCGAATCTCGAGCGCGACATCCAGCGCACGAACGCGACCGTCGTCTGCGAAGACCTCGATCCGCTCGTGCAGCTCGCCCGGGCCCAGTCGCTCGCGGCGGATCTCGCTGCCGCGCGCGACGCGGTGACCGAATCGACCGCGAACCTCAGCGCGATGCTCGTCGCCCACTGACGCTCAGAACCGCTCCCGCCATCGACGCGCACAACCACCTCGGCCGCTGGCTCACGGGGGACTGGTGCGCGCCCGACGTCGGTCGCCTGATCGATCTCATGGGTGAGACGAACCTCGCGGCGATCGTGAACCTCGACGGCCGTTGGGGGGATGAGCTGGAGGCCAACCTCGACCGGTACGACCGCGCGTTCCCGGAGCGCTTCCTCACGTTCTGCCATATCGATTGGCGCCGGGCGGCAGAGCCCGACGGCGTCGCGTCGCTCGAGCGCGAGCTGCGGGATTCGGCCGCGCGCGGGGCGCGCGGAATCAAAGTATGGAAGGACCTCGGGCTCGTCGTTCGGGGGAGCGACGGCGCGCTCGTGATGCCCGACGCGCCCGAGGTCGTCCACCTGCTGGGCGTCGCGGGGGAACTCGGGCTGCCCGTGCTGATCCACGTCGCCGACCCGCGGGCGTTCTTCGACCCGGCCGATCATCGCAACGAGCGCATCGACGAGCTCTCGGCCATGCCGCAGTAGTCGTTCGCCGATCGCTCGCGATTTCCGTCGTTCGACGAACTGATCGACGCGCTGGGCAGGCTGGTGGCCGCGACCCCCGGCACGCGCTACATCGGCGCGCACGTCGGCTGCGCGGCCGAAGACCTCGACCGGGTCGAGCGGTTGCTCGAGGCGTCGCCGAACCTCTCGATCGACATCGCGGGCCGGCTCGCCGAGCTCGGTCGCCAGCCGCGGCGGTTCCGCCGGCTCGTCGAGCGGTTCCCGGAACGCGTCCTGTTCGGCACCGACGCATTCCCCCTCGAACGGCAGGATCTGCTCACGCACTTCCGGTTCCTCGAGACCGACGACGAGAGCTTCGATTACGCGCCCGGTGACGACATTCCGCCGCAGGGGCGCTGGGCGATCACCGCGGCGGACATCCCGCGGCGTCTGCTGCCCGCACTCTATGCCGACAACGCGCGGCGCCTGCTCGAACTCTGACACGGACGTCGGCGACGGCCTGCTCACCGGCACCCGGCTCGATCGCCTCCGTCGGCCGCACGGGTACGCCGCCGCGGCGACGGCATGCTCACGGCCGAGGATCCTGCTCGGACGCGAACCGGGCATGCACCGCCGTGAGGATGCGGCTCAGCTGACGCTCGTTCGACGTGAACCCGCCCTTGACGAGCAGAGTGCGGCGAGGAGCCGACACGGTCCCCCTCGCGTGCGCGGCTTCTTCCGTCAGGCGCAACGAGAGCACCCGAGGGAGCCACGCGCGCCGGCGTTCGAACTCGACGCGTTGGATCTCGTCCCACCCGATGAACGACTTCGGCTGAACGACATCGGCACGCGTCTCCACGATGCCGCGCCGCATGATGATGAGGCTGTCCGCCCGGCGCATGCGTCTGATGAGCCACCACGGGGCGACGACGAGGCATGCGACGATGCCGAGAGCCCACCCCCACAATCGCACGTACAGCAGAAGAAGCCGCCAATCGCCGCCCTGCTCGATCGTGACGATGACGATGAGGATGAGCCCGCTGAGCAGGGCTGCGCCGATGACGACGGCCAACACCAGCCTCGACACGAAATAGCCCTTCGACGTGCGATCGGGAACACTGCTGCCTCGTTCCAGCGCTGCCACGACTGCTGCTGCGGAAAGATCCTTCGACACGGATCAGAACTTACGTTGCGCCCGGGGCGCGGATCCCGCCTGCGACGTCACTCCGCGTCCGGCCGGCGACGGGCCCTCTTCGTGATCGCTCGCTGGCGCTTGCCCTCGAGACGGCGCCGCTGCGATCCGCGTGTGGGCTTCGTGTTCCGGCGCGCGACCGCGGGCATGACGGCCTCCCGCAGGAGGTCCGCGAGGCGCTGCCGGGCGGCTTGTCTGTTGCGGCGCTGGGCACGCTCCTCCGACGCGGCGATCGTGATGACGCCGTCGTTCAGCCGCGACGCGAGGCGTGCGAGTACGCGGGCGCGCTGCGCATCGGTCAGGGCAGTCGTCAGTGCGACATCGAGGCTGAGCTGCACCCGCGAATCGGTGGTGTTGACGCCCTGGCCGCCGGGACCGGATGCGCGGGAGAACTGCTCGACGAGCTCGGCGGCGGGCACGCAGAGCCCGTGCGGGGCACCGGGGCCGGGCGGCACGTGCAGGTCATCCATACATCGATTCTCTCGCGCCCGGCGGCGCCGTGAGCGCTCGGCGACGCACACGGGCGACGATAATGAGATGACGCCGCGAGAAGAGGAGCCGATGAACACGTTGCATTCCGCGATCCTCGTCGGTCTCGGCGGCGCCGTCGGCACGATCATCCGGTACCTCGTGAGCGCGGCGATCCCGCACGCCGCGGGCCTCGATTTCGGCACCCTCCTCGTCAACCTCAGCGGGGCGTTCGTGCTCGGATGGCTGACATCGGTGCTCGTCGTGCGCGGCGCCGATGCAGGCCGCTCTGCGCGCACGCGGCTGTTCGTCGGCACGGGCGTGCTCGGCGGCTACACGACCTACAGCACGCTCGCCATCGGCTCCCTCGACGCCATTGCCGCCGGATCCGTCGCCGCCGGAATCGCGTACGCACTCGGATCCGTCGTGCTCGGCATCGCGTGCGCGGCGGCCGGGATCCTGCTCGGACGGCGGCCGCGCGCGGCCGCCGGGGAACAGCGATGAGCGCCGTTCTGCTCGCGCTCGCGGTCGGCATCGCGGGCGGCGTCGGGGCAGCGCTTCGGCATCTCATCGACAACGCGGTTCCCGAGAGACTGCGGCGGCGATATCCGTGGGGCATTCTGGTGGTGAACCTCACGGGGTCGTTCGCGCTCGGGATGGTGACCGGTGCGCTGACCGGCGACATCGCGACGATCGTCGGTGCGGGCCTGCTCGGGGGATACACGACCTTCAGCACGGCGAGCGTCGATGCCGCCCGGCTGCTGCTCGAGCGGCGGCTCACGGCCGGCGCGGTCGGATCCCTCGCGACGGTCGTCGCCTGCATCGCCGCCGCAGCCGTCGGCTGCGCGCTCGCCTCACTGTGACTCCCGAGCGAGCGCCGCACGACACGTGGACGTCGCCGTCCCGGATGATCGCGGCCCGTTCCCGGCGCTCTGAGACGATGGGCGAGTGATGAATGTCGTCCGCGAACCGGGCTGGGCACGGCGGGAGATCTCCGCCGGAATCGCCGCGTCGCTCTCCGCCGGTCTGGGGCTCTTCCCCCTCGGAATCGCGTTCGGGCTGCTCGTGGCGCAGTCCGACCTGCCGCTGTGGGTGGGGCCGGCGCTGTCGGTTTTCGGATACGCCGGATCGCTCGAGCTGCTGCTCGTCGGGCTGATGTCCGTCGGGACTCCGCTCGCGACGATCGCGCTCACGACGCTGCTCGTGAACTTCCGGCACGTGTTCTACGCGTTCTCCTTCCCGATCGGAGCCGTGCGGAATCCGTTCGGTCGGGCCTATTCGGTGTACGCGCTCACGGACGAGGCATACGCGATCACCGCCTCGCACCCCGGCACGTGGACCGCGCCGCGGCTCATCGCGCTGCAGGTGTTCCTGCAGTCGTACTGGATCGGGGGAGGCCTCATGGGCCTGCTCATCGGATCCCTGCTGACCGCACCCGTCGAAGGGCTCGAGTTCGCGCTCTGCGCGCTGTTCATCACGCTGACGCTCGATGCATGCCGCACCTGGAGCGAGGTGCCATCGCTCCTGCTCGCGGCGCTCAGCTTCGCCGTCGCGGTCGTCGCGCTGCCGGAACAGGCGCTGTTCGCAGCGATGGTGATCTTCCTCGTGCTGCTGGCGATCCGTTTCGTGATCGCACGGAAGAGGGGAGGGATCGCATGATCCCGGGGACCGGCTACATCGTCGTGGTGCTCGCGATCGCGTTCGTCATCACGCTCGGGCTGCGGGCGATCCCCTTCGCAATCCTCAAACCGCTGCGCGAATCTCGCATCGTGCGCGCTCTCAGCGTGTGGATGCCGGTCGGGATCCTCGCGATCCTGGCGGCGTCGACCTTCCACTCCACGATCGTCGAGAACGCGAGATACCTCGTGCCGGCGGTCATCGCCGCGGGCACGACGATCGCGGTGCACCTGCTGTTCGGGCGCCGCACACTGCTGAGCGTGGGGCTCGGCACCCTTACGTTCGTGGTGCTCGTCAACCTCCCGCTGTGATCGCGCCGCATGAGCCGCTTGTCGGATCCGCCCGTCTGCTGTACGCGGTGACGCTCGAGCGCAGGATCATCCGGTAGACTGAACTGCTCGGGAGAGATCCCGGATGATTCGTGCGAGAGCACGATGGCAACTCCACAGCGCGTGTATGAGGTTCCCTTCATCAGAAGGATCAACGGGGCTGATCGGTTTCGACAGTCGCTGCTGATCTGTGAGAAGCGGGCCGAGGACGCAGGGTTGTCTCGTAAACGCCCCCTGCAAAACAAATAAGTGCCAACTCTAAGCGCACTGACTTCGCCCTCGCTGCATAAGCGAGCCCGATAGTCCGTCAGACCGTGGGTGATCCCGACACGGATTCTGGCGTCATTGAGGGATCTTGCTGTAACGCGGCGTCGTGACGCGTTATGGGACTTTTCCGCGACTGGGCTCGTCGATCTATGTGTCTGTGCTAAAGATCGGAGCCGAGCAGAACGTCTCCACAGACTGCGCCCGGAGAAACCCCAGTGACCCAGTACTGGACGGGGGTTCGATTCCCCCCAGCTCCACCGATCGCATACACGCGCTGTGAACCCCCGTGGCCCCTGCTCTCCGTAGGGAACGCGGGGGTTATTCTGCTGCCCGCACAACGAACGCGGCCCCCTGCCGAAGCAGGGGGCCGCTGATCTTGCCGCTGGTCAGTCGAGGGCCTTCTTGATCTTGTCCTTCGCGTCCTCGACCTTGTCCTTGAGGTCGCCCTTCAGCTGATCGGCCTTGCCTTCGGCGACTTTCTCGTCGTCGTCGGTGGCCTTGCCCACAGCTTCCTTGGCGTTGCCCTTGGCCTTGTCAGCAGCGGCTGAGATCTTGTCATCCAGTCCCATAAATGCCTCCTTCGATCGACGGTCAGTACATTTCCGAGCGTTGCACGTCATCGCTCAAGATGCAATGGGGAATCCGTCAGCCGCGCCACGTGACGAGATCCAGGCCCGATTTCGTGTCGGCCAGGGCCACCCACCCGTCGGCGAACTGGTACGTGATGCCGTATTCGCCCTCTTCGAGGTAGCCGATGAGGTCCGGGTCCTCGGTGAGGTAGACGTAGTGCTCGCCGTCCTCCCGCACCCAGCCGTTCTCTTCGAGATAGTCTTGGAGCTCGACCGCCGTGTCGGCGTCGATCGGCGCCCAGCCGTACATCTGTGCGAGGTCTGTGCCGCTCGTGAGATCGCCCCACACGCACTGCACCCCGCCGGGCACCTCGTGCTCGCCGATCTGGAAGGGGCGCTCCTGAGCGGCCCACCCGAGCTCGGTGAGCTCATCGACGAACGACGGGCGCAGGATCGACTCGCACGTCGGCGCGGACGGCTCCGCGCCCTCCGTGGCGTCCGGTGCCTTCGCGTCCGGCGCCGCGCTGCAGGCGACGAGCAGGGCGGCCGCGGCGAGCACGCCGCCGACGGCCACGATGCCGCGTCGCGGCGTCGTCACTCGGCAGCCTCGGTGAGCACGCCGAGAACAGCGTCGTGCAGCGCTCCGTTCGTCGCGACCGCCGAGAGCGTGTCGAGGCGCTCGGATCCCTCGAGCGAGGTGAAGCGTCCGCCCGCTTCGCGCACGATCGCCGCCGCGGCCGCGATGTCGTACTCCTTGACGTCGAACTCGCCGACGATGTCGAGACGACCCTCCGCCAGGAGCATGTACGCCCAGACGTCGCCGTAGGCGCGATCTCGCCATACACGGGCCTGCAGGCGCAGGAGATCATCGAGGTGTCCGGCATCGCGCCACTGGGCGATCGACTGGAAGCTGAGCGACGCCTCGTCGAGCGTCGGCACGCCGGACACGGCGATGCGTCGCGGCTCCGCTGCGCCGTTCGTCCAGGCCCCGAGGCCGGTGCCGGCCCACCATCGGCGGCCGAGGGCGGGCATGCTGACGACGCCGAGCGCGATCGTTCCGTCGACCTCGAGAGCGATCATCGTGCCCCACGCGGGCACGCCGCGCAGGAAGTTGGCCGTGCCGTCGATCGGATCGAGGATCCATCGACGCGCCGCGGGTCTCGTGGATCCGTACTCTTCGCCGAAGATCGCGTCGTCCGGGCGCTCGTTCTCGATGAGGGCCCGGATCGCGCTCTCCGCCGCCAGATCGGCTTCGGTGACGTGCGACCGATCGGCCTTGAGGCTGACGGAGAGGTCGGCGCGATCGAATCGCTTCATCGACTCTGCGTCGGCCGCATCGGCGAGACGCAGGGCGAGGGAGAGATCGTCGGCGAGCGAGGCGGCGGAGACCATGAGACCAGGCTACCCGCGCCTCACCCCTCCCACGCGACGAGGTGGCCGTCTCCGACGTCTCGCAGCTCTGCGGGCTCTCCGTTCGCCCAGTCCCTCGCTTGCTGGCGCGCACCGCGGCGCTCGCGCCGTCGCGGATCCGGCACGGGCACGGCATCGAGCAGCTCGCGCGTGTATGGATGGAGCGGGCGATCGAAGATCTGCTCGCGCGTGCCCTGCTCCACGATGCGACCGCGGTACATGATGGCGACGCGGGTGCACAGGTGCTCGACGATCCCGAGATCGTGCGAGATGAACAGGAACGCGGTGCTGCGCTGCTCGCTCAGGTCGCTGAACAGATTGATGATCTGCGCCTGGATCGAGACGTCGAGCGCCGAGACGGGTTCGTCGGCGACGACGAAGGCCGGCTCCAGAGCCATCGCTCGGGCGATGACGATGCGCTGACGCTGGCCGCCGGAGAATTCGTGGGGGAAGCGGTCGAGCACGTCGCCGTCCAGGCCGCACGACTCGAGAACGGCGGCGACCTTGGTGCGTTCGTCGTCCCGTGTCGCAAGACCGTGCGTGCGCATCGGCTCGCCGATCGCGTCGACGATCGTCAGACGCGGGTTGAGCGCGCTGAACGGATCCTGGAACACGTACTGCATCGCGGGGCGCAGCGCCGTCATCTCCCTGCGCCGCAGCGGAAGGATGTCGCGGCCGCGGAACCTCACGGATCCGCTCGAGGGCTCGTGCATGCGCAGAATCGACTGGCCGAGCGTCGTCTTGCCGCTTCCCGATTCGCCGACGAGGCCGAACATCTCGCCCTCGGCGATCGTGAGGCTCACGCCGTCGACGGCCCTGACGACGTCACGCGTCCTGCCTGCGCCGCGCACGGAGAAGTGCTTGGTGAGGTCGGTCACCTCGACGAGCGGCGCGCTCATGAGGCCGCTCCCGTCGGGCCGGCGAGGGCGACCCGGCGCACCTCGTCGGAGATCGTCGCCAGCCGGTGGGCGCGATGTCCCAGCACGGGCTTGGTGCGCAGCAGGGCATCGGTGTAGGGGTGCTGGGGCGCGTCGAAGAGCGTGAACACATCGGCGCGCTCGAGGATCCTGCCGCCGTACATGACGATGACCGAGTCGGCGATCTGCGCGACGACGCCGAGGTCATGCGTGATGAAGAGGATCGCCATGCCCAGCTCATCGCGCAGCTCGAGCAGTAGGTCGAGGATCTGCGCCTGGATGGTGACGTCGAGAGCCGTCGTGGGCTCGTCGGCGATGAGCAGCTTCGGCTCGAGGCACAGTGCCATCGCGATCATGGCCCGCTGCATCATGCCGCCCGACAGCTCGTGCGGATACGACGACATCACGCGGTCGGGGTCCGGCAGGCGCACACGGTCGAGCCACGACACCGCGCGATCGTAGGCCTCGCGCTTCGAGATCGAGAGGTGCGCGCGCAGCGTCTCGATCAGCTGGCGCCCGATCGTGAACACCGGGTTCATCGAGCGCGCCGGCTCCTGGAAGATCGTGCCGATCCCGGCGCCGCGGAGTCGCTGCAGCTCGGTGCGCTTCATATCGAGCACGCTCGCACCGTCGAAGACGATGGTGCCCGACGCGATCTCGCCCGGCTCGCCGACGAGCCGCAGGATCGACAGCGACGTCACCGACTTGCCCGACCCGGACTCGCCGACGATGCTCGCGATCTCGCCGGGTCTGACCTCGAAGCTCACGTCGTCGACCACGACGCGATCGCCGAACCGCGTCGTGAGGTTCGACACCGACAGCAGGGGAGCAGTCTCCATACGGATCACCGGGCCATTCTCGGATCGAAGATGTCGCGCAGCCGATCGCCGAGCACGTTGATCGCGGCGATCGTGATGAACAGGGCGATGCCGGGCGGCAGCCACAGCCACCAGTGCCGCTGGAAGTCGATCAGGCTGTTCGCCGCGCTGATCATGTTGCCCCACGACGCGTTGGGCGGCACGACGCCGAGGCCGAGGAAGCTGAGCGCCGATTCGCTGAGGATGCCGGAGGCCGTGCTCAGCGTCGCGACGACGATGAGCAGGGGCATGACGTTCGGCAGCAGGTGATGGAACTGGCGCGACCACGTGCTGAGGCCGAGCACGTCGGTCGCACGCATGTACATCTCCTCGCGCAGCGACAGCACCTGCCCGCGCACGAGGCGCGCGATCGACGGCCAGCCGATGATGCTGAGCATCACCATCACGACGTAGATGCGCTGGGCGGGCGCCACCTTCATCTCGCTGAGGATGGCGGCGAGAACGATCAGCAGCGGCAGACCGGGGATCGACATGAGCAGGTCGGCGACGCGCATGATGATCGCGTCGGCGACGCCCCGGAAGTATCCGGCGACGATGCCGAGCACGGTGCCCAGGATGAGCGAGAGCAGCATCGACGCGATGCCGACCGTCAGCGAGATGCGCCCCGCGAGCATGAGGCGCGTCATGACGTCGCGCCCGTATTCGTCGGTGCCGAGCGGGTGATCCATGGTCGGCACGTGCGTTGCGATGCGCACGTTGATCTCGCCTCCGGAATACGGCGACAGGAACGGGCCGACGAAGCAGAACAGCAGCATGAGCACGAGCACGCCGAGCGCGACGGCGGCAGCGGGCGTGCGCACGAGGCGGCCGAACGCATCCGACCAGAGGCCGCGCGGGCGAAGCGGGCGGGCGGCGGATTCGAGGGTCATGAGGCGCGGGTCCTGTTCACGAGGCGCACGCGCGGATCCGCGAGCGCATACAGGATGTCGGCGAGGAAGCTGCCGACGATCGTGAGCACGGCGAGGAAGATCGTGATCGTCATGACGACGTCGTAGTCGCGCGTCTGCACCGACTCGAGCTGAATGCGGCCGATCCCCGGCCAGTTGAAGATCTGCTCGGTGATGATCGCCCCGGAGAAGAGCGCCGGCAGCTCGAAGGCGAGCAGCGTGATCGCCGGCAGCAGGGCGTTGCGGAGCGCGTGCGAGAACACGACCGCCCGCTCCGAGAGTCCCTTGGCGCGCGCGGTGCGGACGAAGTCGGCGCGCAGCTGCTCGAGCATGCCGGAGCGGAAGTATCTCGTGAGCGACCCGGCACCGAGGAAGGTGAGGATCGCGACCGGCAGCACCATGTGCCGCGCGATCTCGAGCACGCGCGAGATGCCGGTCGACGTGCTCGCGGTATCGAGCATGCTGCCGGCCGGGAGCCACTGCAGATCGACGGCGAAGAACTTGATGAGCAGCAGCCCGAGGAAGAACGACGGGATCGACAGCGAGGCGAACAGCATGACCGTCACGAAGCGGTCGAACCAGGAATACTGCTTCGTCGCGGCGAGCACGCCCGTGACGGACGCGATGATCCAGGTCAGCACGAACGACGCGAACGCGACGAGGAACGAGTTCCAGATGAGCGGCGCGATGACCTCCGTCACGGGGCGGTTGTAGACGAGCGAGAAGCCGAAATCGCCCTGTACGGCGTTGCCGAGCCAGGTGAGATAGCGCAGCATCACGGGCTGGTCGAGTCCGCGCAGTTCGCGCAGCTCGGCCAGGCGGGCGGGGGTGAGCTGTCGGTTCGACGAGTAATAATCGCCCGGCATGAGGGCGAACAGAGCGAAGACGATGAGGGAGACGCCGACGAGCAGCAGCAGCATGATGCCGAGGCGACGGAGCAGGAATCTGGACATAGGAGAGATCACGGCCGCGCCGCCCGGCGGACCGGGCGGCGCGGCGAAGAAGGGTCAGTCGTCGGCGATCGAGAGCTTCGCGAGGGCGAGCGACGAGTCGCCGCCGCCCGTGGTGAAGTTCTCGCCGCCCTGGATGCGAGCGTTCCAGCCCGAGAGCGACTTGCGGTAGTCGAGCAGGATCGTGGGCGGATCCTCACTGAGGGCCTGGTAGAGCTCCGCGTAGATCTCCTGACGCTCGTCCTGATCGAAGGTCGAGATGCCCTCGTCGACGAGCTTCGTGACGTCGGCGTTCTCGTAGCCCGTGACGTTGATGTGCGGGTCTTCGGACGCGAACTCGTTGACGGCGTCGTCGGGGTCGACGAGTCCGTTGGTGCGGAAGCCGGCGAGGTCGTAGTCGTGGTCGTAGAAGCGCGCGAAGGCGGTGTTCCCGTCGAGCACCTCCGGCACGAAATCGATGCCGATCTCGCTGTACGTCGCGCTGGCGACCGGGATGACCGGATCGTCCTGCGTCGTCGTGATGTACGAGATCGTGAGCTTCTCGCCGTCCTTCTCGCGGATGCCGTCGGAACCGACCTCCCAACCGAGGCCGTCGAGCAGCTCCTCGGCCTTCTCGGGGTCGTACGGGTACTGCGTGACGCCCTCGTTCGTGTACGACCACTGGGTCGGTGCCGCGTACACATCCGCGACCTGTCCGAGCCCCTTGTACTTCGCGTCGACGATCTGCTGCCGGTCGAGGCCGTAGTAGAGCGCCTGTCGCATCTCGGTGTCGGCGAGCGTCTCGTTGTCGTTGTTCACCCAGATCTGGCCCAGGTCGGGGATCACCCGGGCGCGGACGCTCGCGAAACCGAGGCCCTGCAGCTCCTCGAGCGTGTCGGGGTCGCTGCCGAAGCCGCCCTGATCGATATCGCCGTTCTGGAAGTTCTGCAGCGTGGAATCGCTCGAGAGGATCTTGAAGATCAGGGTGCCGATCGCCGGCTCGCCGTCGTAGTAGTTCTCGTTGGCCGTATAACGGATCTCCTGGCCTTCGACGTACTCCTCGAACGCGTAGGGGCCCGCGCCGATCGGCTTGCTGTACAGATCGCGCAGGTAGTCGAGGTCGCCCTTGACGTAGTCGGCGCCGTAGTACTCCTCCGGCAGCACCTGGCCGCCGAGCAGCGTGAGCGCGTTGGGGTTCACCTTCTCGGTCGTGATCTCGATCGTCTGATCGTCGATCACGCTGATCCCGCTGATCGCGTCGGCGTCGCCGTTCTTGTAGTCGTCGGTTCCCGCGATGACGACCTTCGTGAAGTCGACGGATCCCTCATAGGAGGGATCGTTGAGCAGCGTGAGGGTGAAAGCGACGTCGTCGGCCGTGAGCGGCGAGCCGTCGCTGAAGACGAGCCCCTCGCGCAGGTGGAACGTGTAGGTGAGGCCGTCTTCGGACACCTCCCAGTCCTCTGCGAGGTCGCCGATCGGTTCGCCGGCGTCATCCGTCACGACGAGCGAGGCGAAGATCGGCGCCACGGCGTTGCCGTCCCACCCGTTGTCATAGAACCCCGGCAGGAACACACCGCCCGCCGACGAGATCGTCGACACGAACGAGTCGGTGCGCTCGTTCGCGGCCGCGGGGCTCGCCGACGGATCCGTCGCCTCGTAGAAGTCGTCCTGCAGCTGGCTGAGGTCGGCGGGCTCATCCGGGGCCGCGGTCTCCTCGGCCGTGGCGGCGCAGCTGCCGAGCAGCAGCGTGCTGGCCACGGCAAGCGAAGCGAGCGCGAAGCCTCGTCTCACTGTTCTCATGTGTCGTCTCCTGGTGCATGTGCGAAGTGCGGTGCACTGGGGAGCTTATCGACAGCCGTCGCGATGCGCCGGGTGTGGCGCAACACCGCGTCACAGAGGCGCTTCCCCGATCTCGGAGGCCGCGCTCGGACGCACGAAGAAGCCCCGGCACGAGGCCGGGGCTGATCGGTGCGCCCCCAGGGACTTGAACCCTGAACCCATTGATTAAGAGTCAATTGCTCTGCCGATTGAGCTAGAGGCGCATGATCTCGGAGAGAAAATATCTCGCCGGGAACGAAGAGTTACATTACCGATTTCCGCCGTCGCGCGCCAATCGGGCGCGCAGTCTGGCGTGTCTGAAAGCGTGCTGAGCACCGGGTTAGGGTGAGGGCATGTCGATCACGAGACCCCCGTCGATGGCCGACGTCGCCGCTGCGGCGGGCGTGTCTCACCAGACGGTGTCCCGCGTGCTGAACGGGCACGCCTATGTGAAGGATGCGACGCGCGAGCGGGTGCAGGACGCGATCCGGTCGCTCGGGTACCGTCGCAACCAGGCGGCACGCACCCTGGTGACAAGCCGCAGTGCGACGATCGGCATCGTCGCCACGGGGATGGCGCACCACGGACCGGCGAGCACGGTGCTCGCGATCGAGCAGGCGGCACGCGTCGCCGACCACTTCGTCTCCCTCGCCGCACTGACGCCGCGCGATGCCGGTGCCGCGCCTCGCGTGCTCGATCGGCTCATCGATCAGGGCGTCGACGGCATCATCGTCGTCGCGCCCACGGCCGACGTCGCGCGCCTCGTCGACGAGGTCGCGCCGCAGATCCCCGTCGTGGTCGTGGCTGCGCGCAGGGATGCCCCCGATGGGTCGGCGGCAGTGTACGTCGCGGTCGATCAGAGCGCCGGATCGGCGCGGGTCGCGCACCATTTCGCGGCCCTCGGGCACGAGCGCGCCGTTCACATCGAGGGGCCGGCGGGCTGGTTCGACGCGATCGAGCGCTCGCGCGGATTCGCGGATGCGGCCGCCGGCGCCGGGCTCGAGGTGCGCATCGTGCACGCCGACGACTGGGGCGCGGAGCACGGGCATCGTGCGGGCCGATCTCTCGTGCCGCAGATCGAGGCCGGAGAGATCACAGCGGTCTTCGCGGCCAGCGATCACCTCGCGCTGGGCGCGATCCGTGCATTCTGGGACAGCGGAATCCGCGTGCCCGACGATGTCTCGGTCGTGGGATTCGACGATGTCGACGGCAGCGGGTACTTCGTGCCCGCGCTGACGACCGTGCGCCAACCGTTCGACCGGCTCGGCGATGCGGCCGTGCGCGCCCTCATCGCGCAGTGGGACGACGGTGTGCGGCAGGAAGCGGGCATGATCGACCCGGAGGTGATCGTGCGCGGAAGCACGGCACCGCCCGCGCATGCTGCACGGGTTTCGCTCCGCGATCTGTGAGCGTTAACATATGAGAACCGCCCGCACGACGGGCCCGAGCAACGAATGGAGCCCGCAATGGGGCAGCTACATACGGAGGACGTGCGGCGCGCGATCCTCGACGGCCATACGGCACTCGGCATCGAGCTGGGATCGACGCGCATCAAGGCGTGCCTCACGACCCTCGACGGCGAGACGCTCGCCGCGGGCGGGCACAGCTGGGAGAACTCGCTCGTCGACGGACTCTGGAGCTACTCGCTCGACGAGGTGCATGCAGGGCTGCGGAGTGCGTTCGCCGAGCTCTCGGCCGACGTGGCCGAGCGGTACGGCACCTCGCTCGAGAGCGTCGGCGCAATCGGCGTTTCGGCGATGATGCACGGATACCTCGCGTTCGATGAATCGGGGGAGCTGCTCGTGCCGTTCCGCACGTGGCGGAACGTCAACACGACGCGTGCTGCCGCAGAGCTCTCCGAGGCGCTCGACGTGAACATCCCGCTGCGCTGGTCGGTCGCGCACCTGCACCAGGCGGCGCTCGACGACGAGGCGCACGTCGCCGACATCGCGCGCATCACGACGCTCGCCGGATACGTCCACGAACTGCTCACGGGCGAGCGGGTGCTCGGCGTCGGCGATGCCTCCGGCATGTTCCCGATCGACCCGGCGACCGGTGATTACGACGCGGCGCGCCTCGCCGCAGCCGACGCGCTGCTGAGCCGGGCCGGCGCATCGCACCTGCGACTCAGCGATGTCCTGCCGCGCGTGCTGCGGGCCGGCGAGCCGGCGGGCCGTCTCACGGATCAGGGTGCGCACGTGCTCGACGGATCCGGCACGCTCCGGTCGGGCGCCGTCGCCGCGCCGCCGGAGGGCGACGCCGGAACGGGCATGGTCGCGACCAACGCGGTCACCCCGCGCACCGGGAACGTGAGTGCCGGCACGAGCTTCTTCAGCATGATCGTGCTCGAGCGCCCGCTTGCGAACCGACACGAGGAGATCGACCTCGTGACCACGCCGGCGGGAGATGCCGTGGCGATGGTGCACTGCAACAACGGCGCGAGCGAGATCGGAGAGTGGGCCGCCGTCTTCCGCGAGTTCGCGGCCGCGATCGGGGCCGATGCATCGGCCGACGACGTGTTCGCGGCTCTGCTCTCCGGCGCGCTGGAGCGCGGATCCGATGACGGCCTGCTCGCCTACAACCACCTCTCGGGCGAGCCGATCGCGGGCCTCGACGAGGGACGCCCGATCATCGCGCGCACGCCGTCGTCGCGCCTCAGCCTCAACGGGCTGATGCGCGCGCAGGTGCGCGGGTCGTTCGCGACGCTGAGCCTCGGGATGCGCACGCTCGCCGACGAGGGCGTCGAGATCGACGGGATCCGCGCACACGGCGGCATCTTCCGCACCGCCGGCGTGGCGCAGCGGCTGCTCGCCGAATCCCTCGGAGCGCCCGTCACGGTCGGCGAGACCGCGGGGGAGGGCGGCGCGTGGGGGATGGCGATCCTCGCCGCATACACCCGTGCCGCAGCTGAGACGGATCAGCCCGCCCTGTCGGACTGGCTCGATCAGCACGTCTTCGCCGACGAACAGGCGACGACCCTCACACCCGACCCGGCGGACGTCGCCGAATACGCCGAATTCCTCGACCGCTGGTCGACGGGCCTCGAGATCGAGCGCACCGCGACCCGCACCATGAAGTGACAGAAGGAGCCCGAATGACCACCATCACACAGGTGCCCGAGGCGATGCGCGAGAGCATCGACGCCGCGCGAGCACGCGTTGCCGACCTGCACGCCGAGCTGCCCCGCTGGGACCTCGTCGCGTGGACCGCCGGAAACATCTCGGAGCGCGTGCCGGGAGTCGACGGACATCCCGACCTGCTCGTGATCAAGCCCTCGGGTGTGAGCTACGACGAGCTCGACGCCGACGCGATGGTGGTCTGCGACCTCGATGGCGTGCTCATCGAAGGCAAGCGCAACCCGTCGTCCGACACGGCGGCGCATGCGTACGTCTATCGGCACATGCCCGACGTGTTCGGCGTTGTGCACACCCACTCGACCTACGCGACCGCGTGGGCTGCGCGCGGCGAGGAGATCCCGTGCGTGCTCACCATGATGGGCGACGAGTTCGGCGGCCCGATTCCGATCGGCCCGTTCGCCGTGATCGGCGATGACTCGATCGGTCAGGGCATCGTCGAGACGCTGTCGAACCACCGTTCGACGGCCGTGCTGATGCAGAACCATGGACCGTTCACGATCGGCGCGTCCGCGAAGGCGGCCGTCAAGACGGCTGTCCTGCTCGAGGAAGTCGCGCGAACGGTGCATATCTCTCGCCAGCTGGGCGATCCGCTGCCGATCCCGCAGGACAAGATCGATTCGCTGTACGACCGCTACCAGAACGTCTACGGCCAGTAAGGCCCGAGGAGTGCACAACATGACCAAGCCATACGCAGACAAGCAGGTCTGGTTCCTCACCGGCAGCCAGGGGCTGTACGGCGAGGAGACGCTGCAGCAGGTCGCCGACCAGTCGCAGGACGTCGCCCGACTGCTCGACGAGAACGAGAGCACGCCGGCGCCGATCGTCTGGCGCCCGGTGCTCACCGACGCCGAGTCGATCCGTCGCGCGATGCTCGACGCCAATGCCGATGACAGTGTGCTCGGCGTGATCGTGTGGATGCACACGTTCAGCCCGGCGAAGATGTGGATCAAGGGCCTCGAGGAGCTGCGCAAGCCGCTGCTGCACCTGCACACGCAGGCGAACGTCGAGCTGCCGTGGAGCGACATCGACTTCGACTTCATGAACCTGAACCAGGCCGCGCACGGCGACCGCGAGTTCGGCTACATCGCGACCCGCCTCGGCACGTCGCGCAAGACCGTCGTCGGACACGCGAGCGACCCGCGCGTGGTCTCCGAGACCGAATCGTGGATCCGCGCTGCCGCCGGCATCGCCGAGGCGAAGAGCCTCAAGGTCGCACGGTTCGGCGACAACATGCGCTTCGTCGCGGTCACCGAGGGCGACAAGACCGAGGTCGAGCAGCGCCTCGGCACCGAGGTCAACACCTGGGGCGTCAACGAGCTCGCCGCGAAGGTCGAAGCTGCGACCGACGCGCAGGTCGATGCCGTCATCGCCGACTACCTCGAGCAGTACGAGGTCGCCGACGAGCTGCTGCCCGGCGCCGAGCGCCACGAATCGCTCCGCGACGCGGCGGCGATCGAGGTCGGTCTGCGCACCTTCCTCGACGAGGGCGGCTTCAAGGCGTTCACCGACAACTTCGAGGATCTCGGCGCGCTGAAGCAGCTGCCCGGAATCGCGGTTCAGCGGCTCATGGCCGAGGGATACGGCTTCGGCGGCGAAGGCGACTGGAAGACCGCGATCCTCGTGCGGCTGTCGGCCGTGATGGGGGCCGGACGCGCGGGCGGCGCAAGCCTGATGGAGGACTATACCTACGACCTCACGCCGGGCGATGGCAAGATCCTCGGCGCGCACATGCTCGAGGTCTCGCCGTCGCTGTCGAGCGCGAAGGCGCGCGTGGAGATCCACCCGCTCGGGATCGGCGGCAAGGCCGACCCCGTGCGTCTCGTCTTCACCGCTGACCCCGGCCCGGCGGTCGTGGTCGCCCTGAGCGACATCCGCACGCGTCTGCGCCTCACGGCGAACGTCGTCGAGAACATCACTCCGCCGGAGCTGCCGAACCTGCCCGTCGGTCGTGCCGTGTGGCAGCCGAAGCCGGATCTGCCGACGTCGGCGGCATGCTGGATGGCGGCCGGCGCTGCGCATCACACGGTGATGTCGACGTCCGTGCCGCTCGAGACCTACCGCGACTTCGCCGAGATGGCGGGCATCGAACTGCTCGCGATCGACGAGTCGACCACGCTCGGCGGCTTCCGCAACGAGCTGAAGTGGAACCAGGTCTACCACCACATCGCCGAAGGTCTCTGACACCGCACGCCGATCGCGCGCCGGCTCTCCGGGAAACGGGGGGTTGACACGGCGCGCGATCGGCGGATAACTTGCATTTACAACGTTTACCTACAACGTTGTAAAGTCTTGGAGGACAACGATGTCATACACCCGAGAGGACCACGCACGGCAATGAAGACGCGAATTCTCGCAGCGGGCGGCGCCGTCGCCGTCTGCGCTGCCGCTCTGACCGGCTGCTCCGGTGGAGCCGAGGCGACCTGCACGAACGACATCCAGAACGACGACGCGACCCGGGTCACGGTCTGGGCCTGGTATCCCGCGTTCGAACAGGTCGTCGATCTCTTCAACGACACCCACGACGACATCCAGGTGTGCTGGACGAATGCGGGTCAGGGAACCGACGAGTACAACAAGTTCTCCACCGCGCTCGAGGCGGGGTCCGGCGCGCCCGACGTGATCATGCTCGAGTCGTCGCAGCTCGCGTCATTCGCGCTGCAGGGCGGCCTCGTCGACCTCACGGAGCACGGCGCGAACGAGATCGCCGACGAGTACACGGAGGGCGCGTGGAAAGATGTGTCGAGCGGCGACGGCGTGTACGCGATCCCCGTCGACGGCGGACCCGTCGGAATGCTCTATCGCGAGGATCTTCTCGACGAGTACGGCATCGAGGTGCCGACCACGTGGGACGAGTTCGCGCAGGCCGCGCAGGACTACCAGGACGCGGGCGCCGAGGGCGTGCTCGCGGACTTCCCGTCCAACGACGGCGGCTTCACCTACGCGATGATGTCGCAGGGAGGCGCCGTTCCGTTCGACTATGACGCGTCCGATCCGCAGCGCATCGGCCTCAGCGCGAACAGCGACGAGGCGAAGGACGTCATCGGGTTCTGGAACGACCTGGCGCAGCAGGGCCTCGTCGCGACCGACGACGCGTCGACGACCGAGTACAACACGAAGCTCGTCGACGGAACCTACGCGATCTACGTCGCGGCGGCCTGGGGTCCCGGTTACCTGAGCGGTCTGGAGGACGCGGACTCGGACGCGAAGTGGCGCGCCGCTCCGCTGCCGCAGTGGGAAGCGGGCGACCCGGTGCAGGCGAACTGGGGCGGATCGGCGTTCGCCGTCACGACCCAGACGCCCGATGATCGGCTCGACGCCGCGGCGACGGTCGCGAAGGAGATCTTCCGCTCTGAGGAGGCCTGGCAGATCGGCATCGACGAGGCGGCTCTGTTCCCGCTGTGGAAGCCGGTGCTCGAGTCGGAGGAATTCGCCCAGAAGGAGTACTCCTTCTTCGACGGGCAGCAGATCAACAGCGATGTCTTCCTCGAGGCGGCATCCGGGTACACCGGCGTCGGCTACAGCCCGTTCCAGGTGTACGCCTACGATCAGACTGCCGAAGAGCTCTTCGCGATGACGCAGGGCGAGAAGGACGCGGCTACAGCGCTCGACGACCTCCAGACGACGCTCGAGACGTACGCCACCGGCCAGGGCTTCGAGCTCGCGGACTGATGCGGCCGGCCGGGCCCGGGCGGATCGCCGCCCGAACCCGGCACCGCCAGGAGACTCCCACATGACTACCGCAACTCTCGTCGCCGGCGCGCGGCACCGGCGCCGCGACCTGAAACGGGCGTGGTTCGGCTGGCTGTACGTGCTGCCGTTCCTGATCGTCTTCGTGCTGTTCCTCGTGATCCCGCTCGGATACGCCTTCTGGATGAGTCTGTTCCGATCGACGCTGGCCGGCGGCGAACACTTCGCCGGGCTCGCGAACTATGTGCAGGCATTCACCGACCCGCTCTTCCTCGGAGGGCTGGGACGCGTCGCGCTGTATGGGATCGTCATGATCCCGCTGCAGATGCTCGTCGCGCTGTGCGCAGCGCTCGTCCTCGACACGCTCGCGACGAAGCTCGCGAGCCTCACGCGTCTGCTCATCTTCGTGCCGTACTCCATTCCGATCGTGATCGGCGCGCTGATGTGGAGCTTCCTCTACAGTCCGCGGTTCGGCCCCGCCGGGTCGCTGTTCGGCCTGTTCGGGTGGGATGCGCCGAGCCTGCTCGGGCCCGATACGATCTTCGGCGCGCTCGTGAACGTCGTGACCTGGCAGTGGTCGGGCTACTACATGATCATCATCTACGCCGCGCTGCGGTCGATCGATCCGGCGGTCTACGAAGCGGCTCGGATCGACGGGGCGAACGGCTGGCAGATGGCGTGGCGCATCAAGGTGCCGATGATCTCGTCGTCGATGGTCATGGTGCTCACGTTCGCGCTCATCGGCACCCTGCAGTTCTTCACCGAGCCCGTTGTGCTGCGCTCGGTCGCACAGGGATCGATCGATGCGTCGTACACGCCGAATATGTACGTGTTCGCGCTGGCGTTCAACTACAGCCAGTTCAACTACGCCTCGACGATCGCGTTCTCGCTCGGCCTCGTCGTGTTCATCGGGTCGTTCCTGTTCCTCTTCCTCACGCGCAAGCAGAGCGGGCTGAAATGATGTCGACCACCGCGCACACGACCGTCACGGGGCTGCCGAACCGCATTCGACGGGGCGCCGGCCGGCGCAACGGCGGACGCCGGATCGGCTCCCACGTCCTGCTCATCGTTCTCGCGCTCTACTTCATCGTTCCGCTCTGGTGGCTGTTCGTCGCGTCGACCAAGTCCACGCCCGAACTGTTCGGCACGGCGCCGTTCTGGTTCGGCGACATCACGCACTTCGCCGACAACATCGCGGGCCTGTTCACCGCGAAGGGCGGCGTCTACTGGCGCTGGATCGGGAACTCGTTCCTGTACGCGTTCGCCGGCGGCGTCGGCGCGACGGTGCTCGCGGTGCTCGCGGGATACGGCTTCGCGAAGTTCTCGTTCCGCGGCCGCGGCGCGGTCTTCGGCTTCGTGCTGGGCGCCATCATGGTGCCCCCGACGGCGCTCGCTGTGCCGACCTTCGTGCTGCTCAGCAATTACGGCCTCATCAACACGGCGTGGGCCGTGATCCTGCCGTCGCTGCTGAACCCGTTCGGCGTGTACCTCATGCGCATCTACACCCAGGACGCGATTCCGGACGAGATGCTCGAAGCGGCGCGGATCGACGGTGCGGGCGAGATTCGCACGTTCTTCCAGGTCGCGCTTCCGCTCCTGCGTCCCGCGATCGTCACCGTGCTGCTGCTCGCCGTCGTCGGCGTCTGGAACAACTTCTTCCTGCCGCTCGTCGTGCTCACCGACGAGTCGCTGCTCCCGGTCACCGTCGGCCTCAACCGCTGGACCGCGCTGTCGAACGCGGGAGCCGGCGGCGAGCAGGTCTGGAACCTCATCACCTCGGGCGCCTTCGTCTCGATCCTGCCGCTCATCCTGTCGTTCCTGCTGCTGCAGCGATACTGGCAGGGCGGGCTGGCGCTCGGAAGCCTCAAGTAAGAACACCAGGAGACACACCCATGCCTCATGCACACATCTCGGTCGATCCGCGCTTCACGATCGGACCGATCAACCGCAACCTCTTCGGCGGCTTCGTCGAGCACCTCGGCCGCCACGTCTACGACGGGATCCACGAGCCCGGTCACGAGACCGCGGATGACGAGGGCTTCCGCCAGGACGTCATCGAGCTCGTGCGCGAGCTCGGTGTGTCGACCATCCGCTACCCGGGCGGCAACTTCGTCTCGGGCTTCCGGTGGGAGGACAGCGTGGGCCCGAAGGATCAGCGCCCGCGTCGGCTCGACCTCGCGTGGCATTCGACGGAGACGAACGAGGTCGGCCTGCACGAGTTCTCGTCGTGGCTCGAGAAGGTCGGCAGCGAGCTGATGCTCGCCGTCAACCTCGGCACCCGCGGAACGCTGGAGGCGCTCGATCTGTTCGAGTACGCGAACGTGTCGGTGCCGACAGAGCTCACCGCGCGCCGCGCCGCGAACGGACGCGACGAGCCGTTCGGCGTGAAGATCTGGTGCCTCGGCAACGAGATGGACGGGCCCTGGCAGCTGGGGCATCGTAACGCCGACGACTACGGAAAGCTCGCCTCGCAGACGGCGAAGGCGCTGCGGCAGGTGGACCCCGGCGTCGAGCTGGTCGTGTGCGGTTCGTCGAGCGCGCACATGCCGACGTTCGGCGAATGGGAGCGCACCGTGCTGCACCACACCTACGACGACGTCGACTACATCTCCTGCCACGCGTACTACGAGCCCGTGGGCGACGACCTCGATTCGTTCCTCGCCTCCGCCGTCGACATGGATGGGTTCATCGACGCGGTCGTCGACACGGCCGACCATGTGCGCGCGGTCAAGGGGTCGTCGAAGCGGATCAACATCTCGTTCGACGAGTGGAACGTCTGGTATCAGTCGCGCTATCACGACGTCGACCGCATCGACGGGGTCGACGAATGGCCCATCGCACCCCGCCTGCTCGAAGATGAGTACTCGCTCATCGACGCCGTCGTCTTCGGCGGGCTCATGATCTCTCTGCTCCGGCACGCGGATCGCGTCACGAGCGCGTCGCTGGCTCAGCTCGTCAACGTGATCGCGCCGATCATGACCGAACCCGGCGGCATCGCGTGGCGGCAGACGACGTTCTTCCCGTTCTCGATCACGTCGCGCCTCGCACGGGGTGCGGCGCTCGACGTGAAGGTCGAGGCGCCCACGCATGAGACGAGTCGGTTCGGCGAGGTGCCGCTCGTCGACGCCGTCGCGACCCATGACGCCGACGCGGGGGAGAGCGCGGTCTTCCTCGTCAACCGTTCGCAGACAGACGACATCGAGGTGACGATCGACCTCTCCGGCATCGGCGAGAGGAAGATCCGCGAGACCCACACGCTCGCCGACGCCGACATCCACGCGCGCAACACGCTCGAGGATCCGGAGCGCGTCGCCCCGCGGCCCAACGACACGGCGCGTCTGGAGAGCGGTGTCCTGACGATCACGCTGCCGCCCGTATCGTGGAATGCGATCGCGCTGGCATGACGAACGGACGGGCATGAGCGGGGAACGAAACTGGGCCGAGAACCTCACCTACTCGGCGAACCGCCTCGTGCGACCGCGCACGCCGGAGGAGCTCCGTGACGCCATGAGCGGCACGGGGCCGATCCGGGCCGTCGGATCACGGCACTGCTTCAACGACATCGCCGATACGACGGGAACCCTCGTCTCGCTCTCGGAGATGCCGCGGGAGATCGAGGTGCTGCCTGAAGCAGTGCGGGTCTCGGGAGGGGTGCGCTACGGCGACGTCGCGCCGGTGCTCGAAGAGCACGGCCGGGCGCTCGCGAACCTCGCCTCCCTGCCGCACATCTCGGTGGCGGGCGCGGTCGCGACCGGAACCCACGGCTCGGGCGATCGCCTCGCCTCCCTCGCGGCGGCAGTGCGCTCCGTGACCTTCCTGACGACGACGGGAGAGGAGCGCACGATCTCTCGCGGAGACGCGCAGTTCGGGGGAGTGCCCGTGCACCTCGGAGCGCTCGGCATCGTCACCTCGCTGGAGCTGGAGACGCAGCCGACCTATCGCGTCTCCCAGCACGCGTTCGATGCGCCGACGTGGGAGGGGATCCTCGCCGACTACGACGCGGTCACGGGGCTCGGCGACAGCGTCAGCATCTTCACGACGTGGCGCGATGCCGAGCGTGCGGATCAGCTCTGGGTGAAGACGCGTTCGGATCATCTCGACGAGCGCTTCGTCGCCGCTCTCGGAGCGCGACCGGCGGACGGGCCCCGCCACCCGATCCCCGGTGTCGGTCCGGAGGCGTGCAATCCGCAGGACGGCGTGCCGGGGCCGTGGCTCGAGCGTCTGCCGCATTTCCGCATGGAGTTCACGCCGAGCGTCGGCGCCGAGCTGCAGAGCGAGTTCCTCGTCGCGCGCGCAGACGCGCCCGCGGCGATCGCGGCGGTCCAGGCGCACGCGCACCTCGTCGCGCCGCTCCTGCACGTGTGCGAGATCCGCAGCGTCGCCGCCGATGATCTGTGGCTGAGCCCCTCAACAGGGCGCGACTCCGTCGCCCTGCACTTCACATGGCATCGTGACGAGCCCGCCGTGCGCGAGGTGCTGGCCGTGCTCGAACGCGCGCTCGAACCGCTCGATGCGCGCCCGCACTGGGGGAAGATCTTCACCCGGCCGGGTGCAGAGGTCGCCGCGCAGTACCCCCGTTTCGACGACTTCCGTGCGCTGCGCGAGGAGATGGACCCCTCGGGGCGGCTCGTGAACGCCTACCTGCGTCGCCTCGGGCTCTGAGGAGGCGCATATGGCGGCGACGCTGAAGGACGTGGCGCGGAAGGCGGGCGTGTCGATCAAGACGGTGTCGAATGTCATCCACGACTACCCGCACATCCGACCCGCCACGCGAGAGCGCGTTGAGCGCGCGATCGAGGCGCTCGGCTATACGCCCAATCAGACCGCGCGCAACCTGCGCTCCGGCCGCACGGGCGTCATCGCGCTCGCGGTTCCCGATCTCGCACTCAGCTACTTCGCGGAGCTCGCCGGACTCGTGATCGCGGAGGCCGAGCGCCTCGGGCTGTCGGTGCAGGTCGAGCAGACGGGAGGCACGCGGGAGCGCGAGATCGAGCTGCTCCGGGCCCCGCGGCTGCGCATGACCGACGGCCTGCTGTTCAGCCCGCTCGAGATGAGCCAGGACGACGCCGCGCAGCTGCGCGTGGACTATCCGCTCGTGCTGCTCGGCGAGCGCATCTTCGACGGGCCGGCCGACCATGTGACGATGCGCAACACCGAGGCGGCGCGGGCGGCGACCGAGTTCCTCGTCGAGCGGGGGCGGCGCCGGATCGCGCTGGTCGGCGCGCACGAGGGTGAGGTCATCGGATCCGCGGGGCTGCGCCTCGCCGGTTATCGCGAGGCGCTGGAGGCGCAGGGGATCGGCTGGGACGAAGCGCTCGTCGCCCCCGCCGGGGCATGGCACCGGATCGACGGCCTGCGTGCGACGCGCGATCTCATCGCGAGCGGCGTCGACTTCGATGCCCTCTTCGCCCTCAACGACACGCTCGCCTTCGGCGCGCTGCGTGCGCTCGAGGAGGCCGGGCGATCCGTGCCGGGAGACGTCGCGGTCGTCGGTTTCGACGCCGTCGATGAGAGCGCATTCTCGATTCCCGCGCTCACCACGGTCGATCCCGGCCGGGAGTGGATCGCGCAGCAGGCGGTGCGCCGCATCGCGCAGCGCATCGAGGATCCCGGTATCGACGTGCAGACGATGTTCGCCGACTACCGCGTCGTCGCGCGCGAATCGACGCCGTAGCGGTCAGGCCGCGTCGCCCTCGGTGACCGCGAGCGCGACGGCCTCCGGCGGATCCTCGCCGTGGCGGTCGGCGCGCGCGAGCAGGCTCCGGCCGCACAGCACGACGACGGCCGTCACGATCGCGGCGGCCGTGCCGAACACGTACGGAGCCGTGTGGCCCCACGCGTCGGCGAGCAGCGCGGCCACGGGCGGCGCAGCGGCGCCGCCGAGGAAGCGCACGCCCGAGTAGGCGCCAGAGGCGACGGGGCGCGGGAGGTCGGTCGAGTCCATCACCGTCTCGGTCAGGATCGTGTTCATGAAACCGAACAGCAGGCCGCCGACCACGATGCACGAGACGAGCGCGATCTTGTCATCGACGAGCAGTCCGGCGACGAGCAGGTCGACGGCGATCAGCGGCATGATGATGAGGATCGCGGTAGATCGGGTGACGAATCGCAGCAGCAGCGGCGCGCCCCACACAGATGTGATCGCCAGGCCGAGGCCCCAGCCGAAGAACGTGAAGCCGATGCCGAGCGCGCCGAATCCGAGGGGGAAGGGCGAGTACGCGAGCAGCACGAAGAAGGCCATGTTGTAGAACACCGCAGCGATCGCGAGAAGACCGAGCGCCGGCCGCGCGAGCGCGCGCAGTGACGCGGTGAAACGCACGGGGGCGGGCCTCTCGGCGGGTGCGTCGAGCATCGTGACGACGGCGATGAACGCGATCGCCATGAGCGTGGTCACGCCGAAGAACGGAGCGCGCCATGACCACGAGCCGAGCAGGCCGCCGACGAGAGGGCCGACCGCGAGGCCCAGGCCGAGCGACGCCTCGTAGAGCATGATGGCACCGGCGCTGCCGCCCGACGCGCTGCCCACGATCGTCGCGAGCGCCGTGGAGATGAACAGCGCATTGCCGAGTCCCCATCCGGCGCGGAAACCGATCACAGCGTCGACCGAGCCGCTGACGGCGCACAGCAGGCTGAACACGATGATGAACGACAGGCCGATGAGCAGCGTGCGCTTGGCCCCGAGCCGACTCGACAGGAAGCTCGTGAAGAGCATCATCGCGCCGGTGATCACGAGGTAGCTCGTGAAGAGCATCTCGGTCTCGGTGGGAGATGCTTCGAGCGACTCCGCGATCGCGGGCAGGATCGGGTCGACGAGGCCGATCCCCATGAATGCGACGACGCTCGCGAATGCGACGGCCCATACCGCCTTCGGCTGCTTCCAGATCGATCCTGTGCTGCCAGAGCTCACTGCTCGGCCTCCTTCATCTCGTCGGGTGGTGCGATGCGAGATGTCAGGATCCGTGCGGCCGACCGCAGCGTCTGCCATTGCGCCTCATCGAGCTCGGAGAAGCGCGGCAGCAGCGCCTCGGCGAGCTGCTCGCGCCACGTGAAATAGGCCCGACGACCGCGCGGGGTCAGCGCCACGCGCACGGCGCGCGTGTCGTCGGGATCCGCTTCGCGCTCGACGAGGCCCTGCTCGGCCATGCCGCCGATCAGTCGCGTGATGCCGGGCTGGGTCACGCGGCTCTGCTTCGCGAGGTCGCCGATGCGCATCGGGCCCCGGCTGACGAGGATCCCGAGGGTGCGCCACTGGGCGGCGGGCGCCTCGTTGCGCGTCTCGAGTGCGGCGACGCGCGTGAGCGCATGCGCGGCGACGAGGATGTCGGCGAGGTCCTGTGCATCTGTCACAGAAGACATATTACATGGTTATATATCTAGGGTATGTATCGGACCGCAGAAGAGGCCAGGAGCATCGTCGCCCCTGGCCCTCGGGTGAGCTACTTCTTGTTCTTCTTCTGCTTCTTGGGCGCCTCCGCACCCTTGACGTACTTGTGCTCGTTGCCGGCGATGGGGGAGTCCTCCGGCACGGGCTCGCCGTGCGAGGCCTTGCGCACGTCGATGATCATGCCCACCGACAGCGCGAAGGTGATCGCCCAGCTCAGCCACGCGAGCGCGACGCGCCAGGTGAGCGGCTGCGAACCGGATCCGCGCAGCAGAGTCCAGCCGCTCGTGAGCGCGCCGATGATGCCGGTGCCTAACAGGTATTTCCGCATGCATACACCGTAACGTGAACATGACCGCCATGATGGGCTGTGTCGTAGGGTGGCCTCAAAGAAGGAGTGCGCAATGGCTCGAGCAGACCTCGTCATCGTCGCTAACCGCCTGCCGGTCGATCGGATCGAAGGGCCTGACGGCGAACCGGCGTGGCGCAGATCCCCCGGGGGGCTCGTCACGGCCGTCGAACAAGTCATGACCGGCATGGACGGTGCCTGGGTGGGATGGGGCGGACAGCCCGATCTCGATCTGGAGCCGTTCGTCTTCGACGACACGATGCTCGTTCCGGTCTCGCTCAGCCGAGATGACCTGCGCGACTACTACGAGGGATTCTCGAACGGCACGATCTGGCCGCTGTACCACGACGTGATCGCGACACCCGAGTTCAAGCGCTCGTGGTGGGACGCATACGTGCGCGTGAATCGACGTTTCGCCGAGGCGGCGGCCGAGCACGCGGCCGACGGCGGGTTCGTGTGGGTGCACGACTACCAGCTGCAGCTCGTGCCGCAGATGCTCCGGGAGCTGCGACCCGACCTGACGATCGGGTACTTCCACCACATTCCGTTCCCGGCATACGCGCTGTTCGCCCAGCTGCCGTGGCGCCGCCAGGTGCTCGACGGGCTGCTCGGCGCCGACGTGATCGGCTTCCAGCGGGTCGCCGACGCCGGCAACTTCCAGCGATCGATCCGCCGTCTGCTGCGCTATCCGACGAAGGGCGACACCGTCACGGTGCCGACGATCGACCAGACCCCGCGCACCGTGATCGCGAAGGCCTATCCGATCTCGATCGACGCCGAGCAGTTCCTCGAGCTGGCGCGCCGCCCCGACGTCATCGCGCGCGCCGAGCGGCTGCGCGAGCAGATCGGATCCGAGAAGATCATGCTCGGCGTCGACCGCCTCGACTACACGAAGGGGATCCGCCATCGCCTGAAGGCGTACGGCGAGCTCCTCGCCGATGGCCGCATCACGGGCGACCAGGTGACGCTCGTGCAGATCGCGAGCCCGTCGCGCCCCGGAGTCGAGGCGTATCAGGAGCTGCGCGACGAGATCGAGATGACCGTCGCCCGCATCAACGGCGACTACTCCACGGTCGAGACCACGGCGATCCGATACCTGCACCAGGGGTATCCGCGCGAGGAGATGGTCGCGCTGTACCTCGCGGCCGACGTCATGCTGGTCACGGCCCTCCGCGACGGGATGAACCTCGTCGCGAAGGAGTACGTCGCCGTGCGGCAGGACAATACGGGGGTGCTACTGCTCAGCGAGTTCGCCGGGGCCGCAGACGAGCTCGGCAGCGCGCTGCTCGTGAACCCGCATGACATCGAGGGCATGAAGGACACGATGATGCGCGCCCTCAGCATGCCCCAGGCAGAGCAGACGCGGCGCATGAAGACGATGCGCCGCAAGGTGATCGACAACGACGTCGCGAAGTGGGGCGCGACGTTCCTGGCGGACGTCAACGCCATCCGCACGCGCGAGGTGGGGGAGTGACGGGTACGGTCGACGAGCGGATCAGAGCCGTCGCGGCGGCCGACCGGCTGCTCGTCGCGCTCGACTTCGACGGCACCCTGTCGCCGCTCGTCACCGAGCCGATGTCGTCGCGCGCGACACCCGAGGCGAAGCGGGCGGTCGAGCGCCTGGCGTCGTGCCCCGGCGTGACGGTCGCACTCGTCTCGGGCCGCAGCCTCGCAGACCTCCGCGTCATCGCGGAGCACGATGACGCTTCCCCGGTGTGGCTCGCCGGATCCCACGGGGCCGAGGCGTGGCGCCCGCCGAGCGCGCCGCCCGTCGCGGCGACGACGCAGGACGAGGGGGACGATGCCGTGGTGCACGCCGCACGAGAGGCCGCGGCCGCATTCGACGGGGCATGGATCGAAGGCAAACGATTCGGCTTCGCGCTGCACACGCGCACGTCGCCCGAGGGCGTCGAGACGCGCGCGCAGCGCGCCGTCGACGAGGTCGTCGCCCGCCTGGCGCCCGAGTGGCGCCGGCGAGAGGGCAAGCACGTGCTGGAGTTCTCCTGGCGGCATGAGGGCAAGGACGGCGCGGTCGCGGAGCTGCGTGCGGCCACCGGATCCGACGCGGTGATCTTCGCCGGCGACGACGTGACCGACGAAGACGCGCTGCGCTCGCTCGGGCCGTCCGACCTCGGCATTCGTGTGGGTCCCGGCGAGACCGCCGCGACCCTCACGGTGACCGACACGCCCGAGCTTGCCGCAGTGCTTACTCGTGTGGCAGATCTGCGTGCATCCTGACCCGTGGATTTGCGTGCGGTCAGCATAATGTCGGCGAGTTCTGGGCCGCCGCGCACGGGGAATAGACTGCCATGGTGAGTGACAATGCAGCGCCCGGAATCGACATCAAACCGCGGAGTCGCGTGGTTACCGACGGCATCGAGGCCACGACGTCGCGAGGCATGCTTCGCGCCGTCGGCATGGGCGACGACGACTGGGCCAAGCCCCAGATCGGCATCGCGTCCAGCTGGAACGAGATCACGCCGTGCAACCTCTCGCTCGACCGCCTCGCCCAGGGGTCCAAGGAAGGGGTGCACGCCGGCGGCGGATATCCGCTGCAGTTCGGCACCGTCAGCGTCTCCGACGGCATCTCGATGGGCCACGAGGGGATGCACTTCTCCCTCGTGAGCCGCGAGGTCATCGCCGACAGCGTCGAGACCGTCGTCATGGGCGAACGCCTCGACGGCACGGTGCTTCTCGCCGGCTGCGACAAATCGCTGCCGGGCATGCTCATGGCGGCCGCGCGGCTGGAGCTCGCCAGCGTCTTCCTCTACGCCGGTTCGATCGCGCCCGGCTGGGTCAAGCTCGAAGACGGCACCGAGAAGACGATCACGATCATCGACTCGTTCGAGGCCGTCGGTGCCTGCAAGGCGGGTCAGATGAGCGAGGCAGACCTCAAGAAGGTCGAGTGCGCGTTCGCTCCCGGAGAGGGAGCCTGCGGCGGCATGTACACCGCCAACACGATGGCGTGCGTCGCCGAAGCGCTCGGCATGAGCCTTCCGGGATCCTCGACGCCCCTCAGTGCGGACCGCCGCCGCGACATGTACGCGCACCGCTCGGGCGAGGCGGTCGTCGAGATGCTGCGCAAGGGCATCACGACCAAGGACATCCTGACGAAGAAGGCGTTCGAGAACGCCGTGACGGTCGCGATGGTGCTCGGCGGATCCACGAACGCCGTGCTGCACCTGCTCGCGATCGCGAACGAGGCGGGCGTCGAGCTCACGCTCGACGACTTCACGCGCATCGGCCAGCGTTCGCCGCACCTCGCCGACGTCAAGCCGTTCGGACAGTTCGTCGCGCAGGACTTCGACCGCGTCGGGGGAATGCCCGTCGTGATGAAGGCGCTGCTCGACGCCGGCCTGCTCCACGGCGACGCCATGACCGTGACGGGCAGGACGCTCGCCGAGAACCTCGCCGAGATCGATCCGACGCCGCTCGACGGCACCGTCGTGCGCGACCTCGACAACCCGATCCACGCGACGGGCGGTCTGACGATCCTCGACGGTTCGCTCGCACCGGAGGGCGCCGTGGTGAAGACCGCGGGATTCGACGCCGAGGTGTTCGAAGGACCAGCGCGCGTGTTCGAGCGCGAGCGGGCGGCGATGGATGCGCTGACCAACGGCGAGATCCAGGCCGGCGACGTCGTCGTGATCCGGTACGAGGGCCCCAAGGGAGGGCCGGGCATGCGTGAGATGCTCGCCATCACGGCGGCCATCAAGGGCGCGGGTCTCGGCAAGGATGTACTACTCTTGACAGACGGTCGATTCTCCGGCGGCACAACTGGCCTGTGCATCGGCCACATCGCACCCGAAGCTGTGGACGCAGGTCCGATTGCCTTCGTGCGTGATGGTGACCCGATCCGGGTCGATGTCTCCGCTCGCACTCTCGACCTACTCGTCGATGACGCTGAGCTCACCTCCCGCCGTGAGGGCTGGGAGCCTCTGCCTCCGCGATACACCCGCGGCGTTCTCGCCAAGTACGCGAAGCTCGTGCGTTCCGCTGCGCTGGGTGCCGTCACTGGTTGACTCAGCCCGCCGCCGATAAACGTTCGACCGAATCAGGGAAGCACTATGCCTGCAGAACCCACCACCGCCGTTCCCCGGCCACCCGCATCGACCTCCAGCACGCCCGTGCTGACAGGCGCCGAAGCCGTCGTCCGATCGCTCGAGCTCCTCGGCGTCGAAGACGTGTTCGGCCTGCCCGGAGGCGCGATCCTGCCCGCGTATGACGCGCTCATGGGGGCCAACTCTCTCAACCACATCCTCGTGCGCCACGAGCAGGGCGCCGGCCACGCGGCCGAGGGCTACGCCGCCGCGAGCGGCAAGGTCGGCGTGGCGATCGCCACGTCGGGCCCGGGCGCCACGAACCTCGTCACCGCGATCGCCGACGCCTACATGGACTCCGTGCCGATCGTTGCGATCACCGGACAGGTGTTCTCGACGCTCATGGGCACCGACGCGTTCCAGGAGGCCGACATCGTCGGCATCACGATGCCGGTGACGAAGCACTCGATCCTCGTGAAGCGCGCCGAGGACGTGCCGAGTGCGCTGGCTCAGGCGTTCGAGATCTCCTCGACCGGCCGCCCGGGCCCCGTGCTCGTCGACATCACGAAGGACGCCCAGCAGGCGGAGGCGCCGTTCATCTGGCCCCCCAAGTACGACCTGCCGGGGTACCGCCCCGTCGTCAAGGCGCACGGCAAGCAGATCCAGGCTGCCGCGTCGCTCATCGCGGAGGCGAAGAAGCCGGTGCTGTACGTCGGCGGCGGCGTGATCCGCGGCCGTGCAGCCGCTGAGCTGAAGACGTTCGCCGAGACGACCGGAGCCCCGGTCGTCACGACGCTCATGGCTCGGGGCGCGTTCCCCGACTCGCACGAACAGCACCTCGGCATGCCCGGCATGCACGGCGCCGTGCCGGCCGTGCTGGCGCTGCAGGAGAGCGACCTCATCATCTCGCTCGGTGCGCGGTTCGACGACCGGGTGACCGGCAAGACCGAGCTGTTCGCTCCGCACGCGAAGGTCGTGCACGTCGACATCGATCCGGCGGAGATCGGCAAGATCCGCGCCGCCGAGGTGCCGATCGTGGGCGACGTGCGCGAGGTGCTCGTCGACCTCGACACGGCGTACCGCTCGACCGTCGCGGGCGATGCCCCCGACTTCGCCGAGTGGTGGCAGTACCTGGGCGGTCTGCGCGACCAGTTCCCGCTCGGGTTCACCGCGCCGACCGACGGCCTGCTCGCACCGCAGCAGATCATCTCGCGCATCGGCGAGCTGACCGGTCCCGAAGGCGTGTTCGTCGCGGGCGTCGGTCAGCACCAGATGTGGTCGGCTCAGTTCATCAAGTACGAGCGCCCGAACTCGTGGCTCAACTCCGGCGGCGCCGGCACCATGGGCTACTCCGTGCCCGCGGCGATGGGCGCGAAGGTCGCGCAGCCCGAACGCGTGGTGTGGGCGATCGACGGCGACGGCTGCTTCCAGATGACGAATCAGGAGCTGGCGACGTGCGTGATCAACAACATCCCGATCAAGGTCGCCATCATCAACAACTCGTCGCTCGGCATGGTGCGCCAGTGGCAGACGCTGTTCTACGACGGCCGCTACTCGCACACCGAGCTGAACACCGGGCACGACTCGAAGCGGGTTCCCGACTTCGTGAAGCTCGCCGATGCGTACGGTGCGCTCGCGATCCGCGTCGAGAAGGAAGACGAGATCGACGACGCCATCAGGCTCGCGCTGGAGACGAACGACCGCCCCGTCGTGATCGACTTCGTCGTCTCGAGCGACGCCATGGTGTGGCCGATGGTTCCCCAGGGCGTCAGCAACAGCTACGTCCAGTACGCTCGCGACAACTCGCCGGCTTTCGATCAGGAGGCATGACATGTCGACACACGTTCTGAGCCTCCTCGTCGAGGACACCCCCGGTCTGCTGACCCGCGTCTCCGGCCTGTTCGCCCGCCGCGGGTTCAACATCCACTCGCTCGCCGTCGGCGTGACCGAGGTGCCGGGCCTGTCCCGCATCACGGTCGTCGTCGACGTCGAGGGACACCCGCTCGAGCAGGTGACCAAGCAGCTGAACAAGCTCATCAACGTCGTCAAGATCGTCGAGCTCGATCCCGCCGCTTCGGTGCAGCGCCATCACATGCTCGTGAAGGTGCGCGCCGACAACTCGACTCGGGCCAACGTGCTCGAGGTCGTGAACCTGTTCCGTGCGAGCGTCGTCGACTACGCGCCCGAGTCGATCGTGATCGAGATCACGGGAGACCGCGGCAAGGTCGACGCGTTCCAGCGCGCAGTGACGCCGTACGGCATCAAAGAGATCTCGCAGTCGGGCCTGCTCGCCCTCGGCCGCGGCCCGAAATCGATCTCCGAGCGCGCACTGCGCTGACCCTCGCTTATACAGACCCCGCCAACAAAGGAGCAACCAAGTGGCAGAGATCCTCTACGACCAGGACGCCGACCTCTCGATCATCCAGTCCAAGAAGGTGGCCATCGTCGGCTACGGCTCGCAGGGCCACGCTCACGCGCAGAACCTTCGCGACTCGGGCGTCGACGTCACGGTCGCGCTGCGTGACGGATCCAAGTCGGCTCAGAAGGCGTCCGATGACGGCTTCCCCGTCAAGTCGGTCGCTGACGCGACCGCGTGGGCCGACGTCATCATGATCCTCGCGCCGGACCAGCACCAGCGCACGATCTACGCCGAGAGCATCAAGCCGAACCTCACACCGGGCAAGGCGCTCGCGTTCGCGCACGGCTTCAACATCCGCTTCGGTTACATCGAGGCGCCCGCCGATGTCGATGTGATCCTGATCGCGCCGAAGGCCCCCGGGCACACCGTGCGTCGTGAGTTCGTCGCGGGTCGCGGCATCCCCGACATCATCGGTGTCGAGAACGACGCGACCGGCTCGGCATGGGATCTCGCGCTGTCGTACGCCGCCGGCGTCGGTGGCACCCGCGCCGGCGTCATCAAGACGTCGTTCACGGAGGAGACCGAAACCGACCTGTTCGGCGAGCAGGCCGTTCTCTGCGGTGGCATGAGTCACCTCGTGCAGGCCGGCTTCGAGACGCTCACCGAGGCGGGCTACCAGCCCCAGATCGCCTACTTCGAGGTGCTGCACGAGCTCAAGCTCATCGTCGACCTCATGTGGGAGGGCGGCATCGCCAAGCAGCGTTGGTCGATCTCGGACACCGCCGAGTTCGGCGACTACGTGTCGGGCCCCCGCGTCGTGGACCAGCACGTCAAGGACAACATGAAGGCGATCCTCGCCGACATCCAGTCCGGTGCGTTCGCCAAGCGCTTCATCGATGACCAGGACGCCGGAGCGCCGGAGTTCACGAAGCTCCGCGCCGAGGAGGAGCAGCACCCCATCGAGAAGACGGGCAAGGAGCTGCGCGCTCTGTTCTCCTGGCAGAACAGCGACGACGACTACGTTGAGGGCACCGCTGCGCGCTGACCTCAACGTAGCCGGCGAGACGACGGCAGCATTGTCGGCTCGCTGCGCTCGCGGTACCGCTGACGCGGTACGGGTCGAGGGCACCGCTGCGCGCTGACCTCAACACTCGCGCTGATTCCAGCACGATCGTTCAGAGGGGCCGTTCCCGCGAAATGCGCGGGGGCGGCCCCTCTGCATCTACGGTGGAGAGATGGACGACACTCACCGCGCGGAGTTTCGCGAACTCCTTGCACAGCATCGCGAGAGCGTGCTGCGCGCCCGCCAACGCAGCGATGAGGACCTGAGCGATCTCGCGTCGGCACGATCGGCAGCGACCGCCGACGACGAGCACGACCCCGAGGGCGCGACCCTGTCGGACGAATGGTCTCGGCTCGCCGGCCTTGACGCCGAGGCCGAGCGCGAACTCATCGCCATCGACGAGGCATTCGCGCGTCTCGACAACGACACCTATGGCGTGTGCGCGGGGTGCGGCAAGCGGATCCCGGTCGCGCGCCTGCGCATTCGCCCCACCGCGACGATGTGCGTGGAATGTGCGTCGCGCCGCTGAGAGTTCTCCACAGATTCGGCTGATTCGCGAAATCCATCCACATTCGGCTGATTTCTCCACACGCGGCGGCCACGGATCGATCAGTCTTGCCGCATGATCGATTCAACAACTCTGAACACGCTGCGCGATCGTCCGATGACCGACGACCGCGACCTCACCCGCTTCGTCACGGCGCTGCTCGAACGGGCGGTCGAGCCGCGAGCGTGGCTGCTGTTCATCGACAGTGCCGGATGTATGACCGATGTCATGATGCCGATCGACGGTCTCTCCGGGGATCCCACCGAGACCGTCGCGATGCCCGCGTCCGGCGCCGTCAGCGCGGCAGACCTCCTGGCGACGCGCGTCTCACAGATCGTCGACGAGACTCCGGCGGGTGCGGTCGTCGTCGTGTGGGAACGCCCAGGTGGTCCCGGGAGGAGCTCCGACCTCCGCCGGTGGTCGGAACCGATGCGCGCGGCGTTCGCGCACCAGCCGGACGGCTTGCGGGCTCAGTTCGTCCTGGCAGACGACGGCGCGCACCTGGTGAGTGAACCCCAGGTGCGCGCCGCGTGAAGCGTGATCAGAACTCGGGCTGCTCGAAGAGCTGGAAGTCCTCGTCGAAGTTCTCGTCGAACAGCTCCGAGTTGTCCTCGTAGAGCTGGTCGAGCTCGCTCTGGTACGAGTCGATGAACACGAACACAGAGATCGTGATGAACACCATGACCGCGCCGACCAAGACGCCGACACCCGCCACGATCAGTGCCGCGATGCTCATGCCCTTGCCGTTCGCCTTCTTCACGAGGGCGATGATGCCGAGAATCAACGCGACGATGGCGATGACCACACCGCCGAAGGCGGCGAACGGGATGAAGCAGAGCAACGCGCCGACGATCGCGAGCACGAGTGCCGTGATCGCGAGGCCCTTGCTGCCCTGGTTCTGCGGGGGCGTGCCCACACCGTACGGCGCAGGAGGCGGCGGCGCGATGGAGCCGGGCTGCACACCGTATGGCTGAGGCGTCGTCGGCTGCGCAGCGTTATAGGGGGGCTCCGGCGGCGCGGGCGGCATGGGCGGCGCACCGGCGGCCCCCGTGTCGGGCACTCCGGGCTCTCCCGTGTCGTACGCGGGCTGTTCGCCAGCCCCGGGCTGCGACGGGCTGCCGCTCTGCCCGGGCGCGTTCGGGTCGTATGGCTGGTTGTTATCGGACATGTCGCTCCTTCTCCCCGTGATTCATGCTCGAAACCACGTTACCGACGCGGTGAGACCCTGTGTACCGATTCCATGGGGACAGGTCCCCAGGCAGGTGCTTCGATCCCACTCGTCACGTGGATTCGCGGCGGTTTCGCGTGCTATCCTGAAGTGTCACGCGTGCGCGCGTCGCCGCGTCGGATCTGCGGATCCGTCGTCCAGACTGCCGCGTGACGGGCGAAATCTCATCCAATCGCTTCGAATCCGCGAAGGCTGCTGGTGCGTGCGGAGACGCGCATCCGGCTGGATCCGGAGCCCGACACAACAACCCCTGAAGGCTAACCACTACATGACTAACGCAACGACCGCCTCGGCCACCACGCAGGTCGCCATCAACGACATCGGATCTGCGGAGGACTTCCTGGCCGCGGTCGAGAAGACTCTGAAGTTCTTCAACGACGGCGACATCATCGACGGCGAGATCGTCAAGATCGACCGCGACGAGGTTCTGCTCGACGTCGGATACAAGACCGAGGGCGTCATCCCCTCGCGCGAACTCTCCATCAAGCACGACGTCAACCCCGACGACGTCGTGAAGGTGGGCGATCACATCGAGGCCCTCGTTCTCCAGAAGGAGGACAAGGAAGGCCGTCTGATCCTGTCGAAGAAGCGTGCTCAGTACGAGCGTGCCTGGGGCGACGTGGAGCAGATCAAGGAGAACGACGGTGTCGTCAAGGGCACGGTCATCGAGGTCGTCAAGGGTGGTCTCATCCTCGACATCGGTCTCCGCGGCTTCCTTCCTGCCTCGCTCATCGAGCTGCGCCGGGTCCGCGACCTGACGCCATATCTCGGCCAGGAGCTCGAGGCGAAGATCCTCGAACTCGACAAGAACCGCAACAACGTCGTGCTCTCGCGTCGTGCGCTCCTCGAGGAGACGCAGTCGGCCACGCGTGCGCAGTTCCTCAACGGTCTGCACAAGGGGCAGGTCCGCAAGGGCCAGGTCTCCTCGATCGTCAACTTCGGTGCGTTTGTCGACCTCGGCGGCGTGGACGGCCTCGTTCACGTGTCCGAGCTCTCGTGGAAGCACATCGACCACGCCAGCGAGGTCGTCGAGGTGGGCCAGGAGGTCACCGTCGAGGTTCTCGAGGTCGACCTCGACCG
>DXAM01000049.1 GCA_019117025.1 Candidatus Microbacterium stercoravium | reverse complement strand
TCGCTCGTGCTGACCGACACCGGAACCGGCATCATCCACTCGGTGATGGACGCGACCCTCGACCTCGGCGATCAGATCGTCATCGTCTCGGGCATCAGCGTCGACGAGGCGCGCCTCGCGGCCGAGACCCTGACGTGGCTCGAGACCAATGGACACGAGCAGCTCGCGCAGAACGCGGTCGTGGTGATCAACCAGGATCGTCCGGGAACGCCGCTCGTGCGCCTCGACGAACTGGAGTCGCACTTCCGCAGTCGCGTGCGCGACGTCGTGCGCATTCCCTACGACGCCGGCATCGCCACGGGGAGCGCGATCTCGTTCCACGATCTCGACCGCGCCACCTGCGATGCCGCCCGCCGCCTCGCCGCGACCGTCGTCGAGGGGATCCGCGCGTCATGACGGTGCGTGAGATCCGCCTGTACGGGGATCCCGTTCTGCGCACGCCGTGCGCGGAGATCGGCGAGATCGACGAGGGCATCCGCAGCCTCGTGGCCGACCTCATCGAGACGGTCGAGGTTCCGGGGCGCGCGGGAGTCGCCGCGCCGCAGATCGGCGTCGGCCTGCGCGCGTTCAGCTACAACGTCGATGGGCAGGTGGGCGCGATCCTCAATCCACGCATCGTCGAGGTGCGCGGCGAGCCCGTTCCGACGGGCGAGGGGTGCCTGTCGGTGCCGAATCTCTGGCACGACGCCCTGCGCCACCCGTATGCGCGCGTGCACGGCCTCGACGTCGACGGCAACGAGGTCACGCTCGAGGGCGAGGGACTGTTCGCGCAGATGCTGCAGCACGAGACCGACCACCTCGACGGCATGGTGTACCTGCAGCGGCTCACGAAGGAAGCGCGCGGCATCGCAATGCGCGAGGTGCGCGAGAGCGACTGGTTCTGACGCGCCGGAGGCGGCGCGGGCTTCCGCTCCGCGCCGCCTCCGGAATGCTCAGCCGATCGCGACCGCCGATGTGCGATCGCCCGGGGCGGCGTAGATCTCCTCGATCGTCGAGGCGAAGTCCTTCAGGATCACGGCGCGCTTGATCGACAGCTTCGGCGTCAGGTGGCCCGAGGCCTCGGTCCACTCGGTGGGCACGATCCGGAACTCACGGATCGACTCGGCGCGGGACACGCGCGCGTTGGCCGCATCGATCGTCTTCTGGATCTCCGCCCGCACGGCGGGGGAATGGGCGGCCTGCTCGAGCGTGAGGTCGGCCGACTCGCCGTGCGTTTTCAGCCATGCGGGGAGCATCTCGGGGTCGAGGGTGATCAGCGCCGAGATGAACGGCTTCTGATCGCCCACCACGACCACTTGGCCGACGATCGCGTTCGAGCGGATCGGGTCCTCGAGCATGGCCGGGGCGACGTTCTTGCCGCCGGCCGTGACGATGATCTCCTTCTTGCGGCCCGTGATCGAGAGGTAGCCGGCGTCGCTGATGGCGCCGATGTCGCCGGTGCGGAACCAGCTGCCGTCGAACGACTCTTCGGTCGCCTCGGGGTTGCGCCAGTACTCGCGGAAGACGTTCACGCCCTTGACCTGCACCTCGCCGTCGTCGGCGATGCGCACCGAGACGCCGGGAAGCACGGTGCCCACCGTGCCCACCTGGATGTCGTCGGGGCGGTTCACCGTCGCCGGGGCGGTCGTCTCGGTGAGGCCGTAGCCCTCGAGGATCTTGATGCCGAGTCCGCGGAAGAAATAGCCGAGGTGGGGGCCGAGCGGGGCGGAGCCGGAGACGGCGTACGTCACGCGTCCGCCCATGAGCTCGCGCAGCTTGCTGTAGACGAGCTTGCCGAAGAGCTTGTACTGGAACGCGAGCAGCGGGCCGATCCGCTCGCCGTCCTGCTCGCGACGGGCATGTTCGATGGCGACGTTCGCCGCGCGGCGGAAGATGAGGCCCTTGCCCTCCGACTCGGTCTTCTGCTTCGCCGAGTTGTACACCTTCTCGAAAACGCGGGGCACGGCGAGCAGGAGCGTCGGTTTGAACGAGCCGAGGGTCTTCACGAGGTTCGCGGTGTTGGGCTCATGGCCGGTCTTGATGCCCGAATGGATGTACAGCACCGACATGAACCGGGCGAACACATGCGCGGTCGTGATGAACAGCACGGTCGACGCCCCGGGCTGCTCGAGGATCTCGCGCAGCGCGACGGCGGCGTTCTGCGCCGTGTCGACGAAGTTGCTGTGGGTGAGCACGCAGCCCTTCGGGCGGCCCATCGAGCCCGACGTGTAGATGATCGTCGCGACATCGTCGGCGCGCGCCAGGCTGCGTCGGCGCTCGACCTCGGCGTCGTCGATGCGGGTGCCCTGCTGTCGGAGCTCGTCGAGAGCGCCTTCGTCCATGCGCCAGTACTGACCGATGAGCGGCAGGTCCTCGCGCACCTCGGCGAAGCGCTTGTCATGGTCGGCGTTCTCGACCAGCAGGGCGACCGCGCCCGAATCCGAGAGGATCCACTTGATCTGATCCGCCGAGCTCGTCTCGTAGACCGGAACCATGATGATGCCCGCGTAGTGCAGTGCGAAGTCGACGAGCGTCCACTCGTAGGTCGTCGTCGCGAGGAACGCCAGCTTGTCGCCGGGGCGCACGCCCGAGGCGATGAAGCCCTTGGCGAGCGCGATGACCTCGTCCTCGAACTCGCGCGTCGTCTTGTCCCGCCACCCGTCGCCGTCGGGGATCCCGAACAGCACGAGATCGGGCGTGGTCCGTGCGCGATCCGCCAGCAGGTCACTGATGTTGCGCGTCGGATCGGAGGGGACAAGTGGCTCGGCGGTGACTTCGATCACGGCAGCTCCTTTGATACCGGGGCACGGCGGTCCGCGCGGAACAGATATCCCGCGAGTCTATTCGGCGAGCCGCGTGCGCCGCCACCGCATTGTTCGCGTTCCACAACCGTGCGGCGGCACGACTAGAATCATCGCCGTACCCTTCGACTGGAGTCTCGCGCGGTGTTCTACTGGATCCTCAAGCACGTATTGGTCGGACCCATCGTCAAGGGGCTGTTCCGCCCCTGGATCTCGGGCGCCGAGAACGTGCCGAAGCAGGGCGCCGCGATCCTCGCCTCGAACCACCTGTCGGTGATGGACTCGGTCTTCCTCCCGCTCATGCTCGAGCGGCCGATGTCTTTCCTCGCGAAGTCCGAGTACTTCACGGGCAAGGGCATCAAGGGGTGGGCGACCAAGTGGTTCATGAAGGGCACCGGTCAGATCGCGATCGACCGGTCGGGCGGATCCGCGTCGGAGGCGGCGCTCAACACCGCGCTGCAGGTGGTCGGCAGGGGAGACCTGCTGGGCATCTATCCGGAGGGCACGCGCAGCCCCGATGGACGCATGTACAAGGGCCGCACGGGCATCGCCCGTATGGCGCTCGTGTCGAAGGTGCCGGTCGTGCCCGTGGTGATGGTCGATACGGCCGAGGTGCTGCCGATCGGATCCTCGCGCCCTCGCATCATGCGGGTCGGCATCGTCATCGGCGAGCCGCTGGACTTCTCGCGCTACGAGGGGCTCGAAGACGACCGATTCGTGCTGCGCAGCGTGACCGACGAGATCATGATCGCGCTGCAGCAGATCGGGGGCCAGGAGTACGTCGACGAGTACGCGTCGAAGCACCGCGCGCTCGCCGAGAAAGCAGGCGCGACGAAGCAGAGCTCCTTCGCCTGACCGTGCGCCGAGCGGTGCTCCCGAGCCGATAGGATCGTTCAATGCAGCACACCCTCGACGCGCTCGACGCATGGCGCGAACTTCCGATCAAGCAGCAGCCCTCCTGGCCCGACGCGGCCGCCGTGGAGCTGGTGTCGGCCGAGCTGGCGACTCTTCCGCCGCTCGTGTTTGCGGGCGAGGTCGACGACATGCGCTATCGCCTCGGTCAGGCGGCCGCGGGCGGGGCGTTCCTGCTGCAGGGCGGCGACTGCGCCGAGACGTTCGCGGGCGCGACGGCCGACCAGATCCGCAACCGCATCAAGACGATCCTGCAGATGGCCGTCGTGCTCACGTACGGCGCGTCGATGCCGATCGTGAAGATGGGGCGCATGGCGGGCCAGTTCGCGAAGCCGCGCTCGAGCGATTCCGAGACGCGCGGAGACGTGACCCTGCCGGCCTTCCGCGGCGAGATCGTCAACGGCTTCGACTTCACGGAGGAGTCGCGCACCGCGGATCCGCAGCGCCTGCTCAAGGCGTACCACACGGCCGCCAGCACGCTGAACCTGATCCGCGCGTTCACGCAGGGCGGCTTCGCCGACCTGCGGGAGGTGCACTCGTGGAACAAGGGCTTTGCGGCGAACCCCGCCAACAAGAAGTACGAGCAGATGGCGGTGGAGATCGACCGCGCCGTGAAGTTCATGGAGGCGGCCGGCGCCGACTTCGATGAGCTCAAGCGCGTCGACTTCTTCACGGGCCACGAGGGCCTGCTCATGGACTACGAGCGCCCCCTCACGCGCATCGACTCGCGCACCGGAGACGCGTACGACACGTCGGCCCACTTCATCTGGGTCGGCGAGCGCACGCGCGAGCTCGACGGCGCGCACATCGACTTTGTGTCGAAGATCCGCAACCCCATCGGCGTGAAGCTCGGCCCGACGACGACGCCCGAGACGGCGCTGGCGCTCATCGACAAGATCGACCCCGAGCGCGAGCCCGGCCGCCTCACGTTCATCACGCGCATGGGCGCGGGGAAGATCCGCGAGGCCCTGCCGCCGCTGCTCGAGGCCGTGAAAGCGTCGGGCGCGCAGCCGCTGTGGGTCACCGACCCCATGCACGGCAACGGCTTCGCCACGCCGACCGGCTTCAAGACCCGTCGCTTCGACGACGTCGTCGACGAGGTCCGCGGCTTCTTCGAGGCGCACCGCGCCGTCGGCACGCACCCGGGCGGCATCCACGTCGAGCTCACGGGAGACGACGTCACCGAGTGCCTCGGCGGATCCGAGGAGATCGACGAGGCGGGCCTCGCCACGCGGTACGAGTCGCTCTGCGATCCGCGCCTCAATCACATGCAGTCGCTCGAGCTGGCCTTCCTTGTGGCCGAGGAGCTCGAGAAGCGCTGATCTCCCTCCGGTGACACGAATGGACCCTTGCCGGCGGGCAAGGGTCCATTCGCGTCACGGCAGTGTCCGCACGCACGGCTCC
>DXAM01000048.1 GCA_019117025.1 Candidatus Microbacterium stercoravium | reverse complement strand
TCCATCCGGACTCGCAGGTCTCCCTGCATCACCGTCGGTTCCGGAATCCCACCGGATCAGCCCCTCGTCGAGGGGGTCGCGGACTGTCACCGCCGGTTCGGATTCTCACCGACCCCGGAGCACGTTCACTGACGAGTCTAACGCCGCAGTGCCCGACCTATTCCCCGCGACCGTCACACACGGTCATCCGCGCCCCCGTCGCCCCCGCTGCGCGGGCCCCCGCGCACGACTACGGCACATCGGCGGCAGATCCGCTTGATGCGGCACGCGGCCCCGCCGCGCGGCGGTTTCTGCCGTAGTCATGCGCACCCCGCCGCACGGACGTGCAGCACCGGCCCCTCGGTCCTATCAGGCCAGTGCCCGTGCATGACTACGGCACATCTGCGCGGGCGCCGCGTATTCGGGCCGGTCGGGCCGGGCCGGCGTGGTTTCTGCCGTAGTCGTGCTGCGGCGAGGTGCGGGCAGGCAGGGGGGCGGGGAGCGTGTTCACAAGCGGAAGAATTCGGAGGTTCTGCACAGCGCCCGCGGAATTGCGCGGGTCCTCCGAAACGGAGATGTCGGCGTCGGAGCATCGTGGCATGCATGACCATCGCCCCCGAGCATCTCCGCACCGCGTCGTACGCCGATCTCCGGGCCGACGGCTTCTCCCGGGCCGGCATCGAGCGCGCACTCGAGACGGGAGGGCTGGTTCGGGCCCGACGTGACTACTACGTCGATGGCACGGCGAGTGACGCACTCGTGTCGGCGGTGCGCGTCGGAGGACGCCTGGACTGCCTTTCGCTCATGCGGGAGTTCGGCGTCTTCGTGCAGGAGGACGACCAGCTGCTGCATGTGCAGGTGCCGCGCGCGCGGAGATTGCTGCGCTCGCCGCATTCGCGTCGCGTGCGGCTCGACGGGCGGACCCATCGGGTGAGGCCGCACTGGCGAGACGACGATGTCGCGTTCGATTCGACGATCGCATGCCGCATGCGTGCGCTCGCACAGGCGATTGAATGTCAGCGGCCGCGACCGGCGATCGCCACGGTAGACAGCGCGCTCAATACCGGATTCATCGCCGAGCACGAGCTGTCGGAGGTGTTCTCTCTCGTGCCGCTGCGGCTCCGGGAACTGCAGCGACATATCGACGGTCGGGCGGAGTCCGGTCCGGAGACGCTGGCGCGGCTGATCGCGCGCACGTTCGGCGTCAGCGTAGAACTGCAGGTACCCATCCTCGGTGTCGGCAGGGTCGACATCGTCGTCGACGGATGGATCATCATCGAGTGCGACAGCCGAGGCTTCCACGACGGTTGGGAGATGCAGGAGCGCGACCGCAGGCGCGATCTCGCTGCGGCTCAGCGCGGCTACGTGACACTGCGTCCGACTGCGCGGCAGATCTTCGGGGAGCCGGGTCTCCTGCTGCACGCGTTGCAGGGACTGCTGGAGCTCGGCCGGCCCGACTTCTCGACGCGCCCGCTGCACAACTACGGCACCGCGTTGAAGAACCCCGATCGATCGGCAGGAGTCCGCGGTCGGCACCGATATCTGCCGTAGTCGTGCATTCGGCTTCGCGCCGCGTCGCCGAAAAGCTGGGCATGACGCACACCGAAGACGACCATGGTCATCTCCGGATCCTGCGCACGGTCATGTCGCCGCGGCTGGGCTGACCGCACAACTGCGGCACGAATCGGCGTCAAGGCCGTTTTCGGCGCGCCCGGCGCGCATGTCGTTCGGATCTGCCGCAGTCATGCAGCAGGGCGCTCGCGCCGCGGGGCGAGCCGGCTTATAGGCCCCAGTTCTGAGGTGTGCGGGTGTCGGACGACAGCAGGCCGGCGACCCAGCCGTCGGCGCGGCCGTATGCGCCGCCCACGCCGTGGCCGGGGAGGGCCCGCCGATGCACGCCTTCGAACCGGAAGCCGATCTTCTGCGCCACGCGGGCCGAAGCGGTGTTGCCGACCACGGCGCGCCACTCGACGCGCTCGAGGCGCATCGGGCCGAACGCGAAGTCGATCACCGCGGCGGCGGCCTCGGTCATGTACCCGTGGCCCCGTGCCGCGGGCGCCGCCCAGAAACCGAGCTCGGCGCCGCCGTCCTTGATCGCGTGCAGCCCCACGACACCGGCGAATTCTCCTCCGGCGCGCAGCCCCCACGTGTGCTCGACGCCCGACTCCCACCAGTCCGCGACGAGCCCGACGAAGTCGGCGGCGTTCTTCCGCGTATACGGCGACGGCACCGTTGTGTAGCGCTGGATGTCCGGATCCTGGCACGCCTCATAGATCGCGTCGACGTCGCGCTCGTCGGGGGCGGTGAGGAGGAGCCGGGCGGTGGTCAGCGGGACCGGGTCACCCACGGCGCAGCAGGCCCACGCGCTCGTAGACCGACGCCAGCGTCACCTCGGCGACTTCGGCCGCGCGGTCGGCGTTGGCCGCGAGCACGCGATCGAGTTCGGCCGGATCCTCGAGCAGTTCGAGCGCGCGGGCGCGCACCGGCTCGAACTCGGCGACGATCGCGTCGCGCACACCCTTCTTGAGGTCGCCGTAGCCGCGGCCCGCGTACTCGTTCTCGAGCGCGTCGATCGACGATCCCGACAGTGCCGAGAGGATCGAGAGCAGGTTCGACACTCCGGGCTTCGCATCGCGGTCATACCGCACGACGCCCTCCGAATCGGTGACGGCGCGCATGACCTTCTTCGCGGTCACGCTGATGTCGTCGAGCAGGTAGAGCACGCCGGCCTGCGACTCGGCCGACTTCGACATCTTGGACGTCGGATTCTGCAGGTCGTAGATGCGCGCCGTCTCGCCCTGGATCGTGGGCTCGGGCACCGTGAACGTGTCGCCGAAACGCGAGTTGAAGCGCTCGGCGAGGTTGCGCGTCAGTTCGACATGCTGCTTCTGGTCGTCGCCGACGGGTACCGACTCGGCTTGGAACAGCAGGATGTCGGCGGCCATCAGCACGGGGTAGGTGAACAGGCCCACGCTCGTCGCGTCGTCGCCGTACCGCCGCGACTTGTCTTTGAACTGCGTCATGCGGCCGGCTTCGCCGAACCCGGTGATCGTCGAGAGGATCCACGCGAGCTCCGCGTGCGCGGGCACCTGCGACTGCACGTACAGCGTCGACTTCTCGGGCTCGATGCCCGCCGCGATGTACTGCGCGGCCGTGCGCCGCGTCTTCTCGCGCAGCTGCTTCGGATCCTGCGGAACCGTGATCGCGTGCAGATCGACGACGGTGAAGAACGCGTCGAAGTCATCCTGCATGCCGCGCCACTGCATGAGCGCTCCGATGTAGTTGCCGATCTGGAGAGAGTCGGCGGACGGCTGCATTCCGGAGAAGAGACGGGGCTTCGAAGTCACCCCACTACCTTACGCGGGCCGGCGCTCGTCGTACGGTGTATGCGTCTCGATCGCGAGGATCCTGCCGCCGGGGCGCACGTGCACGACCGTGAAGGATCCGGGGCGCAGCGATGCGGCGGCGCGCAGCTCCGAGGCGGCTGTGGTGCCGGTCGCGTCGGCGAGGGCCTCCATGAGCCCCATGAGCACGGGGGCGTGCGAGCAGATCACCGCCGGCTTGCGCTTGGCCACACGGCGGGAGACGACGGCCTGCACGTCGTCCTCGCCGCGCTCGAACGCATCCTGGCTGATCTCATCGGAGAGGTGCACGCGGCGCCCGAGGGCGTCAGCGAGCGGGGCGACGGTCTGCTGACAGCGCAGGGCTGTCGACGCGAGGATCCGGCGCACGCCGAACGCGCTGAGCGTTCCGACGTTCGCGGCTGCCTGTTCGCGGCCGCGCCGGCTGAGGGGGCGCTCGCTGTCGACGGGAGCGGAGTCGGCCTTCGCATGGCGCATCAGCACCACTGGGAACGTCTCGAGGCCGCCCGCATCGACCAGCTGTTCGAATGCCGCGAGCACCTCGAGGTCGATCGGGTAGCTCAGCCGATGGCGCGCGTCATCGAGCGCGACCCATTCGAGCGCCTCGATCTCCTTGTTCGGCGAGAACGTCGACGCGGCGATCGCCTCGGGGGAGGCCGCCACCGACCAGTACTGCACGACCTTGTGGCGGCCCGAGGGCAGGTGATACTTCACCGTGCCGAGCGACGGACCGAGGTGCGCACGGATCCCCGTCTCCTCCTCGATCTCGCGCACGGCCGCCTCGGCGTACGTCTCGCCCGGATCGAGCTTGCCCTTCGGGAACGAGACGTCTCGGAACTTCTTGCGGTGCACGAGCAGGAGCTCGATCTCGTCCGCTTCGCGGCGCCAGACGACGCCGCCCGCCGCGAGAACGCGTTTGCCGTTCGCCATCGTCACCGCCTCGACTGCCGGCGCCGCTGAATGAGGGACATCGTCTTATCCTGCACGTCGACGAGCGGTTTCCCCTTGCTGTCGACGTGATGCCTCGTCCAGGTGCCGTTCTCACCGAGCTGCCATGCCGCGCTGCTGTCGTCCATCGCGAGGTCGAAGTAGGCGACCAGTTCGCGGATGTGCTCGGGTTTCGTGACCAGCACGAGCGCTTCGACACGGCGGTCGAGGTTGCGGTGCATCATGTCGGCGCTTCCGATGTACACCTCGGGCGACCCGCCGTTGTCGAACGTGAAGATGCGCGAGTGCTCGAGATAACGGCCGAGCACGCTGCGCACCCGGATGTTGTCGCTGACGCCGGGCAGGTCGACCCGCAGGCTGCAGATGCCGCGCACCCACACATCGACCTTCACGCCCGCGATCGATGCGCGGTAGAGCGCGTCGATGATCTCCTCGTCGACCATCGAATTGACCTTGATGCGCACGTGGGCGGGCTTGCCTTCGGCGGCGAAGCGCGTCTCGCGTTCGATCAGCTTCTTCAGGCCCTTCCGCAGGTGCAGCGGCGCCGTGAGGATGCGCTTGAACTTCTTCTCGATCGCGTAGCCGCTGAGCTCGTTGAACAGGCGCGTCACGTCGCGGCCCACGACCGGGTCGCACGTGAACAGGCCGAAGTCCTCGTAGATGCGGCTCGTCTTCGGGTTGTAGTTTCCCGTGCCGATGTGCGTGTAGTGGCGCAGCTGGTCGCCCTCCTCGCGCACGACCGACGCGATCTTGCAGTGCGTCTTGAGGCCGACGAGGCCGTACACGACGTGCACGCCCGCCTTCTCGAGGATCCGCGCCCATTCGATGTTGTTGGCCTCGTCGAAGCGCGCCTTGACCTCGACGAGCGCGAGCACCTGCTTGCCCTTCTCCGCGGCGTCGATGAGCGCCTTCACGATCGGGCTGTCGCCGGAGGTGCGGTACAGCGTCTGCTTGATCGCGAGCACCTGCGGATCCCGGGCCGCCTGCTCGAGGAACGCCTGCACGCTCGTCGCGAACGATTCGTAGGGGTGGTGCACGAGCACATCGCTCTGGCGGATCGCGGCGAACACGTCGACGCGCGCGTGCTTCGAATCCGCCTCGGTCGGGCGGAACGCGGTCGCGGTGACCGGCACGTGCTTCGTGTACTTCAGGTCGGGGCGATCGATCTTGCTGAGCTGGAACAGCGCGCGCAGGTCGAGCGGCGCCGGCAGGCGGTAGACCTCCTGCTGCGAGATGTCGAGCTCGTCGAGCAGCAGACCGAGCGTGACCTCGTCCATGTCCTCCGAGACCTCGAGGCGGATGGGAGGCCCGAACCGGCGGCGCAGCAGCTCGTCCTCCAGCGCCTGGATGAGGTTCTCGGACTCATCCTCCTCGATGACCATGTCTTCGTTGCGGGTCAGCCGGAAGGCGTGGTGCTCGAGGATCTCCATGCCCGGGAACAGATCGCTGAGGTGCGCGGCGATGAGCGACTCGAGGTCGACGAAGCGCACGCGGTTGCTGTCGGGATCCGCGCCCGGCACGCGCACGATGCGCGGAAGCATGGGCGGCACCTTGATGCGCGCGAACTCCTCGCGGCCGGTGCGCGAGTGGCGGATCCGCACGGCGAGGTTGAGCGACAGGCCAGAGATGTACGGGAACGGGTGCGCCGGGTCGACGGCGAGGGGCATCAGCACGGGGAACATGTGCTGCTGGAAGTAGTCGTAGAGCCCCGTGCGCTCCTCGTCGGAGAGCTCGTTCCATGCCGCGAACTCGATGTTCTCGGCGGCGAGGGCCGGCCGGATGTCCTCGCTCCACACGCGGGCGTGGCGCTCCTGCAGCTCGTGGGCCTCGCGGCTGAGCGACTCGAGCACGCGCTGCGGCGTGGTGCCGATGTTCGAGGGCACGGCGAGCCCCGTGACGATGCGGCGCTTCAGACCGGCGACGCGCACCATGAAGAACTCATCGAGGTTGCTCGCGAAGATCGCGAGGAAGTTCGCGCGCTCGAGCAGCGGCACGTTCGGATCCTCGGCGAGCTCGAGAACGCGCTGGTTGAACGCGAGCCAGCTCAGCTCGCGGTCGACGTAGCGGTGCTCGGGAAGGTCGGGCTCATCCGCCTCGTAGAGCTCGTCGAAGTCGTCGTCCTCGGAGTCGCCCAGGCCGGTATCGACGATGGAAGTGTCGGTCATGGACTCTATCTTCGCACCGGCAGGAAACGAGCGGGTGAACGAATGTCAGCGCGGCGGCGCGGCGGCCGGATCATCCGTCGCGTTGAAGCGGTACCCCACATTGCGCACTGTTCCGATCAGGTGGTCGTGGTCGCCGAGCTTCGCCCGAAGGCGCCGCACGTGCACATCGACCGTGCGCGTGCCGCCGAAGTAGTCGTAGCCCCACACCTCGCTGAGCAGTTGCTCGCGGGTGAACACCCGCGACGGATGCGACGCGAGGAAGTGCAGCAGCTGGAATTCTTTGAATGTGAGGTCGAGGGGCCGTCCGCGCACTTTCGCCGAGTACGACGACTCATCGATCGTGATCCCCGAGGTGTCGACGGTCGTCGAGGATGACGATCCGACCACGGCTCGGCCCATCGCGAGGCGCACGCGCGCGTCGACCTCCGCCGGGCCGGCGCCTGAGAGCACGATGTCGTCGACGCCCCACTCGGACGACACGGCGGCGAGGCCGCCCTCGGTCGTCACGAGCAGCACGGGCGAGGCGTGTCCTGTCGAATCGAGGATCCGGCAGAGCGAGCGTGCGGCCGCGAGGTCGCTGCGCGCGTCGACGATCGTCACATCGGCGTCGGGCGCGGCGATCAGCTGCGATGCGGACGCCGGGAGCGTCATGACGCGGTGACTCAGCAGGCCGAGCGCAGCGAGCGGCGGGTCCGTCTCGGGGGACGGGCTCAGAACGAGCAGTTGCGCCACGGGGGTTCCTCTCGGGATGTCGCTCATCTTATGACACGCTCGCCGCCTCCCTGTGCGGCTCGGGGTGCGCGGGCAGGGCACAATAGGGGGAGCGGTCCGCGTGACGCCGGATCGCAGAAGGGATCCGTATGGCTCGGTCGGCCGCGCAGCGCTCTGGCTTCATCGCGCGCATCCGGCGCAGTCAGGGGCTGCTCCTCCCGTGGAGCGTCGCTCTCGTGCTCGCCCTCGCGGTCGTCGCTTTCGTACCGGTGAGCGGGTGGTGGCAGTGGTTCTCCGCCGCCGGAGGCGTCGCGGTCATCGTCGCCTTCGTCGTGCAGATCATCGTCGGGCGCGCCGACGGATTCATCATCCGCCTCTCGACGGCGGCGCTCGGCAGCGTGCTGCTCATCGGCATCGTGTCGCTCGTCGGCGCGCTGTTCACGGCGGTGGGCGCCGGCCTGTCGGTGTTCCCGTCTGAATTCACGAGCTGACCAGGCATCCCATACAGTGGAGCGGTCGTAGCCGATTCACCGGGAGGATGCGCAAGTGCCAGTACGTCGAGTGAGCCTCACGGCTTCGGGATCCGACATCGCCGACGTGCTGGGCGGGGCCCAGACCGGCGACGTCATCGTCGTACCGGAGGGCGTGCACGATGTGGCGCGCGCGACGCTCCTGGGCGTCGATCTCATCGGCGAGGGCGACCCCGACCGCGTCGTGATCCGCTCGCGCATCGCCGTGCGCGGCACCTGCCGCATCTCGAACCTGACGCTCGAGGCTCCCGCCTATTCCAACGCCCTGCAGGTGGCGCAGCCGCAGGCACGCGCCGAACTGCATACGGTGACGGTGATCGGAGAGCCCTCGGGCAAGTATCCCGGGGTGTGGTGCTCCGACGGAGCCGTGCTGATGAATCGCACCGCGGTGAACGCAGAGTATGAGGCACGCGGCCTCGTCGTCGAGGCGAAGGGCGAGCTGCACGCCTGGGCCTCCTCGTTGCCGAGCCTGCGCGTCGAGGGCGGCCGGGCCGCGCTGCATGACGCCGAGGCGATATCGATCTTCGCGAGCGATCGTGCGCGCGTCGACGCCGACGGCACGCTGACGCTGCGCTCCGCCGAGGGCAAGCGGAACATGGTGGTGCGCGGGGAATCGGTCGTGTCGATCGAGCGCCTCGTGTCCGTCGCGAAGGTGCACGAGGCCCTGTTCGAAGACAGCGTGCTGACCGTCGGCGAGGTCCACTGCGAGCCGCGGGGCGTGCTCGAGGTATGGCACAGCGGCTTCGCGAAGGTCACGCTGCCGGATGTCGGGGCGCGCGCCACGGAGAAGGATGCCGAGGGCAACCTCGTTCATCGCCAACCGGCGGAGATCCTGTGGAGGGCGGGCGAGCCGTTCTCCGAGGTGTCTCCGCTGCTCAAGCAGGGCGACACCGTGCTGCTCGAAGCCGGCGAGTACGACCTCGGGCTCCGCCCTCTCGAGACCCACTTCCGCGGCGCGGGCGCGGGCGAGACGATCGTCGAGGCCTCGCTCACCTCCGCGCAGGGGTGGGACATGTCGCTCAGCGACCTCACGCTGCGCGCGATGAGCGAACACAACGCCATCCAGATCGAGCAGGAGGCGGAGATCGCGCTCGAGAACGTCGCGGTCGAAGCGGAGGGCACCGAGACGTATCCCGGGGTGTACGCCGGCGCCGGCGTGCTGACGATGACGAACTGCGATGTGCACTGCGCGTCGGACGCCACGGGCGTCTGCGCGACGAACGGGGCGAGCCTCGTCGCGGTCGGCACCTACATGCGCGATCTCGTCGTCGCGACCGGTGCGCGGGCGACGCTCACCGGCGGCGGCGCCGGGCGGATCTGCGCGATGAGCGGCGGCGAGGTCGTGTCCGACAGCGTCATCACGATGACCGGCCCGCTGAACCCGACGCTCACGCTCGAGGCGCGCGAGGGCGGTTCGGTGCGGCTCGAGCGCCTCGAGGTCGCGGACGACGTGCCGATCGAGGTGTTCGCTTCGGCGGCGACGATCCACGTGGCAGACGTCGACGCCGACGACGATGCCGATGTGCGGATCACATCCGAGGAGAACGCCGATGTCGTCTTCGGCGAGTGGGAGGCCGTGCACGAGAACGTGCAGGTTCCCGCCGGCGCCGACGACGAGCACGTCACGCATGGCGAACAGCTCCCGGTCGAGCGGGTCGAGGATCCGCTTGCCGCGATCGACCGCCTCACGGGGCTGACGAGCGTCAAGGAGCAGATCCGGTCGTTCGTGCGCAAGGCGAAGTTCAATCAGCTGCTCAAGGATCAGGGGCGGCCCGTCAACGACGCCGCGATGCACAGCATGTTCCTCGGCAACCCCGGGACCGGGAAGACGACGGTCGCGAAGCTGCTCGGGGAGGCGCTGTTCGAGGCCGGGGCGATCCGCCGGCCCGACGTGCTGCGGGTCGGGCGCCGCGACCTCGTCTCCGACAACCTCGGCGGATCCGCGAAGCTCACGGGCGGCGTGCTCGAGCGCGCACGCGGCGGGATCCTGTTCATCGACGAGGCGTACGACCTCTATCAGCGCGCCAACAACGAGTTCGCGGAGGAGGCCGTCACCGCGATCCTCGACTTCATGGACGAGAACCGCGACGACATCATGGTCGTGTTCGCCGGGTACGGCGACCGCATGCAGGATCTGCTGCGCATGAACCCGGGCCTGCCCTCTCGCGTGCCGCACCGGTTCCACTTCGATGACTACACGCCGGACGAGGCAGCGGAGATCGGATTCCGCGTGCTCGAGCGCGACGGGTACGTCGTCGACGAGGCGCTCTACCGCCGGGCGATCTCGTCGTACTACCGCCAGGCGAACGACGGCAGCAATGCGCGCTGGGTGCGCAACCTCAACGAGAAGCTGTTCGCGGCGCTCGCAGACCGCGTCGTGACAGAGCTGGAAGAGAGTCCGGAGCGCGCGGCCGAGATCGACACCCGGGCCATCACGAACGAGGAGATCCTCGCCGTCACGAGCAGCGGCGGGCACGATCAGGAGGCCGTGGAGAGCATCCTCGCGGAGCTCGACGCCCTCACGGGGCTGCAGGCCGTGAAGGACTGGGTGCGCGACCTCATCGCGCAGGCGCAGGTCGACCGAGACCTGCGCGAGATCGACCCGCACATCGAGCGTCCGATGTATCACATGATCTTCACGGGCCGTCCGGGAACGGGGAAGACGACCGTTGCGAAGATCGTCGCGCGATTGTTCCACGCGCTCGGCCTGCTGCCGACGTCGACGGTGAAAGTCACGGACCGCGCGAAGCTCGTCGGCCAGTTCATCGGCGATACCGAGTCGAACACGACGCGCGCGATCGACGAGGCGATCGGCGGCGTGCTGTTCATCGACGAGGCGTACCAGCTGTACCGGCCCGACAGCCCGCGCGATTATGGGGCGCTCGCTCTGGAGACGCTCGTGCCGCGGCTCACCGAGGACAAGGATCGGCTCGTCACGATCCTCGCCGGGTACAGCGACGCGATGGCCGAGATGCTCGAGAACGCGAACGAGGGGCTCCCCTCGCGCTTTCCGCTGCGCATCGAGTTCCCCGACTACTCGCCCGAGGAGGTCGCGACGATCGTCGTCGCGCGATTGGGGCGCACATGGGAGTTCGATGAGGAGGCGATGTCGCGCCGCGTCGTCGAGATCTATTCGCGGCTCCCGCAGACAGAGCGCACCAACGGCCGGTGGGCCGAGCACTTCGCCGCCGAGGTGAAGACGGCGCAGGCGCGCTACCTCACGGCGAATCACATCCGCGGCGAGCAGATGCGGGTGATCCCCGACGACGTCATCGGCGCGCTCGGCGGCGCGCTAGGATAGTCCCATGCTCGAATTCCTCGCTGGTGTTGATGTCTTCGCGCTCGAGATGTTCTTCGTGGGCCTGCTCGGTCTCGCGAGCCTGGCCATCGCCTTCGTCTCGGGTTCGGTGCTCGTCAACCTTTTCCGCGGCCAGAAGTAACGCTCCCCGCGTGAGGTGGGATGATCCCGCCTCATGTCGTCGTGCGCCGGATACGCTGGGATCATCATGATCGAGATCCCCACAGACATCCCCGCCGACCTGGTGCCCCTCGCGTGGCTCGTCGGTGTCTGGGAAGGCACCGGCGTCATCGACTACCGCGCCGGAGAGACCCACTACGAGGGCGAGTTCTCGCACCGTGTGAGTTTCAGCCATGACGGCGGGCCGTTCCTGAACTATTCAGCGACCGCGGTGCTGCTCGAGACCGACGAACGCCCCGCGCAGCAGCTCACGTCCGAATCCGGGTTCTGGCGCATCGCGCGCTCGGCCCACGACGCCGCACCCGGCCCGGGCCTGCTGCCCGCGCTCGCCGCGGAGCCCGAGCGCACGGCGGAGGACGTCGAGAAGCTGCGGGTCTCCGCAGACGGCGGCTTTCCGCTCGAGGTGGCGCTGAGCCGCTCCGACGGCGTGCAGGAGCTGTACCTGGGCGAGGTCAACGGACCGCGCATCGACCTCGGCACCGACGCGGTCGTGCGTTCGGCGGGGGCGAAGGACTACGCGTCGGCGACCCGCCTGTACGGGCTCGTCGACGGCCATCTGCTGTGGGCCTGGGACATCGCGGCGCTCGGTCAGAGCCTCGCCTCCCACGCGTCCGCCCGTCTCGCGAAGGTGTCATGATGATGTCGCACGAAGATCTGGTCACCGACGACGACGGTGTGGTCCAGCACGCCGGCAACCCGGCGATCGAACAGCGCCGGCTCGAGGCCGGGGAGGCGATCGTGCCGCGCGCCGACCGCGCCGTCATCGAGATCACCGGTCCCGAGCGCAGGTCGTGGCTCGATTCGATCACGTCGCAGGCCGTCGCCTCGCTGCAGCCGGGCGAGTCCACCGAGCTGCTCGTGCTGGATCCGCAGGGGCACGTCGAGCACGCGGCCGCGGTCGTCGACGACGGCTCCGCGCTCTGGCTGATCGTCGATGCGGGCGACGCGGCTCCGCTCGCGAAGTGGCTCACGATGATGCGGTTCCGTGCGCAGGCCGAGATCCGGGTGCGCGACGACCTCAGCGTCGTCGGAGCGATGCGCGGCGGCGACGCGTTCGACCGCATCGTGGGTGCCGCGGTCCGCACGGGCGAGGTGCCTGCGGTATGGGCGGATCCGTGGGCGCAGGTGAGCGCGGGCGGATGGCAGTACGCCGATGCCGCGGAGCACCCCGGCGTGGACTTCGCGTGGGCCGAGGCGATCGTCGAGAGCACCGACGGGCTCGCCGACCTGCCGATCGCCGGTGCGCTCGCCGCAGACGCCCTGCGGGTCGCCGCGTGGCGCCCGCGCTGGGCGGCCGAGGTCGATGAGAAGTCGATCCCGCACGAGTCCGACTGGCTGCGCACCGCCGTGCATCTGAACAAAGGGTGCTACCGCGGCCAGGAGACCGTGGCGAAGGTGCACAACCTCGGTCGCCCGCCGCGGCGGCTCGTGATGCTGCACCTCGACGGATCCGAATCGGTGCTGCCCGCGCGCGGCGACGTCGTGCTCGACGGAGACAAAGACGTGGGCGCGATCACATCGGCCGCCCGCCACCACGAGCTCGGCCCGATCGCGCTCGCGATCGTCACGCGCCGCACGCCCGCCGACGCATCGCTCGTCGTCGTCTCGGGCGACACGCGCATCGCCGCGTCTCAGGAGACGATCGTGCCGGCCGACGCGGGGCGCACGGCCGACGTGCCGCGCCTCACTCGGCTCTCGAGGCGCAAGCAGGCGACCGACCCGCGCGCCTGATCAGGTCGCGCCGGCGACGATCAGCTCTACGCCCGCCGCATCGATCGCTTCTGCGAGCTCGCGGGGCGGTGCGGCGTCTGTGACGATGACGTCGGCGGTATCGAGGCGGCCGATGAGGGCGAAGAGACGGTGGTTGAACTTCGAACTGTCGACGAGCACGGCACTCTTGTTCGCGTGCTTCATCATTTCGGCCATCATCGCCGAGTCGCCGAGGTTGCTCGTGCTGAAACCGGCCGAGGAGATGGCGCCGACCGCAATGACGGCAATATCCGCCTGTACGTCCATCGCGGGACCGTCGGCTGTGGGACGGAAGCTTACGGGTCCGGTCGTCGCCTGCGTCACCGTCCTCACGGATCCGCCGAACAGGAACAGCTCGCGTATCGCGCCGGCGGAGAGCTCTGCGGGCAGGACGAGACTGTTGGTCGCGATCGTGAGGTCATGGTGATCGCGCAGGTGGCGTGCGAAGGCCATCGTGGTCGTGCCCGCGTTGACGAAGACGACGGATTCGTTCGCGACGAGTTTCGCCGCCGCCGCGCCGATCGCATCTTTCTCGGCTGTGCGAATGTGCATGCGCACACCGAGCCCCTGATCAGGCGGAGTCCCGAGATCATTGCTCACGGCACCGCCGTGCGTGCGGATGAGGCGACCTTCCGCGTTGAGGCGATCGAGGTCGCGCCTGACCGTGTCGATCGATACGGCGAACTCCTCTGACAGCTCCGCGACCGTGACCTGACCGTGCGCGGCCACGTATGCCGCGAGGTCGGCCTTGCGTCCGGCCGGAAGCTGCCGATCCTTGCGTTTGTCCGGCGTCGTTGTCCGCGAGGTCATGCACCCCTCCTCGAATCTTCTGCGGTTTCATGCAACAACTTGCACTGTCTTGTTGCTCACCCTACTTGACAACGGTGAGTTATCCGTGTTCCATGCAAGGACTAGCGAAAAACTGCAACTAGAAGCAAACTGTTGCAATTCACTGGATGGGCAAGGGAGCTCACATGACTCAGAAGCGGAAGATCATTGCGGGGATGTCGGCCGTGGCCGCAGCTTCCCTCATTCTCACGGGGTGCGGCGGTGGCGGAAGCAGCGTCGATGCCGATGGAAACGTCGTGATCGAGCTGGCTCAATGGTGGGAGCCTGAGCTGCCTGACGGCGAGCTGCGCGGCTTGATCGACGAGTTCGAAGAGCAGAACCCGGGCATCAAGGTCGAGCTGCTGAGCGGCCCGTACGCGTCGACGCGTGAGCAGCTCGTCACCGGTGCCGCTTCCGGCACCATGCCCGATGTCGTCGGCCTCGATGGATCGTGGGTCAACGACTTCGCAAAACAGGGCGCGATCACGGACCTGTCGGCGCTCATGTCCGAGCACGACTACGACGACAGCACGCTCGCGTCGCAGGTCGAGGTCGATGGGGCCACGTACATGGTGCCTGCCGTCAACTTCGTCTATCCGCTCTATACGAATGACACTCTGCTTGCCGACGCAGGTGTCGACGAGCCGCCGTCGAGCCGCACAGAGTTCGCCGAGGCCGCACGCGCGATCACCGAGTCGGGGAATGCATCAGGCACGGCGATGCCGCTGTCGCTCGAGACCCCGAGCGGAGTGCAGAACCAGGTCATGTCCTGGCTGTGGGCCTCCGGCGGGTCGATGCTGAAGGACGGCAAGCCCGACCTGACGAATGAGGGCGTCGCCGACACGATCGAGTACTTCGACGAGCTGTACCAGGACGGCGTCTTCGCGCCGGGCGCCTTCACGATGAAGGAGCAGGACATGGTCGAGGAGTTCACGAACGGCCGTGTCGGCATGATGGTCGACTCACTCGCCCACCTCACGATGATTCGTGAGTCGAATCCCGACCTCGAGTTCAGCATCAGCGCGCTGCCGGCGGAAGACGGCTACGACGGCAAGCGCGGCATTCCTTACGCATCGTGGGGGCTCGGAATCGCCGAGAGCTCGGAGCACAAAGACGAGGCATGGAAGCTCTTCGAATTCCTCATGAGCGAAGAGGCGAATGCTGAGCTCGCATCAATGGCGAAGGCCTTCCCCGGCAACACCGAATCGGTTCCGGATTTCGTCGAAGACGACGAGCTCATGGCCACAGCGTTCGAGATCTATCAAGCCGGCTATCCCGCGAATGAGTTCACGGGGCTCCCCGTCGCCGAGGATCTGATGCGTCAGATGAATGAGCAGTTCCAATCGCTGCTTGAGGGCGACATCTCCGTCGACGAGATGCTCGAGAACACGCAAGAGTCCTGGTCGGCGGAGTTCTGACCGATGTCCACTATCGCTGAACGCCGGGGGCGTGAGGGGGCGCCCGCCCCCGGCGGCCCGCACAAACGCAGTCAGGGAGGCGCGCCTGGAGTGCGCCGGACCGAACCGTTCCTCTACGTCGGCCCTACCGTCATCCTCATCGGGGTGCTGCTCGTCATCCCGGTCGTGACGGTCATCGGATACTCGCTGTTCGATAACGTCATCACCAATCCGAACCCTGAGTTCGTCGGGCTCGCGCACTACGTCGAGCTGCTGAGCGATACCGGGTTCTACACAGCCGTCGGGAACACGCTCTTCTTCACGATCGTGAGCGTCGCGGCCCACCTCGTCATCGGGCTCGCGTTCGCGCTGATGCTGAATTCGCCGTTGGTCAGCCGAACGACGACCGCGATCTACCGCACGATCTATGTGCTGCCGTGGCTGTTCACGGTCGCGATCGTCGCTGTGCTGTGGCGGCTGCTCCTGAACCCGAACGGCGTGATCAACTACCTCCTGTCCTTCGTCGGTGCCGGTTCCACGGAATGGCTGAGCGACCCATCGCTCGCACTCGGCACCGTCACCTTCATCAACATCTGGGCCGGGTATCCGTTCTTCATGGTCAGTCTGCTGGCTGGCCTGCAGGGAATCTCGGCCGACCTGTACGAAGCGGCGCGCGTCGACGGTGCGAACGCGTGGCAGCGCTTCATCGCCGTCACCCTTCCGAATCTCAAGCCCGTCATCATCAGCATGTCGCTGCTGGATCTGATCTGGACCTCGCAGCAGTTCGCGCTGATCTGGATGACGACCGGCGGTGGTCCGGTCGACGCAACGGAGCTCGTGAGCACCTACACATACAAACTCGCCTTCACGAAGTACGAATTCGGCGCCGCGTCGACGGCTGCGGTCGTCGTGCTCGTGCTGTCGATGATCCTCGCCGTGTTCTATGTGCGGCACCAGCGGGCGAAGGAGTAACGCATGACTTACATCGATGCACCCGTGTCGACGCAGACTCTCGTGACGAAGCGCCGCGTCGTTCGCCGTCCCGTCACGCCCGGCGGCCGGCGCCGCACCGCGAAGGTTCTCACCGTCGTCGGCCTCTTTCTCGGAGCGCTCTTCGCCGGATTGCCGGTGCTGTGGATGCTGTCGAGCTCCTTCAAATCGAATACGCAGATCTTCGAGAACCCGCCGCGCCTGATCACCGAGACGTTCAGCCTCAACGCGTACGTGACGATCTTCACTGATCCGGAGAAGATGCGCTTCTTCCTCAACAGCTACGTCGTCGCACTATCGGTCGTCGCCTGCACTCTGCTCGTCGCGATCCTCACCGCGTACGCGTTCAGCCGATTCACCTTCCCGGGCAAGGAGGTCCTCAACGTCGTGATCATCAGCGTGCAGGCAGTGCCGCCGATCACGCTGCTCATCCCGTACTTCGGGCTGATCGTGCTGCTCGGCCTCTACGACACGTACCCCGGCCTGATCCTCACCTACATGGTGTTCACCCTGCCCTACGCGATCATCATGATGACCGGGTACTTCAACTCCCTCCCGCGCGAGCTGGACGAGGCCGTGCGTGTCGACGGCGGCGGCAGTTGGACCGCACTGTGGCGAATCCTCGTGCCGGTCGCTACGCCCGGAATCGTGTCGGTCGGCATGTATACCTTCATGCTCGCTTGGAACGAATACCTCTTCGCGCTCACACTCACGCGCACGGTCGAGATGCGCACTGTTCCGATCGGTATCCAATTGCTCATGGGGCAGCACTCGTACGAGTGGAACGAAATGATGGCGATGAGCATCGTCGGCTCCATTCCGGTCCTCGTGCTGTTCCTCTTCTTCCAGCGCTATTTCATCGGCGGACTCACCGCCGGCTCGGTCAAGAGCTGACGACCACCCCTCAAAGGAGAAACACAAGTGCTCATTTCCGGACACGACCTGCTCGATATCGCTCACAAGAACGACTTCGCCATCCCGGCGTTCAACGTCGCCGATTACCACATGTTCAACGGCCTGATCGAGATCAGCGAGAAGAAGAATTCGCCCGTGATCATCGCGATCCACCCGAACGAGGTCAACCTGCTGGGCTTCGACACGCTCCGAGCGATCCGCGAGCGTCTGCACCGGTCCCCAGTCCCCGCGTCGATCCACTGGGACCACGGAGCGACGGCTGACCAGATGGTCGCCGCGATCCAGGGCGGCTTCACGTCGGTCATGCTCGATGCGTCAGCGGAACCATTCGATGAGAACATCGCGCAGACTTCGCGTGCCGTGGAGATCGCGCACGCGGTGGGGGTCTCCGTCGAGGGCGAGCTCGGCACGATCGGCAAGATGGAGTCGGACGACGGAGGCATCATCTACACGGACCCGTCGGACGCTGTGTCGTTCGTCGAACGCACCGACGTCGACTCGCTCGCCGTCGCGATCGGCACGAGGCACGGCATCTATCCTTCGAACATCACTCCTCACCTCAAGCTCGACCTCCTGCGCGAGATCAAGGCGGCTGTAGGCATCCCGCTCGTCCTGCACGGCGGCTCCAACAACCCCGACGACGAGATCGGGGAAGCGGCGCGCAGCGGCATCAACAAGATCAACATCTCGAGCGACATCAAAGTGGCATTCTTCGAGAAGATTCGCGACGTGCTCGCAGACCGCAGCCTGCGTGAGCCCGACGCGATCGTGCCGCCCGCCATCGAAGCGATGCAGGCCGTCGCCTCACAGAAGATCGATCTGTTCGGCGCGGCCGGCAAGGCGGATCTGTACCGGACGCCCGCCGCGTACAAGGTCGACCTCTTCGGAGCCGGGAAGGGGGAGACGTACTGATGACCTCGCCCGTTCTCGCCGGGGGCGGCGTCCGCACCGTCGCCCCCGGCGAGATCGTCCTCGGCCTGCAGGGCACCGTCGATTACGAGATCGAGTGGGACCGCAGGACGGTCGACGACCTCGTTGCGCAATATGCGATCGTCGAGTCTGAGGTCGACGCAGACGTGCCGATCGTCGACGAGCGGTCACTGCTCGTCAGCCTGCTCGGCTTCCTCGCAACCGGTGAAGGCGGTGAACGCCATGCGGCGTCGTCGGGCATCGTCGAACGGTTCGCATCGCGATTCCCCCGCGCGATCACGCTCGGCGGCACGAGCGTACGTGCTGCATTGCTGCTGAGAGTGCTCGGGATCCCTTCGCTCCTGCATCTCGTGAGCACCGACGAGAATGTGAGGCGTCTGCTTCCCGCAGACTGTGATGCGATCACGAGTGCGACGGAGGATACGCTGGATCCGCACCTCATCATCCAGTTCCGTCCCGGCGATGGTGCGCGTGTCGGAAATGCCGAGTACACCGCGGCAGAAGCGAACCGCGTCATCATCGCGAACGATCCGCCGGCCGAGAACCTCGTGCTGAGCGGGGAGCTCGGCGATCGTGTCTCAACTGCGCGGGTGCTCCTCATCTCGGGTTTCAACACGATTCGGGATCCCGCCGTGCTCAGCGCCCGGCTGGAGGAGGTGCGTGCCGTCTGTTCGCGGATCCCCGCCGGCGGCTGGGTGGTGTACGAGGACGCGGGGTTCCACGCGCCCGCTCACCAGCCGACCGTGTCC
>DXAM01000047.1 GCA_019117025.1 Candidatus Microbacterium stercoravium | reverse complement strand
GCTCGCCGTCGTCACGCAGACGCTCGTCGAGCTGATCGCAATGGTCGTCTTCGTCCGGCTCATCCCCGTCGTCATCCCGCGCTGAGCGCTATGTCGGCATGCCCCGGTATCCGGCCGGCGTGATCCAGGTGTGTGCGGCGATCACGAGGCGTCCGCTCGCCTCGGCGTTGCGACGCGAAGCGACGTTGTCGGGATGGATGTGCCCCCACAGCACGTCGTCGGCGTGCGCCGGCAGCAAGCGACACAGATGCTGCATTGCGGCGACGCCGATGCCCCGACCGCGGTGTGCCGCGTCGATGGCAATCTCCTGCATGCAGAAGCCCCTGAGACCGTACGCGTGCTCGCGCGAGGCGGCGATGATGCCCGCCGGATGGTCGTCGACGCGGATCTCGAAGAGCAGCCCCTCCCGGGCAGTGTCTTCGAGGGAATCGGCATCGGCCGGTGTCGCCCACTGATCGAGCTTCGGACGCGACAGCGCGAGTTCGCGGTATATCGTTGCTACGCGTTGTGCGGCGTCCTCTGCCCCGCACGGCGCGAGCGTCACCGCGCCGTACCGCGGGCTCTCGGGCAGCTCGAGCATGTCGGTCACCGGGCGCGCGACGATGAGCTGATCCGACGTCGCTTCTCCCCCGCCGAGCTCTGACCCCGCACGCACGTCGAACGGCTGCGGGGCGTCGGGAAGATTCACCCGCAGGCACAGCGGTGAGAAGGCGCGGAAGTTTGGCAGAACCTCTCCGAGCGCCGCGACGCCGCCCGGATCCGGCGGCAACGACGTGGCGATGATGTCGACGAACGGCTTCTCGACATCCCTCCCCCGAAACCGGATGCCCGCGATCGCCCAGTGCCCGTTCGACAGCGGGATCTCTCTGTTCGCCCACGCCAGCGGATCGTCCACGCCGATCCGCACCATGTCGCGGAACTGGGCGCCCCACTCCTCGTCGCCGACGAGGGCGAGGCTCGTCTCCAACCAGGCCGCCAGCGTCTCGCGCCAGCGAGGCGACCACTCCTTGACCTCGGCAGACGTCCATCGCTCAGCGGCTTCAGCGACGTCGGTGCGCGGGACAGTCATCACACGAGCCTAGCGACGGCTTTGACGCGCAGGTCGAGCGCTTGCGAGGACCATGCGCATGTCCGCCCTTTTCGCTGAGCTCGTTCGTGTCGGCGCGAGCGCCGATGCCACGGGTGGGACTTCTCCTGGCTCGACGGACGGCGGCCGCGGTCTATCTGCTGCGCAAGGTGGTCTGGTGGGTACCGGACTTCACGATCGACAGGTACCGCGATCGGCTGCGCGACCTGCACGCGCACATCGAGCGCAACGGATCCTTCGTCGCGCACTCCACCAGGCATCTCATCGAGGCGCGGCGGCCGTAGCACGCGGCATCACGGCTCGAGGTGACTCACGAGATTGGCCAGCGACGAGGTCAGGCCCTCGGCGTGTTCGCGCGCTCGAACTCCGGGCGGCACGTCGCGCGCGATGATCTCCACCATCGTGCCACCGTGGGCCCGGCGGAGGCACCACTCCATGCGCATGGTGCCGCGGAACCGGGGATCTTCTGAATCGAAGTCGACTTCGTGCACCACTCGCTCCCCCGGTACGAACGCGGAGATCCGCACGTCGGAGATGTCAGAGTCTGCGCCCGACTTCCCCGGTGCGTGCGACGCGTCGTCATAGGTCAGGACGAGCCGGAACGATCCGCCCTCCCGCATGTCGAACCGTTCGAAGCGTCCGTGCATTCCGCGCGGCGGCAACCAGCACAACAGCGCATCCTCGTCGGTGAGTGCGCGGAACACCTGCCCCGGATCCGCGTGGACGAGTACGCTCGCGGCATCCGTGCGTCCTGTGGGCGACGGCGTGTGACGGCCGTCGGGCGTGAGGCAGATCCCGAGTGTCACGGAGTCCTCCGGAGACGGCAGCCGCTCGAAACCGAGCCGCTCGTAGAACGCGGCGGCACCGGCGTTCTGCGGATCCACGCCGACATGCAGCCCCTGCACGCCGCGGTGCCGGAGCTCATCGAGCACGGTCGCGATCAGGCGGCGTCCGTACCCGCCGCCCTGCGCGCTCGGAAGCAGGTCGATGTGGAGGTGTGCCGGATACTCGCGCGCATGGGTCTCGTTCCCCGGTGCGCGCTGGTCGGCGTACTCGAGCAGCTCCCGTTGTCTGGATCCGGCGCGCGCGTAACGCGCCGAGCGCGCGGGCCACCATTCGTCGCGGAACCACGCGTCGAAGGCGTCGGTGTCGTCGGTCGCCGTGAGGTACCCCGCGACGCGGCCCGCATCGTCCTCGACGATCCAGGTCAGGTCAGGGTGACGGCGTACGTAGGGCAGCGCGAAGAGGTCCGCCCAGAGGGCGTCGTCATGCAGAAGCCCCGTTGCGTCGCGCCCGGCGTCGGCGGTCATCGTGCAGATCATGACGACGGCGGGCTCATCATCAGGGGAGAATTTGCGGATGCGCGGCACGGCTACTCCTTCGCTTGCCGGATCGTTGGCCTGCGGGGGCTCGTCCAGGGTGCGAACAGCGCGACGACGAGCAGGGCGGCCCCGGCGCCGAGAAGCGCGCCGCCGAGGGTGTCGGTCAGCCAGTGCACGCTGAGCACGGTGCGAGACGCGGCCATCAGCGATGTCCACACGATGGCGAGGGGAATCCCGATCGCCCGCGGCAGCAGCACGCACAGCACGATGGCGACCGTCGCGGCATTCGCCGTGTGACCGGAGGGAAAGGACCCGAAATCCGAGGTCACGAGCATGTCGAGGGGGCGCGCACGCGCGACGACGCCCTTCACGAGCTGCACAGCGGCGACGCTCGCGAGCATCATCACGATGACGACGATCGCGGCACGCCAGCCCCGCGCCAGCAGGGCTGCCAGCGCAAGAGCGACCGGAACGACCGCGGTCGCGATCCAGCCTCCGCCGACCACGTTCAGGATCAGCGCGACGCCGACGACCGCATCAGACCGGCCGCGGATCATCGCTTCGTTCCACCAGACATCGAGCGGATCGACGGCGGCCGGCGCGAGACCGACGACGAGCGCCAGCACCACGAACGCCGACGCGCAGGCCGTGCCCGCGATGAGCGCTCCGTGCCGTGTCATCCCTCTATTGTGTGCCGCGATCCGCTGCAGGATCGCCTGCCGCGCGAGCAATAATTGGCGCATGCCGTCGACACACGACATCCTGACCTTCTCGGACGCCGAACCTCCCCCTGGTGAGACGCCCTGGGTGGTTGCGCCGAACGTCGCACCGATCGATATCGTCGAACCGGATCCGTCGTGGCCGGACGTGTTCGAAGACGTCGCGAAGCGCGTGCGCACCGCGCTCGGCACGCGCGCGCTGCAGATCGAACACATCGGTTCCACCGCGGTGCCCGGCCTTCCCGCGAAACCGGTGATCGACATCGATCTGATCGTCGCCTCGTCGCCGGACGAGGGCGTCTGGCGCCCGGCTCTCGAGCGAGCGGGATTCGTGCTCACGGTGCGGGAGCCGTGGTGGCATGAGCATCGCCTGATGACGCTGGCGGATCCGCGCGCGCATCTGCACGTCTTCTCCCCCGACGCCCCGGAGCCGTGGAAGCACCGAATCTTCCGCGATCACCTGCGGCACGACGCGGCCGACCGAGACCTCTACGGCCGGGTCAAGCGAGAAGCCGCCGTGCTCGCAACCCGGGCCGGGGAGACCATGACGGCATACAACGCGCGCAAACAGACGGTGATCCGCGATATCTATGCGCGCGCGTTCCGGGCGGCTGGAGTGGTGGGGCGATGATCGCGGAAGTATGCACGAGGCTCTGATCACTGCTCGCCCCACGTCCACCGCACGTCTCGGGCCGGCCGAAGGATCTCCGCCAGCCGATCCGCGCGCCGCTCGTCGGCCGACGCGAACGCTTCTTCACGCCTCTCGAGGGCGCGCTGCGCGGTGCGCCGCACCTCACGCGCCGCCCGGCGGCGATCGCTTTCGCGGGTTTCGCGCTCATGCCGTGCCCCATTCGCTCCCGGCGTCTCGCGGAAGAAGATGCGGCTGGCCGGCTCATCGCGATAGGTGTAGCCGAGCGGGCTGAGCCACTCGAGCACTCCCCCGCCGAGCTGCACCGGAGACCAGCCCGCTGCGTGCTTGACCGTGTGGTGCGCTTCGCAGAGCGCGCTGAGGTTCTCGACGGACGTTCTGCCGCCGCGCGCGTAGTCGTGGGAATGATCGATATCGGATCTTCGTGCCGGAGTCGTGCATCCGGGGAACCGGCAGGTCATGTCTCGTGCCCGCAGCACGCGCTTCTGCTCGCTCGACGGTCGATATCGATCAACCGCGACCACTTCGCCCGTCTCGGGTCTGATGAACAGCCGGTCCCATCCGGCGGCGCCCGCCGCGACGCGGCGCGCCGTCTGTGACGAGATGAGCGCGCCCTCGTCGATCCAGCTCGGGCCGTCGCCACGAGGATCGATGATCTGAGCGACGGGAATGGTGACCTGCACCTGTGCCTGCACGCTGTCGAGCGATTCGCCCGACCCGGACGCGTGCAGTCGGTGCCCCGTCGGTGCGGCCGTGAGGAGGATGTCGCTCAGGATGTCTGCGCGCAGCTGATCCATGGTGCGGCGGTCGCTCGCCGCGAGGGGCTCGCCCTCGGCTGTCGTGTCGCCGCTCGCCCCCGCCGCCTCTTCGGGAGGCACGCCGCGTTCGCGGATGTACGCGCTGCGCGCCCGCCGGCGATCGGTCTTCACGAATCGCGACAGCTTCGTGAGACGGTCATAGATCGTGCGTGCTTCGAATGTCGGAGCGATCACATGCAGTTCGCTCATGCCGTCGTCGAGTTCTGTGAGCGCGACGCGGCGCTGCGCCCGAGCGATCTCGTGGCGCTCGCGCGGCGAATCGGAGGCGAGCTCGGCGGCCTGCTTCTTCGTGATGCGCCGCAGGTCGCCGGGCGTGCGCGTTTCAGCGAACGGCAGGGCGCATGCGTCCAAGGATGCGCGGGCGCTCGGGTCGAGGCCCATGCCCGCGTCTGCCACGACGCGGGCATGGGCGAGCGAGACACGGCCCTCACGGAGCGCCTCGAGCGTCTCGGGAAAGTTTTCCGTGATGCGCTCGGCCTCATCCATCTGTGCGCGGGCGGTATTCGGATGCACGCGCGTCGCCGCCGCCACCTCGGCCGCCATCGACCGGCGCGCATATTCGGGGCCGTCGGAGCCCGGGTCGTCGCGCGACGCCGCATCGGCCAGCGCCGCCAACTCGCACGTGGCTTCGATGATGTCGGCCTCGAGGCGAGCGATCTGTCGGCGCGCTTCGCGGATGCGCGCGACGAGGCGGCGGGCACGATCGGTCTCGGCCGGGGTGAGTCCCGGGAGCCCGTCTGCGAACCGTGTCTGCGCCATGTCGGTACGGTACGGCGAACCACTGACATTCGAAGCGCGACCGCCAATCATCTGCGGCGGAGCGCGG
>DXAM01000046.1 GCA_019117025.1 Candidatus Microbacterium stercoravium | reverse complement strand
CACCGGAAAAAGGCGTTCAGTTCGCTGTCCGGCGGACAGAAGCAGCGACTGTCCATCGCGCTGGCGCTGGTGGGTAACCCGAGCATCGCGGTACTGGACGAGTTGACGACCGGACTCGACCCCCAAGGACGACGCGACGTCTGGGCACTGATCAGGAGCATCCGCGAGAAGGGTGTGACGATCGACCTGGTCACACATTTTCTGGACGAGGCTGAAGCGCTCTGCGATCGCCTGGCGATCATCGCCCACGGACGCACCATTGCATCGGGCACATCAGGCGAGCTCATCGACGCATCCGGCTTGGCCAGGGACGAACGACGCCCGTCCCTGGAAGACGCCTACTTGGCGATCATTCAGAACGACCAGCTGCTTCGCGCAGCATGAGATGAAAGGACTCGCATTGAACGCGCTCCCTGCACTGATCCGCAGCGAAGCAACCCTGTTGAGCCGCAATCCGACGGCGATCTTCATGGCTTTGCTCTTTCCGACTGCTCTCCTGCTTTTGCAAGGACTCGTCATACCCGGTACCGGCGAAGCCCTCGGAGGAGACGACCCGGCTTTCGCGCAGCTCCGCGCGATCGACCTGTTCATTCCGATTGCGCTGACCGTCGCGCTCGGCAGCGTCACACTCACCAACTTCCCGTCAGCGATCGGGGGATACCGCGAGAAGGGCGTACTTCGTCGACTTGCCACCACCCCGGTCGGCCCCCAGCGGGTACTCATCGCACAGGTGATTCTCAGCGGTGTCTCCCTCGTGCTGGGAGCGACGATCGCCGTCGCAGCATCCTTGATGCTCTTGGATGCTCAACCGCCGCGATCGGTGTTCCTCGTCGTCGGGATCTTCGCCCTCGCCGCTGTGCAGATGCTCTGCATCGGATCGCTGATCGCCGCGCGCGCCAGCACAGCACAGAGCGCGAACGGAATCGGCATGCTCATCTTCTTCGGATGCCTGTTCACCGCAGGTGTGTGGACGCCAGGGCCACTGATGGCCGAGCCGCTGCGGCAGATCTCCGGTTACACACCTCTCGGAGCAGCCTCGCAGTCACTCACCGCGGCCTGGTACGGGCACCCGATGTCGCTCGTTCCGATCGCGGTCATGGTGGTGTGGACGGTTCCGATGCTCCTCATCGCGACGCGAACCTTCCGGTGGAGGTGAGGGGGTGTCTATACAGCTGACCCAGCCTGACGTGGATGATCTCCCTCACGTCATCGAAGTGCTGCGGCAATGGCAGTACGAGGGGGCGCCGATGCAGCTGCACCCGGGCGACCTTGGATGGTACTGGCGCTTCGGCGCCACAGCGACATCCCGCGCCGTTCGGACGTGGAGCGACGGGAAGCAGATTCTCGCCATCGGGTTGCTCGACGGGCCAGGCCTCGTGCGACTGACTATCGCACCGCACGCGCTGCGTGACGAAAAGCTGGCGCGACAGGTCGTCGATGATCTGACTCGGCCTGAGCGCGGTGTCTTGAGCGCCGGCAGGGCGAACGTCGAGGTGCCGTCGGGCGCGATGGTCCATGAACTGCTCGACGAGGAAGGTTGGGACACCGATGAGCCGTGGACGCCGCTCCGCCGCGACCTCACGGCGCCGGTTCCAGACTCGGGGGTGCGTATCGAGGAGGTGGGGCAGGAGAGCGTCCAGACGCGGGTGGACGTCCAGCGGGCGTCGTTCGACGCTTCGTCTTTCACGGCCGCGCGTTGGAACGCCATGGCGATGGCGCCCGCGTACGCTGATGCGCGCTGTCTGCTCGCCTATGACGACAGAGACAATGCTGTGGCGGCAGTGACGATCTGGTCTGCCGGGGTGGGCAAGCCGGGGCTGATCGAACCCATGGGGGTTCATCACCGCTATCGCGGTCAGGGTTATGGGAGGGCGATTACGCTGGCGGCCGCTGCGAAGCTTCGACAACTCGGATCGTCGAGTGCGATCGTCTGCACTCCCAGCGCCAATGCCGGAGCGGTTGCGACGTACCGGTCTGCCGGGATGGAAGCCCGCGCTGAGATTCATGATCGATACCGGAACCGCTAGCGACGATGGACCGCCAAAGGGATCGCTGCATTCGAACGTCCAGAACGCAGCGTGAACCTTCCACCGGTCCTATGCCTCTCCTCGGATTGTGGGGGACCAACAGCCGCGGTCAATAATTGAAGATTGAGGCCAGAAAACCACGGCAGAGCTTGGTAGGTCATCGATGACACAGGTTGTGCCTGCTCTTGGTTCTAGCCGTCGCTGCCGTTGTCGTTGACCATCGTGATCTGGTCGCCTATGTCGTGGCCGGAGAAGTCCACGATCACGTCGAACCGCTCTGCGGGCGATGTTGATAGCATCGTGGTCGATGGGAGCGGAGAGCAACCCTTGGTCGGGACTCGAGGGCGCAGCTCGCGTCGGCCATGTTCGAGTGGATCGAGGGCTTCTACAGCCCCCATCGCCGACACACTAGCCTCGGTGACCTCAGCACCACCGACTATGAAGCTCTTCACACCGCCGCATCCACATAGATTGAAGATTGAGGTCAGGGACCACGGCAGAGCTTGGTACCGATCCGACAGGTCACGGCGTTGAGGTTCCTGTCCTGCCCGGCTACCTTTAGAAGTGTTCCAGCGACCGCTTTTCTGAGGTGGACACTTAGCAGCATTCAGAGTGGCACGATGGGGGCACGACAACTCCGCAACTGTCGACAATCCGCGGGATCAAGCGAGTTGTGACGAGAACTGGGACTTCTGAGAGTCACCTCCAACGCTTCGGTCGACGAGCTAGCTGAAGGCCCGGATTCGTGAGATTTCGCGGATCCGGGCCTTCGTCGGTATCGGGAAGCATTCGCGCGCATGCAGTGTTAGGGCAGGTATGGACTATGGACACCCGATCCGCTTCGGCACGTTTCTCGCTCCGGTCGCGGCCGACCCGCAGCGGCCGGTGCGCCTGGCGCAGCTGAGCGAACAGCTCGGCTACGACCTGGCCACATTCCAGGACCATCCGTACCAGCCGGCGTTCCTCGACACCTGGACCCTGATGTCCTACGTCGCGGCTGCCACCTCGACGATCGAGGTGGCGCCCAACGTGCTCAACCTGCCGATGCGCCCGGCGCCCGTGACGGCACAGGCGGCGGCGTCGTTGGATCTGCTGTCGGGCGGCCGGTTCTCGCTCGGGCTGGGCGCGGGCGGATTCTGGGACGCGATGGAAGCAATGGGCGCGAAGCGGCTCACGCCCGGCGAGGCCGTGGACGCGCTCGCCGAGGGCATCGAACTGATCCGCGAGCTGTGGGACACCGACTCCCGCGTGCGGGTGCGAGGCGGCGTGCACTACTCCGTCGACGGCGCCAAGCGCGGGCCCGCACCTGCTCACCGCGTGCCGATCTGGGTGGGGGCGTACAAACCGCGCATGTTGCGTCTGACCGGCCGCCTCGCCGACGGATGGCTGCCCTCGCTCGCATACATGAAGCCCGGTGACCTGCAGGCTGGCAACGCCCGGATCGACGACTCCGCGACGGCGGCCGGACGTCGCCCCGACGAGGTCGTGCGCCTGCTCAACATCTCGGGGCGCGAGTCGGCGGAGGAGCTGACGGCTCTCGCGCTCGAAGATGGAATGTCGACGTTCATCGTCGGCAACGACGACCCGCGGCTGCTCGAGAGCTTTGCCGCAGAGATCATCCCGCAGGTGCGCGGGGTAGTCGCCTCCGCGCGATCTCAGCGCGGGACGTCCGCGCCGGGGCGCCCCACCGCCGCCCTCACCGCACGCAGGCCCGGGATCGCGTACGACGAGATCCCGTCTTCTCTTCGCGAGGGCGCGGTGGAGCCGGGCGACTTCGAATACCGCAGTGTGCGCTCGAACTACCTGCGCGGGGGAGCCCCGGGCCTCGTTCTGCGGCCGCACACGATCGCGGAGGTGTCGGATGCCGTGGGGTTCGCCCGCAACCACGCCGATCTGCCTTTGGGCGTGCGCAGCGGCGGTCACGGGATCAGCGGGCGCTCGACGAACGACGGTGGCATCGTGATCGATCTGCGCGCGCTGGCAGACATCGAGGTGCTCGACGAGGCCTCCCGGCGGGTGCGGATCGGGCCCGGCGCCCGCTGGACGGAGGTCTCTCGCGCGCTGGAACCGCACGGATGGGCGCTGAGCTCGGGTGACCACGGCGGGGTCGGCGTGGGCGGCCTCGGCACGGCGGGCGGCGTCGGATTCCTCGGCCGTGAGCACGGGCTCACGATCGACCGGCTGGTGGCGGCCGACGTCGTCCTCGCCGACGGATCCGTCGTGCGCGCGTCGGCCACGGAGAACGCCGAGCTGTTCTGGGCGCTGCGCGGGGCCGGCGGCAACGTCGGCATTGCGGTGTCGCTCGAGTTCGAGGCGGTGCCGGTCCGCGATATCGGCTGGGTGCAGCTGGCGTTCGATGCATCGGATACGGCCGGCTTCGTTCGCGGGTTCGCCGACGCCATGCGCGCGGCGCCGCGCGACGTGACGCTGTTCGTGATCCTCGCCCCGTCCCGGTCGGGGCAGCCGCCGATCGCCCAGGTGTACGGCGTCGTCGACAGCGACGATCCCGACGTCATTCTCGAGCGGCTGCAGCCGTTCGCCGCTCTGGCGCCGCTCGTCGGCCAGTCGGTTCAGCTCGCCTCGTATGCCGACGTCATGGCCAACGCCTCGGACGCCGCTCACTCGGGTCAGGGCGAGCCGGCGTTCCGATCCGGGCTCATCGGGCCGATCGACGACGCCGCGGCCGAGGCGATCGCCGCGCTCGTGCGGTCCAGATCATCGCTTTGGTTCCAGCTGCGCGCCGTCGGCGGCGCCATCGCTGATGTGCCGTCGGGCGACACTGCGTATGCTTTCCGCGACGCGGAGCTGTCGGTGACCGCGATCGGCAGGGGTAGTACGTTCGATCGCCTGTGGGATCAGTTGGCCGCGCACTTCGACGGGCTCTACCTGAGTTTCGAATCCCGCACCGACCCCGCGCTGCTGGTTCAGGCGTTCCCACCCGCGACGCTCGCGCGCCTGCGCGAGGTCAAGCGCCAGTATGATCCGGAGGGGCTGTTCCGCGACAACTTCGCGGTCGGCACGGCGACGGCCGCCGAGGACGAGGCGGCCTGACCCGCGCATCGGACCGGTCCGGTTCGGCTCGGCAATCATTGGCCCGCCCAGCGAGATCTCGACAAGCACCACCGCCCCCGTTAGTGTGACCGGAAGGCGGCCATCCGGCCGCGAGGGGAGCGGAATCATGCTGGTATTCGGAATCATTCTGATGGTGATCGGCGCGATCGTCGCTTGGGCTGTGCCGGGCATCTGGCAGGTCGAGGGCTTCGACTGGGCCCTCATCGGATACATCGTGCTCGCCGCGGGAGTGCTGCTGACGATCTTCGGGATCGTTCAGCTTGCCAAGCGCGGCCGCACGTCCAAGACGATGCACACGGAGGTCGATCCGGCCACCGGCACGCGCACCGAGCACGTCGAGCGCCGCGACGACCTGACCTGAGCCTGACGAGCTACAGCGTCCACCCCGTATAGGCCTCGGCGTAGTCGTCGAACGGGCGCGTCGTTCTCGCTGAGCAGCTCGCGGAGCTCTCATCGAGGCCGAGCTGCGCACGGCGCAGTGAGCCCTCCCGTACCGATACCGTTGTTGCAGGCATCCTGGCAGCAGAAAGTGTGGGTATGAGCGAACAGATTCGGATCGGCATCGCCGGCTACGGCAACCTGGGCCGCGGCGTGGAAACCGCGATCGGCAAGAACGCGGACATGACGCTGGTGGGTGTGTTCACCCGCCGCGATCCGGCCCACGTCACGCCGCTCTACGCATCGACACAGGTGTTCGGCATGGACGATCTGTCGACCCAGCGCGACGAGATCGACGTCCTGATCCTCTGCGGCGGATCGAAGGACGATCTGCCGGTGCAGGGCCCCGAGCTGGCCGCGCACTTCACCACGGTCGACAGCTTCGACACGCACGCACGCATACCCGAGTACTTCGAGGCGATGGATGCCCCGGCAAAGGCCAATGGCACGACTGCGATGATCTCGGTCGGATGGGACCCGGGGCTCTTCTCGATCAACCGGCTCTACGGCGAGGCGCTCATCCCCGAGGGTGACACCTACACGTTCTGGGGGCGCGGGCTCAGCCAGGGGCACTCCGACGCTGTCCGCCGCGTCGACGGCGTGGCCGCGGGCGTGCAGTACACGATCCCCGCCGAGCCCGGGATCGAGGCGGTGCGCGGCGGCACGCGTCCGACGCTGAGTACCCGGGAGAAGCACACGCGAGAGTGCTTCGTCGTGCTCGAGGAGGGCGCGGATGCGGCCGCCGTCGAGCAGGCCATCGTGACGATGCCGCACTACTTCGCCGATTACGACACGACCGTGCACGTGATCTCGGCGGACGAGCTCGCTCGCGATCACCAGGCGATGCCGCACGGCGGTTTCGTGATCCGCAGCGGCAACACCAGCGACGAGGCGGCGCAAGTCATCGAGTACCGACTCGCGCTCGACAGCAATCCCGAGTTCACGGCCAGCGTTCTCGTGACCTACGCGCGAGCCGCGTTCCGGTTGAATGCGCTCGGACAGTACGGGGCCGTCACCGTGCTGGACGTTCCGCCCGCGATGCTGTCGCCCAAGAGTGGGGCGGATCTGCGCGCCGAACTGCTCTGAGCGGCCGCCCGCGGATCCGCGCCGCTCACCCCTTCGGCTCGAGCACGTACCTGTCGCGCCCGGCGAACGCGCCGAACAGCGCCTGCAGGCTCATGCTCACGATCAGGACGATGAGCGAAACGGTCCAGTTGTTCGTCAGCGCGTGCAGCGCGCCGAACAGCGCCGGGCCCACCGCGGCGATCGCGTAGCCGACCGACTGCGACATGCCCGACGCGCCGACGAGGTCGCGTGGTCGCGCGCGCGGTCGGCCATCAGCGTCAGCGAGACGCCGAGCGACAGGCCGGAGAACACGCCGAGCGGCACGACCCAGAAGCCGATCGCCGCCGGCCAGATCATGAGGCCCGCGATGCCGATCAGCCCGAGCGCGGGGAGTGCGGCGGGCGTGATCCGCGCCGCTCGCCCGCGCATGACGAACGCGAGGCTGAGCGAGCCGACGAGCGAGAAGATCTGATAGACCATCACGTCGATGCCCGCGAGCACGTCGCCGCGCCCGGTGTCGAGCGACATCGTCGCGATCCACGTGACCAGCACGTAGAACGTCGTCGACTGCACGCCCATGTAGCCGGCGACCTGCCACGCGACGGGGTCGCGCCAGATCCCGAGCCGCGTCGCGGGCGCGCTCGGCGCCGCACGCATGGCGCGCATCTCGTGACGGCTCACCGTCCACCACATGACGAGGGCGAACGGGGCGACGACGGCTCCCGTGATGAGCAGTGACGTGCGCCACCCGGATCCGACGCCGCCGCCGGACAGCTCGGAGATCGGAACGGCCAGGCCGGACGCCGCGGCGCCCGCCCCACCGAGGAGCGCTGAGTAGACGCCCATCATGAGCGGCACGCGCAGCGGGAAATCGCGCTTGATGACGGCAGGCAGCAGCACGTTTCCGATCGCGAGCGCGACGCCGATCAGAGCGGTGCCGATCCATAGCCACGCATCGGATCCCGGCAGCGATCTGACGATCGCGCCGACCAGGAGCAGACCCATCGCCGCGAGCACCGCGCCGCCGAGCCCGAGCTTGCGCCCGAGCCCGTGCGTGAACGGCGAGACGATCGCCCACGTGATCAGCACGATGGTCGACAGCGACCCGAGCACGGCGAGGGGGGTTCCGGTGTCGCCGGCGATGCGGTCGATGAGCGGACCGACCGCGGTGATCGCAGGTCGCATGAGCGTTGCGACCAGGCACAGGGCCACGATCGCGACAGCCGCCTGTTTGCGTCCACGCTGCGTCGTCTCTTCGGTCCTCTCACACACAGTTCAGGTCGCAGAGCAGCCGCTGATACCTCTGACCTGTGAACCTCACCGTAGACGTGGTGACGCAGTTCCACGAAACGCGGCTCCGGGCTGCCTACCGCACCCTGCCGAAGCGGCGCAGACGCAGCGAGTTCGCGACGACCAGCACCGAGCTGGCGGCCATGGCGGCGCCGGCGATCATCGGGTTCAGGAATCCGGCGGCTGCGATCGGGATGCCGGCCGCGTTGTAGAGGAACGCCCAGAACAGATTGCCCTTGATGATGCCGAGCGTCTTGCGCGACAGCTCGATCGACTGCGAGACCTGACCGAGGTCGTTGCCCATGATGGTCAGATCCGCTGCTTCGATCGCAACGTCGGTGCCGGATCCCATCGCAACGCCCAGATCCGCCTGGGCGAGCGCGGGGGCATCGTTCACGCCGTCGCCCACCATCGCGACTACCTGACCGCGGGCCTGCAGGTCGCGCACCGCCTGCACCTTGCCGTCAGGGAAGACATCTGCGAAGACGTCCTCGGGAGCGATTCCGACCGATGCGGCAACCTGCTGGGCCACGGCGGCGTTATCGCCGGTGAGGAGGACGGGGCGCAGGCCCTGCTCCTTGAGCGCCGCGATGGCGTGCGCCGAGGTGTGCTTGACGGTGTCCGTCAGGCCGATCAGCCCGGCGAATCGTCCGTCGATCGCGACCAGGATCGATGTCGCACCGTTGTTCTGTGCGGCCGCCAGGTCGGACAGATGTGCGTCGGTGAGGACGACGCCGTTCTCCACCAGCCAGCTCGCGCGGCCGACGACCACCGCGCGTCCGTCCACCTCGGCGCGGACGCCGCCGCCCGGCGCGGAGGTGAATGATGTCGGTTCGCTGATCGGCGCATCTGCCCGTGCCGCGTCGACGATCGCGTGGGCGATGGGGTGCTCGGAACCCGACTCCGCCGCACCGGCGAAGGCCAGAAGACTCGCGCGGGTGGTTCCTTCGGCGGGATCAGCGGAGGCGACGGCAAGGCTTCCCTCGGTGATGGTTCCCGTCTTGTCGAGCAGGACGGTGTCGATCTTCCGTGTGTCCTCCAGCACCTGCGGACCGCGGATCAGAATGCCCAGCTGCGCGCCGCGCCCGGTTCCGACCAGCAGCCCGATCGGGGTCGCCAGGCCCAGAGCGCACGGGCAGGCGATCACGAGCACCGCAACGGATGCGGTGAACGCTGCGTTCACGTCGCCGGTGAAGAGGATCCACAGCACGAAGGTGGCCACGGCGATCGCCAGCACGATCGGCACGAAGACGGCGGATATGCGATCCGCAAGCCGCGCGATGGGTGCCTTACCGGTCTGTGCCTCGGAGACCATGCGGCCCATCTGCGCCAATGTGGTGTCGCCGCCGACACGGGTCGCGCGCACCAGCAGCCGGCCGGAGGTATTGATGGTGGCGCCGATGACCGTGTCATCCGGCCCGACCTCGACGGGGACGGGCTCGCCGGTGATGAGCGCCGTGTCGATGGCGGAGTGACCGGAGACGACGAAGCCGTCGGTCGCGATCTTCTCGCCGGGGCGCGTGACGAACTCGTCGCCCGGAACGAGATCCGATGCCGGGATCCGGCTCTCGACGCCGTCTCGAATCACGACGGCGTCCTTGGCGCCCAGATTGAGCAGCGTCTTGAGAGCATCGCCGGCGCGCGACTTCGCGCGGGCCTCGAGGTAGCGCCCGAGCAGCAGGAACGTGGCCACGACGCCCGCGGTTTCGAAGTAGAGCGCGTGGTCGGCCATCGACATGCCGATGTGGGCGGTGAGGCCCGGATCCTTGATCAGCTGCCAGAGCGAGAAGAAGTACGCGGCCAGCACACCGATCGACACGAGCGTGTCCATGGTCGACGCGAGGTGGCGCGCATTGATCGCCGCGGCGCGGTGGAACGGCCACGCGCTCCAGAACGTCACGGGGGTGGCGAGGGCGAGTGCGACCCAGCCCCAGTGCGGGAACTGCGCGCCGGGGATCATGGAGATGACGAACAGCGGCACCGTGAAGATCGCCGCGACGATCAGCCGCAGCTTCAGATCGCTGCCGCCGTGCGCGGTGGCGTGGTCGGCGCGCGCCGACTTCTGCGGGGCGTCTGCGTCGACATCGGGCGTGGCTGCCGGGGCCGCGTGCTCATCGGCCTTCACGTTGGCCTGGTACCCCGCCGATTCGACGGTCGAAATGAGCTGCTCGTCCGAGATGCCGTGCGGAACCGTGACGCGGGCGGATTCCAGCGGGAGGTTCACCAGGGCCTCGACGCCCTCGAGCTTGCCGAGTTTGCGCTCGACGCGGCCGACGCACGACGCGCACGTCATGCCCTGGATATCGAGCTCGACGACGCGCTGGTCGTCGAGTGCGGTGATTTCGTTGCGCATGTTCTTTCTGCTTCTTCTCTTGATCGATGCGGTGCGCGAACGCCGGGCCGCGCACCGCACGAACCGCGATCGGCTATGCGCTCGCGGGGGACAGCTCGTAGCCCGCTTCCGCAACCGCTGCCTCGAGATCAGAGCTCTCAACTGGCGCGGTGGTGGTGACGGTGACGGTGGACGTGCCGCCGGCGACGAGGGAAACCTCGACACCGCTCACGCCGGGAATCTCGGTGAGCTCTTCGGTGACCGACGAGACGCAGTGGTCGCAGGTCATGCCATCGACCTGCAGGGTCACGCTGCTCGCGGTGGCGGGCTCGTCGGTGGGCCGCGCGGTGATGGTGAGGCCCTCGTTCGAGGCGGTTCCGCATCCGCAGTTGCAGCCGGATTCGTTGCTCATGTGATCTCCTTCGGGGTGTTTTCTGGGGTGGTCGGTCAGCGCAGCAGTCGCCCGATCGCGGCGGTCATCTCGTCGACCTTCTCGGCCACGATCGCGTTGTCGCCGGTGTCGGCCGACTGGGCGGCCGCGTCGACGATGCAGTGCGACACGTGGTCTTCGAGCAGGCCGAGGCTGACCTTGTGCAGGGCGGCATTGATCGCGGAGATCTGCGTCAGGATGTCGATGCAGTACTTCTCGTCGTCGACCATGCGCGCCACGCCGCGCACCTGCCCCTCGATGCGTCCGAGGCGCTTGAGCAGCGCGTCCTTGTTCGTCGTGTATGCGTGATTGACGTGCTCGTCCGTGGGCATTGAGGTGGTCTCCATACGTCGACCATACCCCTAGGGGGTATGAGCAGTCAAATACCCTACTGGGGTATTAGTCGGCGTCCTTGTGTTGCGCTTCCGCTGATGTCGAATGCGGGGCCAGATCGCCCTGTGGCACGTCGGCGTCGACGAGCGCGTCGAGAAAACGGATGATCGTCTCGCGATCCGCCGGCGTCATTTCAGCCGCGACCCGGAACCTTCGCGCGTGCTGGCGACCGATCGTCTCGTGAGCCGACCGGCGTGTGTGCGGTGTGACCTCGATACATGTCGTTCGACGGTCGGTCGGATGCGGTGCGCGGGTCAGATGCCCCGCGGCCACGAGACGGTCGATCAGCTTCGTCGTCGACGCGCTGGAGATCCCGACTTCTCGAGCAATATCCTTCGGCGTCACGATCTGCTGCTGGCGCTGCGCCCGAATCATCATGCGAATCGCACGCATGTCACTTTCGTTGAGCCGCATGTAGCGATTAGACGCCTCGGAGAGGGCGCGGGCGCTCTCCTGCCATTCGCGAAGAGCCTCCATCACCCGGACGCATTGGGCGAGGTCGTCGGGCGAGAGCTCTGCACGATCGATGAGATCGGAATCGGTCGAGAAATAGTGGAGGTCTTCGGCGCTCGCCGGGGCGCGTTGCTGTGATTCGGGCACGATGACAGCTTACCTTTCTTATGCTAAGTTTAGTTCTCGCTTGGCTAACGAAATGGGGCGTGCGCAGTGACGAAGCTTGTTCTCTCCGGCAGTGAGGACGCTGCCGCCGCCTTCGGATCGCTTGCCGCATGAACACCAGCGACTTCGAGCTTTACAACGCCACCGCGCGGGCCAGTGCGGCCGTCGTCATCGGCAAGTACTCGACGTCCTTCGGATGGGCGAGTCGGCTTCTGAGCGCCACCGCGCATGGCCACATTGCGCGCATCTATGCACTTGTTCGAATCGCCGACGAGCTCGTCGATGGCCCCGCCGAGACGGCCGGGGTCGACACCATTACTCGAAGAGTGCTTCTCGACGAGCTCGAAGCGGAGACCGACCGCGCGCTGAGGCTCGGTTTCAGCACGAACCTCGTGGTGCACGCGTTCGCGCTGACGGGCCGGGAACACGGCATCAGTATGGACCTGTGTCGACCGTTCTTCGCGTCGATGAGACGAGACCTCGAAGCCGCGACGTTCACGGACGCGGAGCTTGACGAATACATCTACGGATCTGCTGAGACCGTCGGCTTGATGTGCCTGGCAGTCTTCGAATCGGGCATGCAACGTGAGGCGGGTGAGCGCGAACTGCTCGTCGCGGGCGCTCGAAGCCTCGGAGCGGCATTTCAGAAGGTCAACTTCCTTCGCGACTTCGCTTGCGATCACGACGACCGAGGGCGCGCGTATTTTCCCGGCACGGAGGACGGGCTCACCGAGAGTTCGAAGACCGCCGTCGTCGCATCGATCAGGCAGGACCTTCGCGCTGCCGATGCATCGATTCCGTTCTTGTCGTCAGGATGCCGGGCAGCCGTGTGGGCTGCCCGAGCGATGTTCGCTGAACTCACCGACCGCATCGAATCGACGCCAGCGTCGGAGCTGATGCGAATGCGCGTGCGGGTGCCGAATCCCGTGAAGGCGCGGATCCTCGTAAGAGCGCTGGCGATGCGGGTCGTCAGGTGACCGCGTCGCGTGTGGTCGTCATCGGCGGCGGCGTCAGCGGGCTCGCTACTGCCTGTCTGCTCGCGCGCGACGGACATCAGGTGACCGTACTGGATAAGAACAGCGAGCTCGGCGGGAGGGCGGGCGCATGGTCGCAGGGCGGGTTCACGTTCGACACCGGTCCGTCCTGGTATCTCATGCCCGAAGTGTTCGAACACTTTTATCGCATGATGGGCACGACGACATCTGATCACCTCGACCTGGTTTCGTTGCAGCCCGGCTACCGGGTTTATGGTGAACCCATCGATGGCGCGAGGGAGGTGCCCATCGATGTGCGCTCGGGCGCGGACTCGGCCGCGGCGCTGTTCGAGGGCCGCGAACGCGGCGCAGGCGACCGGATCCGCAGGTATCTGACGTCTGCGACGACGACTTATCGCGCGGCCGTGGGCTCGTTCCTCTACAACCCGTTCTCCTCCTGGCGCGATTTCGTGTCGCCGCAGGTCCTCCGAGCCGTGCCTGCCGTCGTGCCGCTGCTGACACGTTCGCTGTGGTCATTCGCCGCCCGCCGTTTCGGTGACGCGCGCCTGCGCCAGGTCCTCGGCTACCCGGCGGTGTTTCTCGGCACGTCGCCATTCGAGGCGCCCGCGCTCTACCACTTGATGAGCCACATGGACCTCATGGACGGTGTGAAGTACCCGCGGGGCGGTTTCCGAAGCTTCGTCGGCTCACTCGTCGAGATCGCGCGTGAGAACGGCGTCGAACTGGTGACCGACAGCGATGTTGTGTCGATCACCAGCGCGAAGGGGTCTGTTCGCTCGGTCGAATACGAGCGGGACGGGCATGTGCAACGGATGGACGCCGATATCGTCGTGTCGGCGATCGATGAGCACCATACCGAGACGGCGTTGCTCGGCGAGTCCGATCGCTCCTATTCGCCGAAGCGTTGGAATAAGCAGGTTTCGGGCCCGAGCGCCGTGCTCATCATGCTCGGCGTCGAGGGTGCGCTTCCGGAACTGCTGCACCACACGCTGTTCTTCTCGAACGACTGGCACGATAACTTCGACGCGATCTTCGGCACTCCGACGCGTGTTCCGGATGAGCCATCGCTGTACGTCTGCAGGCCGAGCGCGACTGATGACGACGTGGCGCCGGAAGGTCACGAGAACCTCTTCGTGCTCGTTCCGCTGCCGCCTGATTCCGCTATCGGACACGGGGGGATCGATTCGTCAGGCGACGAACTGGTGGAAACGATCGCGGACCGCGCAATCGCCCAGGTCGCCGCCTGGGCGGACGTTCCTGACCTCGCGTCGCGCATCGTCGTGCGGCGCACCGTGGGACCGGCGGACTTCGTCACCGACTTCAACTCCTTCCGCGGCAGCGCGCTCGGGCCCGCGCACACCCTGCGCCAGAGCGCGTTCTTCCGCGGAGTGACCCGATCCCGCCGTGTCGACGGGCTCTATTACACCGGGGCCACGTCAGTGCCCGGCGTGGGCCTGCCCATGTGCCTCATCAGCGCGGAACTCGTGCTCAAGCACGTTCGGGGCGATCACTCCCCCGGGCCGTTGGAGGAGCCGTGAGTGGAATCTACGCGGCCTCGCTCCTGATCAGCGCAGCGTGTCTCGTCCTGCTCGACGTGCGATTCAGGTTGGTCTTTCGCCGGGCACCCGTCGCGGGTGCAGTTGCGCTCGTCGTCGGTGTGGGTTTCTTCATCGCCTGGGACGCCGTCGGCATCGGCCTGGGAGTCTTCCGCCACCTCGATTCGCGGTGGGCGACCGGTATCCTGCTGGCGCCGGAGTTCCCGATCGAGGAACTGCTGTTCCTGGGCTTCCTCACCTATCTCACGCTCATCCTGCTGAGCGGTTCTCAGCGCTGGCGCGAGAAGGCGAGGCGACGGTGACATACCTTCTCATGTCGCTTCCCTTCGTCGGCGCGGGCGCCGTCGTGTTCCTGGCGGGCGCCGTGAACGCCCGTCGTCGGGGATCCGCGCGTCGATACGTCTCCACGTGGGCAGCGACGACGACCGCACTCCTGATCCTGACCGCAGTTTTCGATAACGTGATGATGGCCGCCGGATTCTTCGATTACGGTGCCGAAGAGATCTCAGGTGTCCGCTTCGGGCTGATGCCTCTCGAGGACTTCCTCTACCCGTTCGCGGGCGCACTTCTGCTTGCCGGGACCTGGCAGCTGCTCGGCGGCGTCGGCGGCAGGAAGGAACGCACCGATGCCTGATCGTCCGCCGCTGCTGCGCATGCTCGTCGTCGCGTCGCGACCGCTGAGCTGGATCAACACGGCCTACCCGTTTGCCGCGGTCTACTTCCTCACCACAGGGCGCATCGACTTCACGCTGATCATCGGCACGATCTTCTTCCTCGTGCCGTACAACTTGACGATGTACGGCGTGAACGACGTGTTCGATTACGAGTCCGACCTTGCGAATCCCCGCAAGGGGGGTGCGGAGGGGGCGAAGCTGCCGCCGAGGATCCACCGTGCGACGCTCGTGGCAGCGGCCGTGCTGACCGCTCCGCTCGTGCTCACCCTGGTCGTCCTCGGTGCCGATCAGCCGATCTCGTGGGCCGTTCTCGCCGTCAGCCTTTTCGCGGTGCTCGCGTACTCGGTGCGCGGGTTGCGGTTCAAAGAGATCCCGGTCCTCGATTCGATCACTTCGAGCACACATTTCGTCACGCCCGCTCTGTACGCGCTGGCTCTTGCGGGGACGACGATCACGCCGGCCATCGTGCTGACCATGATCGCGTTCTTCTGCTGGGGCATGGCGAGCCACGCGTTCGGAGCCGTGCAGGACATCGTGCCCGATCGTGATGCCGGAATCGGGTCCATCGCGACCGTTCTCGGTGCCGGGAGGACGGTGAAGTTCGCCATCGGAATGTGGACGGTGGCGGGGATCCTCATGCTCTTCACCCCCTGGCCGGCGAATCTCGCAGCGTTGGCGGCACTGCCCTACATCGTCAGCGTGGCGCCGTACGTGCGTGTCGACGACGCACACTCGGGTAACGCCAACCGCGCCTGGCGCCGGTTTCTCATCATCAACTATGCAGTCGGTTTCGTGATCACGTTGCTGCTGATTCTCTGCGCGAGCGAAGGGATGTTCGTATGACGCGTGTACTCGTCACGGGTGCGACGGGCTACGTCGGCGGGCGGCTCGTTCCGCAGCTGCTCGATGCGGGGTACGACGTGAGCGTGTGCGTTCGTTCGCCATGGAAGCTGGGCGATGTCCCGTGGCGGAGTCGCGTGCGAGTGTTCAAGGCAGACCTGTCGGACGCCGTCGCGACGCGTCGCGCGATGACCGGTGTCGACGTGGCTTTCTACCTCGTGCACGCGATGAGTGCGGGGCGCGACTTCGAGAACGCCGAGGCGCAGGCTGCGCGTACGTTCGCGGAAGCTGCGGAAGCTGCGAGTGTGGGACGGCTCGTTTATCTCGGCGGTCTGCACCCTCATGGCGGTCGATTGTCGGCCCATCTCGCATCGCGCGCGGCTGTCGGCCAGACGTTCCTGGACTGCTCAGTGCCGGCGCTGGTGTTTCAGGCGGGCATTGTGATCGGATCCGGATCGGCGTCGTTCGAGATGATCCGGCACCTCACCGAGGTTCTTCCGTATATGCCCGCGCCGCGCTGGGTGCGCAACCACGTACAGCCCATCGCGATTCGCGACGTGCTGCGCTACCTCGTCCAGGCCGTCGCCGTCGAGGAGGACCTCAACCGGGCATTCGACATCGGCGGCCCCGACGTTCTGCGCTACGGGCAGATGATGAACGGATATGCGGTGGAAGCGGGCCTGCCGCAGCGCCGGATAGCGGCGCTTCCGGTACTGACTCCGTGGCTCGCCTCGCAATGGGTGAGCTTGGTCAGTCCCATTCCACGCCAGCTCGCGGTGCCGATCATCGCATCGCTGCAGAATGACTGTGTCGTCTCCGAACGCGACATCGACCAATACATCGCGCCGCCCGAGGACGGGCTGATCGCTTATCGCACCGCAGTTCGGCTCGCGCTCAAGCGCGAAGCCGAGGGGCAGGTCGAGACGAGCTGGCAGAGTGCCACCGTGCCCGGCGCGCCCAGCGACCCGCTGCCGAGCGACCCTGATTGGGCGGGCCACACCGTCTTCACCGACCTGCGCGAGCGCGACAGCACCGCACCGGCTGGCGCCGTGTGGGACGTGATCGAAGCGATCGGCGGCGTCCGAGGCTGGCACTCGTTCCCACTCGCCTGGGCGGCGCGCGGATGGATCGACAAGCTCGTCGGCGGCGTCGGCATGCGCCGCGGTCGACGACACCCGTACCGGGTGAACAGCGGTGACGTCATCGATGTGTGGCGGGTCGAGTCGATCGAACGAGGGCGCACGTTGCGGTTGCGGGCCGAGATGCGAATGCCGGGCCGCGGCTGGCTCGAGTTGGAAGTCGAACCGAATGAGTCCGGAAGCCGCTATCGCCAGCGCGCCGTCTACTTCCCGAAGGGGCTCTCGGGCCGGTTGTATTGGCTTGTGCTTCTGCCGTTCCACGGCATCCTCTTCAACGGAATGGCCCGCAGCATCCTGCGAGACGCCGAGCGGTCTGCGGCGGACGCGTCATGAGATTGTGGTCGATGCATCCGCGGTACTTCGACCGCCAAGCGCTGACGGCATGCTGGCGCGAGGGCCTGCTCGCGCAATCGGTGCTCGCGAAGCCCGGCGGCGGTTACTCGCACCATCCCCAGCTGCGCCGGTTCCAACAAGCGGAGGACCCCCGAGCAGCGATCGGCGACTATCTCCACGCGATCGTCGACGAGGCAGATGCTCGAGGGTACCGCTTCTCACGCGACAAGATCCGTGTCGCTGGATCCGGTGAGCACCTGCTCGTCAACGACCGTCAGCTCGCTTACGAATGGCAGCGGCTGCTGGCGAAGTTACAACGGCGCAGCCACGACACGTGGGAACGCTGGCACGCGCTCGATCGCCCCGATCCGCATCCCATGTTCGTCGTCGTCGACGGGCCGATCGCCGAGTGGGAGAAGGTCCCCTCTCTGTCGGCGCGACATCACGTTGACGAGTGACGAACCCGATAACAGGAGAACCCATGCAGACGAGTGATGTCCCCGACGACGCATGCCCGCTTGACACGGCGGCAGGAACCGGCAGGCGCCGCGAGCGGAAGCCCCCCGCGGCTTCAGGCGTACACCTGGAACCGGGCGCGGCTGTGCCGTCGGCCACCGCGGCGACGCAGGACGGGCCGGAGCACACCACGCGGCCGATGGACTACGACGCGATACTTCTGTCCGGGTTCGGCGGCCCAGAAGGGCAGGAGGACGTGTTGCCCTTCCTCCGGAACGTCACGCGAGGGCGGGGGATCCCGGACGAGCGTTTGGAGGACGTCGCGCGCCACTACCGGCATTTCGATGGAATCAGCCCGATCAACGAGCAGAACCGTCGACTTCGCACGGCGCTGCAGGATGCTCTCGCGCGGGCTGGGCTCGACCTGCCCGTCTACTGGGGCAATCGCAACTGGGCTCCGTACCTCGACGACGTGCTTGCGCAGGCTGCGGAGGACGGAGTCCGGACGATGATCGCGATTCCGACGAGTGCGTACTCTTCGTACTCATCGTGCCGTCAGTACCGCGAAGACTGGGCGGACGCGCTGGAAGCAAGGGGACTTCAGTCGACCCTCCAGATCGACAAGGTTCGCCAGTTCTTCTCGCATCCTGGCTTCATCCAGCCCTTCATCGACGGCGTACGCGACGGCGTCGCCGAGGCGATCCGGGCCGGCCATGATCCGTCGAACATTGAAGTGCTGTTCTCCACCCACAGCATTCCGAGCGACGATGCCGCGCGCTCCGGCGCCGGGCTGTTCACTGAGGTCAACGGGGGCGGGTACGCGGCCCAGCACCTCGCGGTCGCCGAGCACGTGATTGCGGAGGCCGCCCCCGGGATCTCTTGGCAGCTCGTCTACCAATCCCGGTCCGGCCCGCCGTCGCAGCCCTGGCTCGAGCCCGACATCAACGATGCGATCGACGCCCTCGACGCAGCAACGGCCGTGTTGTTGGTGCCAGTGGGGTTCGTGAGCGACCACATGGAAGTGATGTGGGATCTCGACGTCGAGGCGCGGGAGACGGCCGAGCGTCGGGGCCTGTGGGTCGCGCGCACACCGACACCGGGCACGCACCCTGATTTTGTGCAGGCGCTCGTCGACCTCGTGCAGGAGCGAATATCCGCACGGCCCCTGTCGCGCCGCTCGAACGCCACCAACATCGGCCCGTGGTTCGACGTGTGCCGCCCGGGGTGCTGCGAGAACCCTCGTCTTGGATTCAAACCTGCGATCGCAGGTCTGCAGCCGTAGAAGGCCGCGCAACGTCTCGTTCCGAAGTTCGAGACGCTACCGATTCGGGCGACGCAAAGGCGTGGCCGCTGGCGGGTTCGCCAACGGCCACGCCAGCCAGGTGATTGCCCTGGCAACGCCGATCTACTCGGCCGGGGGCATCAGGACCGAGTCGACAAGGTACACGGTGGCGTTCGCGGTCTGGACTCCGCCGCAGATGACGTTGGCGTCATTGACCATCCACTCGTCTCCGCTGCCGGTGACCTCGAGGCCAGCGCCCTGCACGGTGGTGTGCATGCCCTCGATGTCAGCGGGCTCGATCTGGCCCGGAACGACGTGGTACGTCAGGATCGAGCTCAGCATGTCGCTGTCAGTCTTGAGCGTCTCGATCGTGGCCTCATCGATCTGCGCAAAGGCATCGTCGACCGGTGCGAAGACCGTGAACTCGTCTCCGTTGAGGGTGTCCACAAGGTTCACATCCGGGTTGAGCTCGCCGCTCACTGCGGAGACGAGCGTCGTCAGCAACGGGTTGTTCGACGCGGCGACGGCGACGGGATCGGCGGACATTCCCTGAATGGATCCCGCGCCATCGGGCACGGCCTCTGCGTACTCGGCGCAACCCGGTCCGACGAGGTTGGCGGCCGGATCCATCATCTCGGCTTCAGGCGTCTCCGGGGCGGTCGTCTCCATCGTCTCAGGGGCGGACTCGGTCGGTGTCTCCGCCGTGTCCTCGCCCATCGAGCAGCCCGACAGTACGAGGGCGCCGGCGAAGCCGAGCGCAACTGCCGCTGTGATCTTCTTCTTAGTGCTGAACATCTCTACCTCCGGTGGTCCGAGCCACGAATTGTTCCGCGGCTTTGAGGGATGTTCGGAGTCCCGCCCGGAACGGATTGGGAAATTCTGAAATCGGTGCGAATCAATCCGATTCGGCCATCGCACCGAAGAACTCGCAACGGAAGCGAGGACTTCATGGACGTGGTCATCATCGGACTGCTCGGCGGTCTCATCACCGGCATCTCGCCGTGCATTCTGCCGGTTCTGCCGGTCATCTTCTTGACGGGCGGCGCCCAATCGGCGCGCTTCGAGGGCGGCGACGGCAGTGCTGCTCCCGCGGGGCGCAGCAGGCCGTACCTCGTGATCGCGGGCCTCCTCGTCAGCTTCACCCTGGTCACTCTCGTGGGGTCCCTCGTGCTCGGACTGCTGGGCCTGCCGCAGGACATCATCCGGTGGGCGGGCATCGCGGTGCTGGCGATCCTCGGAATCGGGCTTCTCGTGCCGAGATTCGAGCGGATCCTCGAGAAGCCGTTCCAGCGCTTCCAATCGCGTAAAGAGGTCAAGAATCAGGGGAGCGGCTTCGGGGTCGGTCTCGCCCTCGGTGCGGTGTTCGTGCCCTGCGCGGGGCCGGTCCTCGCGGCGATCATCGTGGCGGGCGCCACGGGGCAGATCGGTATCGGAACCGTGATGCTCACCGTCGCCTTTGCCGTCGGCGTCGCGGTACCGCTGCTGATCTTCGCACTCGCGGGGCGCGGCGTCATCGAACGGATCCGCGCGTTCCGCACGAAGGAGCGCGGGCTTCGCATCGCGGCCGGCATCGCCATGATCGCGCTCGCCGTGGGCCTCGCCTTCAACGTGCCGCAGGCGCTGCAACGGCTGGTGCCGGATTACACCGCTCCGCTGCAACAGCAGCTCACGGAGAACCACGCGGCGGAGGAAGCCCTCAGCCTCGGCGGGCTCGTCACCGACGAGAACCGTGAGCTGGATAACTGCACGAATGGTGCCGACGAACTCGAATCGTGCGGCACGGCCCCCCAGATCCGCGGGATCGAGCAGTGGCTGAACACCGAAGGCGGCCAATCGCTCGACCTGGACGAGTTGCGCGGCCAGGTCGTCCTCATCGACTTCTGGGCATACTCCTGCATCAACTGCCAGCGCTCCATCCCCCACGTCGTCGGATGGGCCGATACCTACGGCGACCTCGGGCTTCAGGTCATCGGCGTTCATTCGCCCGAGTACGCGTTCGAGAAGGACGCGAAGAACGTCGCAGCGGGGATCCGCGACTTCGGCATCGAATACCCGGTCGCGCTCGACAACGACCTCTCGACCTGGACGAACTACCGCAACCGATACTGGCCGGCGCACTACCTGATCGACGCGGAGGGCACCGTGCGGCACATCTCCTTCGGCGAGGGCAACTACGCGGCGACCGAGAGCATGATCCGCGAGCTGCTCGTCGACGCGAACGCTGATGTGGAGCTGCCCACGGAGTCGGATGTCGCGGACGAGACGCCGGAACAGGGGTCGACGACGCCCGAGACCTTCCTCGGGTCATCGAAGGACGTGAACTTCGGCGGCGAGGATCCGTACCGTGCCGGTCCAGGAACCTTCTCGCTCCCCGCAGAGCAGGCTGACGACACGTTCGCCCTCGAGGGCGACTGGAACATCGAGACGCAGTACGCGGAGCCGACGACGAGCGCCGGGGGAAGCGTGCGTCTCGAGTATCACGCGGCGGAGGTGCGCATGGTGCTCGCGGGATCCGGCGAGCTCACCGTTCGAGGGCCCGACGGTGAGGAGAACACGGTCGAGGTCGACGGCACCCCGCGATCCTACGGAATCGTCGACAGCTCGAAGCTCTCGTCGGGCGTGCTCGATATCGACGTCCCAGACGGCGTGCAGGTATATTCCTTCACCTTCGGGTGAACGAAATGCCAGCGGCGAACGGCGGATGCGGCATGCTTGTCGAGATGGTCATCGACGGAACAGACGTGCCCGAGGACGGAACGGCGGATGACGCCGCCGGGGTCCTCCTCCTCCGCGTCGCCGACGGAGACCGAGCGGCGTTCGCCGAGCTCTACGACATGCTCACCGCGCGCGTATTCGGATTGATCCTCCGCGTGCTCGTCAATCGCTCGCAGAGCGAGGAAGTGCTGCAGGAAGTATTCCTCGAAGTGTGGCAATCCGCCGCGCGGTTCGCTCCGAACAAAGGGCAAGGACGAACCTGGATCTTGACGATCGCACACCGGCGAGCGGTGGACCGGGTCCGAGCGTCGCAAGCCAGCGCCGACCGGGACGTTCGGGCAGGACTGAGAGACATCGGAATCCCGCACGACAGCGTCGCGGAACAAGCCGAGCTCGGCATCGCGGGAGAACAAGCGGTGAGCGCGCTCGGGGCGCTCCCCGAGGCACAGCGGGAGGCACTCGTTCTCGCGTACTTCGGCGGGTATAGCCAGAGCGAGATCTCCGCATTGGTGGGATCGCCGCTGGGAACGATCAAGACTCGGATGAGAGACGGGCTCACGCGCCTGCGCAACGAAATGGGGGTGACAGCATGAACGAGCACGAGTTCGCGGAACTTGCCGCTGGTCACGCGTTGCATGCCCTGTCGGCGGAGGACGAGGCGAGGTACCTCGAGGCGCTCCGCGCGCACCCTGAATGGGAGCCGATCGCTGACGAGGACGCCGACACCGTCGGTGGCCTTGCAGATGCCGCTGCGCCGGCCCTCCCGAGCGCAGGGGTGCGTGATGCGCTGCTTGCTCAGATCGCGTCGATGCCTCAATTGCCCGCCGACACGACGGAGTCCTCGGGGCAGGACGCGCCCGTGCCGCCGCAAGCGAGTGAGCACCGAGCGCGCCCCCAGCGACTGCGGATCATGTTCGCGCTCGCCGCGGGTATCGCCCTGGTGGCCGGTATCGGGTTCGGCTCGATCGCGCTGAACGACTACCTCGCACGTCCGGCCTCCGTCGTCGCGCTGGACGAGATCGAGGCGGCCGGTGATGCCGCTCAGGCGTCAGCACCCGTGGGTGACGGCACCGCGACCGTTCACTGGTCCGCGGAATTGGGGGAGGCGGTGCTCGTCGCCGACGGGCTCGAGCCGCTCGAATCCGACCGCACATATCAGCTGTGGTTCGTGCGCGGCGAGACAGCGCTGCCGGCGGGGATCTTCGAACCGGAATCGGGCGACGCGGTCGCGCGGCTCGACGGCGAAATGCTCCCCGGCGATGTCGTCGCCGTAACCGTGGAACCGGAGGGCGGATCGCCGACCGGCCTGCCGACCAGCGAGCCGATTTTCGCGATTCCGACGGCGTGACCTGACCCGGCGCGCTCCGCGCGCGCCGGGTGGACAATGGGGATATGTCGTTTCCGCTGATTCCCGAGTTACCGAAGCCGCAGTACGTGATGTCGCAGGAGGGATTCCGCATCGCGACGTACACATGGGGCGATGAGGACGCGCCCGTCGTGCTGGCGGTACACGGCTTCGCGTCGAGCTGTCGCGACAACTGGGTCAGCACCGGGTGGGTGTCGGCGCTCGTCCGCGCAGGATTCCGTGTGCTCGGCATCGACCAGCGCGGGCACGGCCAGAGCGAGAAGCCGCACGAGGCTGAGGACTACACGATGTCGGCGTTCGTCGCGGACATCGAGGCGATCCTTGATACGTACATGATCGATCCGGTTCTCTACCTCGGATACTCGCTCGGTGCCCGCGTCGGGTGGCACCTCGCCTCCGAGCGGCCGCTGCGCGTCGAGCGTGCGGTGCTCGGCGGGATCCCGGACGGTCGGCCGCTCGGCCGCCTCGATCTCGAGCAGGCGCGGGCGTACATCGACGACGGAACGCCCGTCGCCGATCCCGCGACGCAGAACTATGTCCGCCTCGCGGAGCGGGTGCCGGACAACGACCTGAACGCGCTCGTCGCGCTCGCCGGCGGCATGCGGTTCGGCGACGAGGACCCCGACATGGGGAATCCTCCCGAGCAGCCCGTGCTGGTCGCCGCCGGCACTGAGGACAGCATCTTCGACGACTCGAAGCGCCTCGCGTCGCTCCTGCCGCAGGGGGCGTTCGTCGAGGTGCCGGGCCGCCACCACTTCAACGCCCCGGGCGCCCGCCGGTTCAAGCAGGCCGGGGTCGAATTCCTGCGCGACGGTGCCGAGTAGCGACGCCCCGCTTCCGACGCAGGACTACGGCATATTTCGGCGGGGCACGCGCCGATCCGCGTCTGCGGCTGTCTGCGGCCCGCATCTGCCGTAGTCGTGCGTCACCGGTACTGGTGAACCAGTGTTCACGACGTGACGTCGACCACCCGGGTCTCGCCGATCTGCGGTGTCAGCGCGCCGGACGACCACGCCGCGACGTCGGCGGCCAAGCGGCCGAGCTCGTCTTCCGGCGCCCAGACCTCGAACGTCGCCGCAGATCCGTAGGTCGTGTCGGCGAGCACGCAATCATGCTGCGACACCCACTCCCGCAGCAGGTTGTCGAGACGCCCCGCATCGGCGTGCGGGGCGTCGATGCGCGCCCGGGTCAGCGCGCGGCGATGCACGAGCTGTGCGTGATCGAGAGCCTCCGACACGGCGCCGCCGTATGCGCGCACCAGTCCGCCGGCGCCGAGCTTGATGCCGCCGAAGTACCGGGTCACCACGGCGACCACGTCGGTCATCCCGCGGCGGCGCAGCACCTCCAGCATCGGAATGCCCGCGGTGCCCGAGGGCTCGCCGTCGTCGGATGACCGAGCCTGGTCTCCCGACACCCCCGTGATCATCGCGACGCAGTTGTGCCGGGCATCCCAGAACCGCTTGCGCATCTCGGCGATGAAGGCGTCGGCGCCGGCCACGGATCCGACCGGCTCGAGGTGGGTGATGAACCGCGAGCGCTTGATCTCGATCTCGTGCTCCACGCGGCGCGCGATCGTCGCGGGATACTCGGCCATCGGTCCAGGCTACCGCCGTGCAGAACGACGGCCGCCGGGTCGCAGCCCCGCATGCATGTCTACGGCAGTCGGCGCACCGAACCGCGTGATCCGGGCCGCCGCTGCGGTTCGGATGCACATCTGCCGTAGTCATGCATGGGGGAGCGGTGCCGCGCGCCCAGCCGGATCCGGCAGACTGGTTGACGATGCCTACCCTGCTTGAGGCCGCGCAAGCGGCCGGTGATGACGCCGACGCCCTTTATGACGCCTTCCTCGAGTGGGCGACCGAGAGGGGCATCGCGCTCTACCCTGCGCAGGACGAAGCCGCGATGGAGCTCGCCAGCGGCAACAACGTGATCCTCGCCACGCCGACGGGCACCGGCAAATCGCTCGTCGCGCTCGCCGCGCACGCGATCGCCGTCGGACGCGGCGGGCGCACCTATTACACGGCCCCCATCAAAGCGCTCGTCAGCGAGAAGTTCTTCGCACTGGTCGAGACGTTCGGCGCCGAGAACGTCGGCATGGTCACAGGCGACTCCTCGGTGAACGCCGATGCGCCGATCGTCTGCTGCACGGCCGAGATCCTCGCGAACCTCGCCCTGCGCGAGGGAGCGGACGCCGACGTCGACCAGGTCGTCATGGATGAGTTCCACTACTACGGCGACCGCGACCGCGGCTGGGCCTGGCAGGTGCCGCTGCTGCTGCTCACGCGCGCGCAGTTCCTGCTGATGTCGGGAACGCTCGGCGATACGACCGCGATCAGCGGGGATCTCACGCGTCGCACGCGCCGCGAGACGATCCTCGTCGCGGGGGCGGAGCGCCCGGTTCCGTTGCATTTCCGCTATGAGCGGCGCCACGCGCACGAGGTCGTCGAAGAGCTGCTCGCCGATCGCGAGGTGCCGGTCTACGTCGTGCACTTCAGTCAGGCCGCCGCCATGGAGCGGGCACAGGCGCTCGCGAGCATCAACGTGACCACGCGCGAGCAGCGCGATGAGATCGCGGCCGCGCTGGGCGGCTTCCGCTTCACCACGAACTTCGGCAAGACCCTCTCGCGCCTGGTCCGGGCCGGCATCGGCGTGCATCATGCCGGCATGCTGCCGCGCTACCGCCGTCTCGTCGAGACGCTCGCCCAGCAGGGGCTGCTGCGGGTGATCTGCGGAACCGACACCCTCGGCGTCGGCATCAACGTGCCGATCCGCACCGTGCTGATCACCGAGCTGTCGAAGTACGACGGATCCCGCATGCGCCGACTCGGCGCGCGCGAATTCCACCAGATCGCGGGCCGCGCGGGCCGCGCCGGCTACGACCCCTACGGCAACGTCGTGGTGCTCGCGCCCGAGCACGAGATCGAGAACGCGCACGCGATCGCGAAGGCCGGCGACGACCCGAAGAAGCTCAAGAAGGTCAAGAAGAAGCAGCCGCCGAAGGGCTTCATCAGCTGGAGCGAGCAGAGCTTCGAGAAGATCATCGAGGCCGAGCCCGAGGCCCTCACGCCGCGCATGCAGATGACCTCGGCGATGCTCATCAACATCATCGCGCGCGGGGGAGACGTCTTCCGCAACGTGCGCGAGATGGTGTTCGACAACCACCAGCCGGCGCGCGAGCAGTATGCGCTCGCCCGTCGCGCCCTCGCGATCTTCCGCACGCTGCGCGACGCGGAGCTCGTCGAAGTCACGCCCGACGGGCGGATCCGTCTGTTCCTCGATCTGCAGCCGAACTTCGCGCTCAACCAGCCGCTGTCGCCGTTCGCGCTCGCCGCGCTCGAACTGCTCGACCCCGACGATCAGGACGGCGGCGCCGGCACGGGCCACTACGCCCTCGACGTCGTCAGCGTCGTCGAGGCGACGCTCGATGATCCGCGTCAGATCCTGTCGCAGCAGGAGTTCAAGGCGCGCGGCGAGGCCGTCGGCGCCATGAAGCGCGAGGGCATCGAGTACGACGAGCGCATGGAGCTGCTCGAGGAGATCACGTACCCCAAGCCGCTCGACGAGCTGCTCGGCCAGGCGTTCGAGACGTTCGCCTCGTCGCAACCGTGGGTGCGCGATTTCGCGCTGTCACCGAAGTCGGTCGTGCGCGACATGTTCGAACGGGCGATGAGCTTCGCCGAGTTCGTGCAGTGGTACCAGCTCGGGCGCAGCGAGGGTCTCGTGCTGCGATACCTGTCGGACGCCTACCGCACCATCCGCCAGACCGTGCCGCCCGAGGCGCAGACCGACGACCTCGACGACATCGTGGAGTGGCTCGGCGAGATGGTGCGCCAGGTCGACTCGAGCCTTGTCGACGAGTGGGAGACGCTCATGGCGGGCCTCGACGCGGATCCCGCCGACGGCCCCGTCGTGCCGCCGTCGCCCCCGTCGGTCGTCACGAACCGCCGCGCCTTCACCGTGCTCGTGCGCAACGCGATGTTCCGCCGGGTGCAGCTCGCCGCGCTCGAGCGCGACGACGAGCTCGAGCAGCTGGATCCCGAGGCCGGATGGCCGGCGGCGCTCGACGACTACTTCGACGACCACGACGACATCCTGACGGGCTCGGCGGCGCGCTCGCCGCAGCTCTGCGAGATCTCGGAGGGCCCGGACGCGTGGCGCGTCGTGCAGACGATCGACGACCCTGCGGGCGATCACGATTGGCGGATCGAGGCGGTGGTCGACCTCGAGGCCTCGGCCGAGGAAGGCGAAGCCGTGGTGCAGGTCACCTCGGTGGCCCGCCTCTGAACCTTCATTTCTGGCACATTTCCCGGTGCAATGCCCCGCAGAAATGTGCCAGAAATGACGAAATGAGGCGGACTATGCCGCGGGACCGACCGTCGGCGTCGGGAGGTAGACCTCGCCGCCCGCCTGGAGGAACTCGCGGCTCTTCTGCTGCATGCCCGCGATCGCGGCCTGCGCCTCGGCGCTGCCGTAGGTGTCGCGGATGTCCTGCGAGATGCGCATCGAGCAGAACTTCGGCCCGCACATCGAGCAGAAGTGCGCCGTCTTCGCCGGCTCGGCGGGCAGCGTCTCGTCGTGGAACTCCTGCGCGGTGACGGGGTCGAGCCCGAGCCCGAACTGGTCGTGCCACCGGAATTCGAAGCGCGCCTTCGACAGCGCATTGTCGCGCTCGGTCACGCCCCGATGCCCCTTGGCGATGTCGGCCGCGTGCGCGGCGATCTTGTACGTGATCACGCCGGTCTTCACATCGTCGCGGTTCGGCAGACCGAGGTGCTCCTTCGGCGTGACGTAGCAGAGCATCGCCGTGCCGTACCGCGCGATCTCGGTCGCGCCGATCGCCGACGTGATGTGGTCGTAGCCCGGAGCGATGTCGGTGGCGAGCGGCCCGAGCGTGTAGAACGGTGCGCCCTCGCAGAGCTCCTGCTGCCGATCCACGTTCTCCTTGATCTTGTGCAGCGGCACGTGACCGGGGCCCTCGACCATGACCTGCACATCGAACTCCCACGCGCGCTTCGTGAGCTCCGCGAGCGTGTCGAGCTCGGCGAACTGCGCGGCGTCGTTTGCATCGGCGATGGATCCGGGGCGCAGGCCGTCGCCGAGCGAGAAGGCGACGTCGTACCGCGCGAAGATCTCGCACAGCTCGTCGAAGTGCGTGTAGAGGAAGTTCTCCTGATGGTGGGCGAGGCACCAGCCCGCCATGATGGATCCGCCGCGCGAGACGATGCCCGTCACACGGTCGGCCGTGAGCGGCACATAGCGCAGCAGCACGCCCGCGTGCACCGTCATGTAATCGACGCCCTGTTCGCACTGCTCGATCACGGTGTCGCGGTAGATCTCCCAGGTGAGGGCATTCGCGTCGCCGTCGACCTTCTCGAGCGCCTGGTAGATCGGCACCGTGCCGATCGGGATCGGGGAATTGCGGATGATCCATTCGCGCGTCGTGTGGATGTCGTTGCCGGTCGACAGATCCATGAGGGTATCGGCACCCCACTTCGCCGCCCACTCGAGCTTCGCGACCTCTTCGCTGATCGAGCTGGTGACGGCCGAGTTGCCGATGTTCGCGTTGACCTTGACGAGGAACGCGCGGCCGATGATCATCGGCTCCGACTCCGGGTGGTTGACGTTCAGCGGGATGATCGCGCGCCCGGCGGCGAGCTCGGTGCGCACGAGCTCGACGTCGCACTGCTCGCGGAGCGCGACGAAGCGCATCTCGGGGGTGATGATGCCGGCGCGCGCATAGTGCATCTGCGTGACGGTGCGCCCGGGCTTCGCGCGGACCGGCTCGGGGCGTCGCCCCTGCCACCTCTGCGACGGTGCGCCGCGGCGCACGGCCGTGCGTCCGTCGTCCTCGAGGCGGTGCCCGCGCGCGTCGTAGGCCTCGGTGTCGCCGCGGTCGGCGATCCACTCGGCGCGGAACGGATCGAGGCCCTCTTCGGGAACGCTGCCGGGCCCCATCGTGCGGTAGACCCGGAGCGGGGCGTTCGGGGATCCGTCGGGAGAATCGAACTGGGAGATCTCGGTCACGGGCACGCGGATGCCGTGCGACGGATCCTCCGCCCAGCCGAGACGGTGCGACGGATGCTGTTCGGACTGCTGGCCGACGACGGCCTGTGTGCGAGAGGGATTGAGATGGCGTGCAGACACGACGGTCTCCTCACTTCCTACGCCGGTATCAACCGGATCAGGTTCGACGGTCCCGGGCTCATAGCCCGATCTCAGCCCCTCGCAGGGGCCCCCGTGTGGACGAGACCATTCCTAGCACGCGCGCAAACGCCCCGGCAAATCGCCGTTGCCGGGGCGTTGGGGCGCTGGGGGCTCAGGAACCGCCCGAGAAGCCGCGGGCCATGGCCGCGGCGGCCGACAGCCAGGCGCGCTGGGTAGTCGGGCGCAGGGCGCTGAAGTGGAGGTGGCCATCGATCATGGCCGGGTCGAACGGGATCTGCACGACGTCCCGCGTGAGCTTGCGGTAGCCGTCGACCACCCGGCGCACCTCGCTCGCGGGCGCCTTCTGATCGGCCTGGCTCACGACCGTCACGGCGTTCGCCGCGAGCTGTGCCGAGCGCTCGTCGCGCTCCGCCAGAGCGTCGAGCAGCAGCGCGCCCGCCTCGGCGTGCTCGTCGCGGCTCGTCGTCGCCACCACGAGCTGATCGGTGCGGTCGATCATGCGCAGCCAGAGCGGATCGGACTCGTCATTGCCCGAGTCCATGATGATCAGCCGGTAGTAGCGCGCGGCCACGGCGTGGATCTTGTCGACGTCTTCGGCCGACACGCGCTGCTCGGAGGCGAGGGCGATCGGCTGCGAACGCAGCACGTCGAAGCGGTCCTGCCGCTGGTGGTGCACGTAGTTGGCCACGTCGGCGGCCTGCGCGTCGGTCGACAGCAGGTGGGCCGAGGCCCCCAGCATGTCGTGCAGCGTCGACTCGTGCGGCCCCTGCTCGGTGCGCCAGCCGAGGGTTCCGCGGGTCTGGTTGTTGTCCCACGCGAGAACGCCCGCGCCGCCGAAGCGGGCGAACACGGCGCCCGTGAGGATCGTCGTGGGCGTCTTGCCCGATCCGCCCTTTCCGTTCACGACCGCGATCGTGCGCGGCCCGGGCCAGTGCTGCCCGACGGCGAGCTGGTCCTCCCGCTCCGCGCGCTCGTCGGCGCCGGGGCCCATGCGCATCCCCATGCGCGTCATGGCGCCGCGGAAGCCGCGGGTGGCGGGCTCTTCCCGCTGATCCTCCTCGCGGTCGCCGGTGAGGAACGTCTCGCGCTGCGGACGGGTCGTCTCGGCCTCGGGGCGCGCCGAGACGCGCGCGGGCTCGTCGGAGCTGCGCGGCGGCTCGGACGACCGCACGGGGCCGGCGGCGCGCGTCGGCGACGGATCGATCACGGTCACCGGGCGCGTGTCGGCATCGGCCGTCGCGGGGCGCGTGATCCGCGACGCGGGGGTCGGATCCGTCGCGAACGACGGCCGAGCGGATCCGTCGGTCGCCGCGTACTCGACGCGCTCGTCGCCGTCGACGACGAGCGGCCACTCGCCGTCGGGCTCGGTCACGATCACGCGGATCGGCGCATCGAGCTGGCGCGCGATCTCCGCCGTGAGGCGCACGATCTCGCGCCTCGCGTCTTCCGCATGCTGGGTGTGGATCTCGCGTGGCGTCTCGTCGACGACCAGTACGGCGGATCCGTCGGGGTGGATCGTGGCGTGGAGCCCGTCCTCGGTCGAGCTGTCGCGCATGGCGCTCCCTTGCAGAGTGGGAAGAAGTGCGTGCGGCCGTCGGTGTGAGCGGTCGCGGACTCAGCCTACCGAGTCCGAATCGTTACTCGCTCTGTGCATTGCCCGGATGTCAAGAACCGTGATTCTTGTGCGCAGATTTCATCGCAGAACGCCGATTGATCACCATACGCTGAAAAGAAATGTTGCCGCAGGGGCGCGAACCCGCCCCACGCACAAAGGAGTCGCGCAGCGTGAGCATGGCGTACGAGACCAGTCGCATCGAATGGGCCGCACGGGAGGAGCTCGCCGAGCGGATGATCCCGCTGATCGGCCGCCTCTACCGCGAGCACGGGGTCGTGCCGTCGATCCTCGGCCGCCGACTGCTCGGGCTCTCGCCCGCCGGCATCCTCAAAGCGCACCGTTTCACCCGTAAGGTCGGCGACCAGGTGCTGAGCCCCCAGAAATCGCTCGCGGTGCTCGAGGCCTTCGCCCGCATCGTGCCCGGCCCCGCATCGATCGACATCGCGCGGCTCGTGACCGAGTTCGACGCGCAGGGCGGCTCGTACGACGACGGCTCGCTCGACGACTTCCTGCGCGGCGAGCTCGTCGAAGTGATGACGGCCGAGCCGAGCCGGCCCACCGATGTGGTGCTGTACGGATTCGGGCGCATCGGGCGCCTCGTCGCGCGGCTGCTGATCGCGCACCAGGGATCCGGCGACGGGCTGCGCCTGCGCGCGGTCGTCGTGCGCCGAGGATCCGACGACGACCTCCTGAAGCGCGCCGAGCTGCTGAAGCGCGACTCGGTGCACGGATCCTTCGCCGGCACCGTCGAGGTCGACGAGCAGAACGAGACGATCCTCGCCAACGGCACGCTGATCCAGGTGATCTACGCGAACGACCCCGCGTCGATCGATTACACGCGCTACGGCATCCACGACGCGATCGTCGTCGACAACACGGGCCGTTGGCGCGACGAGGAGGGCCTCGGCCAGCACCTGCGGTCGACCGGCGTCTCGCGCGTGCTGCTGACCGCGCCCGGCAAGGGCGACATCAAGAACATCGTGTTCGGCGTCAACAGCGACGAGATCTCGCAGGAGGACCGGATCGTCTCCGCCGCCTCCTGCACGACGAACGCCATCACGCCCGTGCTCGCCGCGATCGACGAGGCGTACGGCGTGCGCCGCGGCCACGTCGAGACGGTGCATTCCTTCACGAACGACCAGAACCTCATCGACAACTTCCACAAGGGCCCGCGCCGCGGGCGGGCCGCGTCGCTGAACATGGTGATCACCGAGACGGGCGCCGCGAAGGCGGTCGCGAAGGCCCTTCCGCAGTTGACGGGCCGCCTGACCGGCAGCGCGATCCGCGTGCCCACCCCCAACGTGTCGCTCGCGATCCTCAACCTGCAGCTGGCGCGCGAGACGACGAAGGATGAGCTGAACGCGTTCCTGCGGCAGACCTCGCTCACGGCGCCGCTGCGTCAGCAGATCGAGTACAGCGAGAATCCGGATGCCGTTTCGAGCGACTTCGTCGGCACGAACCGCGCCGGCATCGTCGACGGGCTGGCGACGCTCGCCGAGGGCGACGAGAACGTCGTGCTGTACGTCTGGTACGACAACGAGTTCGGATACTCCGGGCAGGTGCTGCGCGTGCTCGAGCGCATGGCGGGCGTGCATCCGCGGATCCTGCCGCAGCGCGAGCCGGTGCGCATCGAGGCCGCCCTGGTGGAGGAAGCGCTCATCTGATGCCGCCCCGTGCGCGCCGTTCGAGATAATGGGGGCACCCGTGCGCATCGTCGCGGCGGGGACAGCTCAGAGAAGAGGAACGGCGTGACGCGAACCAACGGCCTGCGCATCGGCACGGCACCCGACTCCTGGGGCGTGTGGTTCCCCACCGATCCGGCACAGGTGCCGTGGCCGCGGTTCCTCGACGAAGCCGCGGAGGCCGGGTACACATGGATCGAGCTCGGCCCGTACGGATACCTGCCGACGGATCCGCATCAGCTCGCCGATGAGCTCGCCGCGCGCGGGCTGAAGCTCGCGGGCGGCACCGTGTTCACGGGGTTCCACAAGTCGCCGGAAGAGCGCGAGCGCGCCTGGGATCAGGCCGTGAGGGTCGCCGGCCTCGCCTCGTCGCTGGGCGCGCAGCACATCGTCGTGATCCCGGATCTGTGGCGCAGCGACGCAACGGGCGAGAACCTCGAGCCGCGCACATTGACGAACGAGCAGTGGCGCACGCTCGCCGAGGGGCACGATTGGCTCGGCAGGGAACTGCTCGAGCGGTACGGCGTGACGCAGCAGTTCCACTCGCACGCCGACAGCCACGTGGGCACGGCCCGCGAGGTGAACCGCTTCCTCGACGAGACGGATCCGCGGTACACGAACCTGTGCCTCGACACGGGCCACTTCGCGTACTACGGGGGCGACAGCCTCGCGCTGATCCGCGAGCGCCCGGAGCGCATCGGCTATCTGCACCTGAAGCAGGTGGATCAGACGCAGCTGTTCGACGTGCTCAAGAACGACGTGAGCTTCAAAGACGCGGTCGCGGACGGCATCATGGTCGAACCGCCGCAGGGGGTTCCCGAGCTCGGTCCGATCATCGAGGCCGCCGCGGCCATCTCACCCGACATCTTCGCGATCGTCGAGCAGGACATGTACGGCTGCGACGTCGATCGTCCGTTCCCGATCGCGCGCCGCACGCGCGCGCACATCCACGGCTGCACGCATCTTGCGCGGCAGTTCTGAGGGCGGCGACATGACGAACGAGCTTCGCGTGGGCGTCGTCGGCGCCGGGGCCATGGGGGCGGATCACATCCGCCGCATCGAGACGCGCGTCGCCGGCGCGCGCGTCGCCGCCGTCGTCGAGCCCGACGCCGGGCGCGCGGCGGCCGCGGGGCGCGACGCGCCGAGCGCTCAGATGTTCGCCCGCATCGAGGATGCGCTCGCCGCAGAGGCGATGGATGCCGTCGTCATCGCCGTGCCGGGCCCGCTGCACCTGCAGACTCTGCTGCCGGCGCTCGAGGCGGGGCTGCCGATCCTCTGCGAGAAGCCGCTGACACCCGACTCGGCGACGTCGCTGCGGGTCATCGAGGCCGAGCAGCGCCTCGAGAGGCCGCACGTCCAGGTCGGGTTCATGCGCCGGTTCGACCCCGAATACGCGCAGCTGCGCGAGATGATCGCGTCGGGGGAAGCGGGCGAGCTGCTCATGCTGCACTGCGCCCATCGCAACGCGTCGGTGTCCGAAGCGTACGTGCAGCAGATGCTCATCAACGACTCGGTCGTGCACGAGTTCGACGTCGTGCCCTGGCTCGCCGGATCGCCGTTGACGAGCGTCGAGGTGCGGTACTCGCGGCGCAACCCGGCCGCACCCGCGCGGCTCCGCGAGCCGATCCTCGTGCTCATGGAGCTCGAGAACGGCATGATCGTCGACGTCGAGATGAGCGTGAACGTGCAGTTCGGGTACCAGGTGACGACCGAGGCGGTGTTCTCGCGCGCGGCCCTGCGCATCGGGGATCCGCTGGCCGCGCGCCCCGGTGCACGGGCCGCGCACGAGAGCTTCGAGACGCGCTTCGCCGAGGCGTACGACATCGAGATGCAGCGCTGGGTCGATGCTGTCATGCGCGGCGATCTGGTCGATGGGCCGAACGCCTGGGACGGCTATCTCGTCGCGCTCGCCTGCGAGGCCGGCGTGCGCGCGCTCTCGGGCGGGGTGCATCTCGTCGAGCGTCCGGATCCGCCCGCGTTCTACCTGCCCACGCATGCGCGCGGGCGGCAGAGCGCGCGGGCATGACGCGTCTGCTCTGAGCAGAACGTCCGTCGCCGCCCGCTCCGACGTCAGTCGCGGAGGGCCGAGATCTCGTGGGCGAGGGAGGCGAGCTCGTCGCCGCCCGCCATGGCGCGCATGAGCTCGTCGATCGACACCTCGCCGCGTTCGAACTCGGCGAGCAGCCGCCCTCGGCCGAGCAGGGTGAAGCGGTCGCCGACCATGAAGGCGTGATGCGGGTTGTGCGTGATGAACACGACGGCGACGCCGCGATCCCGCGCCGCGAGGATCTCCTTCAGCACGATGCCCGACTGCCGCACGCCGAGCGCGCTCGTGGGCTCGTCGAGGATCAGCACCTTCGCCCCGAAGTGCACGGCCCGCGCGATCGCGACCGCCTGGCGCTCGCCGCCCGAGAGCGTGCCGATCGGCTGGTTCGGATCGCGCAGGTCGATGCCCATCTCGAGCAGCGCCCTCTTCGTGGTCTCCTTCGCGCGCTTCACGGAGAGGAACCCGGCGCGCGTCGTGAGCTCGTTGCCGAGGAAGAAGTTGCGCCAGACCGGCATGAGGGGCACGGTCGCGAGATCCTGGAACACCGTCGCGATCCCGCGGGCGAGGGCGTCGCGCGGCGACGAGAACAACACGCTCTCGCCGTCGACGCGCAGCTCGCCCGATGTCGGGCGGTGCACGCCGCTCAGGATCTTGATGAGGGTCGACTTGCCGGCGCCGTTGTCGCCGAGCACGCAGGTGACGCTGCCGGAGTCGGCGCGGAGCGCGACGTCGCGCAGGGCGATCACGTTTCCGAAGGTGCGGCCGGCGCCGATCAGCTCGAGCGCGGGAACGGTCTCGGTCATGTCGATCGGCCTCCTCGAGCACGGCGCGAGAGCGTGACGTTGATGAACACCGCGGAGAACAGGATGACGCCGAGGAACGTCGACACCCAGTCCTGATCCCACAGCGCGTAGGGGATTCCCACCGCGGCGAAGCCCATGATGAGCGCGCCGATCGAGGCGCCGATCGCGGATCCGGCCCCGCCCGTGAGCAGGCAGCCGCCGACGGCGGCCGCGATGATGTAGTAGAACTCCTGCCCCACGCCCTGGCCGGCCTGCATCCCGCGCAAGCGCAGCAGGAACATGATGCCGACGAGAGACGCGGCTGTCGACGTCATCACGAACAGCGTGATCTTCGTGCGCGTCACGGGCACGCCGGCGTTCCGGGCGGCGCCGGCATCGCCGCCCGATGCGAAGATCCAATTGCCGAAGGCCGTGCGGGTCAGCAGGATCGTCGCGACGGCGGTGAGGGCGATCCACCACACGAGCGAGATCTGGAACGATGCCCCGCCGATCGGGATCGTGGTCGCGAAGATCGGGCGGGCCGATTCGAAGCCGGCCGCCTGCTCGATCCCCGATACGCGAACGGTGCCGGTGATGCCCTTGGTGATCGCGAGGTTCGCCCCCTTCAGTACGAAGAACGTGCCGAGCGTGACCACGAACGACGGCAGGGCGGTGCGCACGACCAGCACGCCGTTGATGAAGCCGATCACGGCACCGAGCAGGAGGGTCGCGATGATGGCCGGCCACAGGGGCCAGCCCAGGTGCGTGACCAGCAGCCCGGCGAAGAGGCCCGACGTGCCGACCATGACGCCGGACGACAGATCGAACTCGCCCGAGATCATCAGCAGCGCCACGAAGATCGCGACGATGCCGACCGGTGCCGCGAAGTCGGTCCAGCCGGCCGCGCCCTGCAGCGAGGCGAACTGACCGGTGGTGTCGGCGACGGCGAAGACGATGAAGACGGCGATCGCGCCGATGAGCGAGCCCAGCTCGGGGCGGCGCAGCGCCGTGCGGTACCACGGCGTGTGTGCGATGCGCTCGTCGACGGCGACGTTGCTCGTGTCGGTGATGAAGGACATGGATCAGCTTCCGCGGCGCGCGCCGCTCAGCGGGTGCCCGCATCGACCGACGCCTGCACGGCATCGATGTTGTCGGTCGTGACGAGGGCCGGGCCGGTGTACATCGGCAGACCGCCGCCGAGCTCGATGGCGTCGTGCGCCGCGAGGTACAGGAGCTCGACGGTCAGGTGCCCCTGTGCGTACTGCTGCTGGTCGATCGCGAATGCGATCTCGTCGGCCGAGATCGCGGCGAGGGCATCGGCCGAGAGGTCGACCGTGCCGACGTCGATGTTGCGCCCGACGGCGGCGATCGCGGGAAGAACGGATCCGGTGGCGACGTCGGCGCTCACGGAGAAGACGCCGTCGATGTCGGGATCCGCCTCGAGGGCCGCGCGCACCTTGGCCTCCGCGGCGGTGAGGTCGGCGAGCGCCTGGTCGGCGTTGAGCTCGATGAGCTCGCCGTCGAACGTCTCGGCGGCACCGGAGCACCGGTCGAGCAGGCCGGAGTTCGCGGCTTCGTGGACGACGCAGAGCACCTTCGTGGCGCCGATCTCGGTGAACTCCGTGCCGGCTTCGCGGCCGGCGACGATCTCATCCTGGCCGACGTGCGTGAACGCGCCGAGGGCGGCGAACTCGTCGGATCCGGAGTTGACTGTGACGGTCGGGATCCCCTCGTCGGCCGCATGCTGCATCGCGTCGGTGATCGCTCCTGGGTCGGGGGCCGACGCGGCGATGGCGTCGCACCCTCCGCTGATGCCCGCCTCGATCGTCGAGGCCTGGCGTGAGGAGTCGTTCGTCGACCCCTGGTAGTCGAGCGAGACGCCGTACGACGCGGCCGCGTCTTCGGCCCCCTTCTTGACGACCGACCAGAACGTGCCGCCGTCGCCGTGGGTGTAGACGCAGATCTTGATGTCGTCTGCGGACGGAGCGGTACCGGGCGCACTGCCCGCCGCGTCGCCCGAGCCCGAGCAGCCGGTCAGGGCGACGAGCAGTGCCGCTGCACCGAGCGCCGCAGCCGCGAGAGGCTTGCTGAACATGGAACTTCTCTCTTCCTTGAGACCGTGCGGCCTTCGCACGCGATGCCCTCCAGCAGTCTGTCAGAACGCCGGAGCGCTTCCGCTCGGCCGACGCGCGCGGCGCGAATCGCGCCCTTCTCGAGGATCAGCAGGTGCGCCCGACTAATATCGAAGGGGAGTGCAGGAGGTGCCGTGCGGCGCAACGCGGAAGCGATCGAAGAGGGTGTGGCCATCGCCCTCGCTGCGGCGCGCCTGCAGGTGAAGAACCGCATCCTCGTCGACACGATCGTGGACGGCGACGATTTCGCCGTCGAGGTCTTCGGCGGCGATGTGCGCGAGGCGCTTCTCGCGCTCGCCGACGAGCAGGATGCGGCGGCCTCCTCCATGAGCATGGCGCGCGTCAAGGCGTTCGGCCGCCACAGCGATCCCCACGGCACGCACGATTATCGCGACCGTGACGTGCGCAACCTGCGCCGCCGGGCGAAGCAGTACGCGGGAGTCGCGAAGAAGCTGCGCGTGCTCGCCGAATCGGATGCCGACGTTACGCGCATCGTCGAAGACGCGCGCGATGCCGCGTGGCACGACGTCGAGAACAACATCGACAACCGCCTGCGGATCGAGGCGATGCGCCCCGACGACGATCCCGACTACGCGAAGCTGCGGGAGGCGCGCATGGAGTCGCTGCGCCTCGTCGACCTCGACCGCCTCGCGGCCGAGGTCAAGGCACGCGAGAAACGCCGCCGTTCCAACAGCTGACGCTCAGACACGCCCGACGGTGCCGGACCGATTTCGCAAGCGTCGCGCGCACGTTGTAAGCTATATGAGTTGCCACGGCAGCATGCGCCCGTAGCTCAACGGATAGAGCATCTGACTACGGATCAGAAGGTTAGGGGTTCGAATCCCTTCGGGCGCACCAATCCGATACAGAAGAAATGCGACATGCACACAGCATGTCGCATTCTTCGTTTCCGTGCGCCGGCTGTCCGCGTGCGGCGTCCGCGTTCACTCGCGCGACACCTGCGCGACACCTGGCGAACGGAATCCGCGTGTTCACTGACGCGATGGGTTCATCGTCTCGAATGCGTCGCCCGGCGGCGCTCCTCACGGCCGCAGCGCTCGTGCTGATGCTCGCGGGGTGCGGCGCGTCCGATCCCGCACCTGGTGCCGACCACGCCGCCGATCAGGCGGAGGACGCATACGCGCCCGTGCCGGAGCCCGGGCGCACCATCGAGGCGACGCCGCCCGCAGAGGCGGTCGACGTGAGCGGGTGGCGGATCGCCGTCGTCGTGCCCGACGGCGACACGGCCACGCAGACACTGCTGTCCGCCGTCGGCGAGTCCGCGGACCGAAACGGCGCGCACGTCGAAGAGTTCGGCGGCGACGTCGACGTCGCATTCGCTGACGCGCTCGACGCCGATGCCGACGTCGTCATCGGGCTCGGTGAAGGAACGTCGGATGTGTTCGCCTACGAGGCGTCCCAATGGCTCGACCGGGAGTTCCTGATCCTCGGTGCACAGGCCGCGGAACCCACCGACAACGTCACGGCGGTGATCTGGGAGGGGGCGACCTCGAGGGGCTCCGGCGCCCCGGCCGACGGCGATCTCGACCCGGAAGGCGTCACGGCCGCGCGAGCTGCGGATGCCGTCGCGGCAGGGCTCGAGAGCGTGGCGGGCGGCGTGACGGGAATCGTGCTGCACCTCGGCCGGTGACCGCCACCGCGCCATACATGCGACGTATGCGCGACACCTTCCGTTCATCGAGAGGTCGCGAGCGGATCATCTGTTCTCACCAGGGTGGCCTGGGTGCGCGCGTCGCACACTTCCCTTCACCACCGCTCAGATCGGAGCATTACTTTGCTGATCCCCGAAAGATCCCCGCAGCACGTCGCCGCCTCTCCGAAGCGCACAGCGTCGCGACGCACCATCGCCGGAGGCGTCCTCATCACGCTGGCGGCAGGATCCTTCGCCGCCACGGCACTGCCCGCCGCAGCTGACGAGGCCGCTCCGCTGCCCGACGCGTACCTGACGAGCGACAGCGCGTGGCAGTACTCCGACAACGGCACCGATCCGTCGGGCGACGGTTCGCTGTCGTGGACGACGGCCGACGCCGACGGTTGGGCTGAGGCGGCCGGGCCGTTCGGGTCGAAGCGCGGCGAGGCTGACCTCGGCGGTGGATTCGTCGCCGACACCCTGCTGCAGTACACGCTGGAGGGGTCGACCGACACTGTTCCGACCTATCACTTCCGCACCGACGTCGAGATCACCGAAGAGGATCTGCAGCAGATCAACGCGCTGCAGGGCTCCATCACCTACGACGACGCCATCCGTGTCTACGTCAACGGCACGCTGGTCGCGGGATTCGCCGACGACCGCGTGGACGGTGCCGAGAACCAGAACCTCACTTACGCGGGCAACAGCGCCGGCTCCCCGGTCACGAGCACCGTCAGGATTCCTGCCGACGCGCTCGTCGCGGGCGAGAACGAGATCGCCGTGGCGCTTTATCAGGACCGCGAGACGAGCAGCGACATCTTCTTCGACTGGACGTCGCTGACGCCGGTCTCGAAGAACGCCGACCAGAACGCGCAGATCACCGACCTCGTCATGGGCGTCGGCGCGACCGAAGCTGAGCGCAACCTCGCGTGGTACTCGGACATCGACGTGCCGCAGACGGCGCAGGTCGCGAAGGCCGTCGACGTCGTCGACGGTGTCTTCCCCGATACCGCGACGACGTTCGAGACGACAGCCGGCGGCGACACCACCAGCGGTGAGTACTTCCGCGACGCGACGCTGTCGGGCCTCGAAGAGGACACCGCCTACGCGTACCGGGTCGGAAGCGACGAGGCCGGGTGGTCGGACACCGAGACATTCCGCACGCAGCAGTTCGACGGCGACTTCGACTTCCTCTTCTTCGGCGACCCGCAGGTCGGCGCCTCGGGCAACCTCGCGAACGATGAAGCGGGCTGGATCGAGACGATGAACATCGCCACCCAGACGTACCCGGACGCCGAGATGCTGTTCTCGGCCGGCGACCAGGTCAACACCGCCAGCAGCGAGTCCGAGTACACCTCGTTCCTCGCGCCCTCTCAGATGGCCGAGATCCCGCTCGTCGCCACGAACGGCAATCACGATGTCGGGTCGAAGGCGTACGAACAGCACTTCAACCTGCCGAACGAGGACCTCGAGGCGGGCGCGGCCAGCAGCCCTTCGGCCTCGGGCGGTGACTACTGGTTCATCTACAAGGACGTGCTGTTCATCAACCTCAACTCGAACAGCCGCGACTACGACTCGCACAACGCCTTCATGGAGAAGGTCGTCGCCGAACAGGGCGACAAGGCGAAGTGGAAGGTCGTCGCCTTCCACCACTCGATCTACTCCGCCGCCTCGCACGCGACCGACGGCGACATCATCGAGCGCCGCAACACGATGCCGGCGACGATCTCTGAGCTCGGCATCGACATGGTGCTGATGGGCCACGACCACCACTACACCCGCAGCTTCCTGATCAACGGCGGCGAGCTCGCTGACCCCGACGAGCAGGCCGCAGCGGGCGAGGTCGTCGCTGACGAGGGCGACGTGCTCTACGTCACCGCCAACTCCGCCAGCGGGTCGAAGTACTACAACCTGAACACGGGCACCGACCTGTGGTGGTCGTCGGTGCGCAACCAGGAGAAGGTGCGCAACTACTCGGCGATCGAGGTCACCGACGAGTCCCTCACGGTGCGCACTCTGCGCAGCGAGGCCAACGGCGCGACCAGCCCGGTCAACAGCGTCGTCGACGAGGTCGTGCTGAGCAAGGCCGACGTCGCTCAGGATCTGGATGTGTCGGTGGATGCGCGTACGCGTGCTGTGGCGGGCAAGCAGTACGTGTCGGTGTCGGTGACGAACAATGAGGATGCTCCGGTGGAGGTCGTGGTCGATACGGCCTACGGGTCGAAGTCGTTCGCTGAGGTGCAGCCGGGCGATACGGCCAGTGTGTCGATCAACTCGCGCGAGGGGTCGATCCCCGCGGGCGAGGTGACCGTGACGGCGACCGGTCAGGCAGGCGACGAGCAGGCGACGACCTCGAAGACCGCAGCGTACGCCGCCGCGGGCTGATCCGCCGGATCCGACGAATACGCAATTCACGAAGAGAGAAGCGAAATGAAGAAGTCTGTTGTACTGCGCGGCAGCGTGATCGCGTTCAGCGCCGCTCTGCTGGTCTCCGCCGGTTCGGCCGCCATGGCCGAGGAGGAGAAAGACGCCCACGGCATCGGCGTCGAGGTCGAGATCGCACCGCTGGCGGGGCCGGGCGCGCTCGCCATGACGGTCGACGGTGACTCGACCACGCTCGTGGAGGGCGAGTCGACCGACCTGGAGCGCGTCTTCAGCGGCACGCTGCCGAAGGTGACGGTGACCGACACGCGTGCGCCCGAGGATGTGCCGGAGGACTCGTTCTGGTACGTCGTGGGCACCGCGAGCAACTTCCACGACGAGCAGAAGAAGAGCACGATCGACGCGAGCAGCCTGGGCTGGACGCCGCGCCTCGTCGAGGGAGAGGGCGAGGGCACGCCCTTCGTCGAGGTCGGCGGCGACGTGAGCCCGTCGGAGCCCGGACTCGTCGACCAGGAGCTGCTGTACCTGGCCGAGTCGGGCGAGGCGAACGCGGGTGGCGGCGTGTTCAGCGCCTCGGCCGACCTCGACCTCGTGGTTCCGGCGGCCGTGCCCGCGGGCACGTATTCGTCGACGATCACCCTGTCGCTGTTCGAGTAGACCGACCCGAACGGGAGCGCGCTGCAGCGCGCTCCCGTTCCCCCGTAGAAGGACCCGCACATGAAGTTCGTCCCCGCCGCAATCGTCCTCGCCGCAACGTCGGTCGCGACGGCCATGGGCTCCGGCCCCGTCGCAGCAAGCTCTGAACCCGCCGATGCCGAGGGAGCCGTGACCTGGTCGGTCCGGCCGGGGGATCAAGGCGGCGAGGACGGCCGCTCCTGGGTGGAGTGGGAAGCAGACGCCGGAGACGAACTCACCGAACACATGGTCGTGACGAATCACGGTGACGCCGAGGTCGACTTCCAGCTGTCAGCGGCCGACGGATACTTCACCGACACAGGCCGGTTCAACATGCTGCCGTCCGACGAAGAGTCGGTCGCGGCCGGCACGTGGATCGACGTGCCGAAGAGCGTCACCGTTCCCGCCGGGGCAGCAGAGATCGTGCCGTTCACGGTGACGGTCCCCGACAAGGCGACGCCGGGGGATCACGCGGCGGGCGTCGCTGCGAGCATCCGCTCGACCGGTGAGGGCACCGTCGGCGTCGAGTCCCGCGTCGGGTTCCGAGTGATGACCCGCGTCGCGGGCGACCTCCAGCCGCAACTGGCGCTCTCCGCATCCGGAACGTACTCGGGCGAGGTGAACCCGTTCTCCTCCGGTGCGGTCGACGTCGCCTACGAAGTGGAGAACACCGGCAACACGCTGCTGCGCGCGCAGCCCGAGGTCGTGCTGACCGGTCCGTTCGGCATCAGAACCCAGCAGATCGCCGGCGACGAGATCGCCGAACTCGCCCCGGGGGAGACCCGACGCGGAACCGTGCGCGTCACCGCCGCGTGGCCGCTGGTCGTCTATGACGCAACCGTTGCGGCGACGCCGCTGCCCGTCTCGGACGAGCGGGGCTTCGAAAACGCAGAACCTGCCGCCGCCCAGACCACGATCATCGCGATGCCGTGGTCGCAGCTGGTGGTGCTCGTGCTGGCGCTCGTGCTCGTGACCTGGAGCGTCCTGCGTCGTCGCACGGAGAAGAAGCGCACCGAACGGCTCGTTGCCGCAGCGCGTGAAGAAGCCCTCGCCGAGGTCGGGGCGTCGGGCGGAGAGCGCCCTCACACCGACCGCTCACAGGCACATCCGATCACCCCATGACCACTGCACCTGCCGAAGGAATCTCAGCCATGTCTCTTGTCTCCCGGTCCCGTCGCCTGTTCGCCGCGGGCACGGCCGCCGTGCTCCTCGCGGCGGGCCTTCCAGCCCTCGCAGCAGGGCCCGCCGCGGCCGATGAGCCGCAGCGCGACTACACGGCGTTCGTCAACCCGTTCGTCTCGACCGAGGACGACTTCGGCCAGGACCTCGTGGGCGCAGAAGCCCCGGGCTCGATCGTGAAGATCAACCCGATGACCGTGTCGGGCCGGTCGCACTCGGGCTACGACTACGCCGAAGACGAGATCGCCGGCTTCACGCACACGAACCTCAACGGCGTGGGCGGATCTGGTGCAGGAGGCGACCTGCTCGTCGTGCCGACGTACGAGACGTACGAGAGCCGCCCCGGCACCGGCACCTACGCGAAGAGCTTCAGCCACGATGCGGAGGAGGCGACGCCGGGGTATTACTCGGTCGACCTCGAGACGGACAGCGGCGCTATCCGCGCGGAAGCCACGACCGACGTGCGCACGGGACAGGACCGCTTCACGTTCCCGCAGGCCGGAGCCGCATCGCTCGTCGTCGATCTGCGGAACAACTTCACGGATCGCCGCGGCGCGAGCCTCGAGGTCGAGGCGCTCGACGACGGGCGCGTCGCGCTGTCGGGCGACGTCACCGGCCACTTCAACGGCTACGACTACACGCTGCACTACTACGTCGAGTCGACTGCGCCCGTCGCGGGCGTGCGCACCTGGGGCGGCGACGGGGCGCTCAGCGACGAGTCGAGCCGCGACGGCACCGACATCGGAGCGGTCATCGATCTCGAGGTGGAGGCGGATCAGCAGGTCGGCCTCAGAGTGGCCGTCTCGCCCATCAGCGTCGAGCAGGCGAAGACCGACCTCGCCGTCGAGATGGGCGACCGGTCGTTCGACGCGGTGCGCGACGACACCAAGGCCGCATGGAACGAGATCCTCGGCCGCATCGACGTGACCGCTTCCGAGACGAGCGACCCGGACGGCGAACTGCAGACGCTGTTCTACACGCACCTCTACCGCATGTTCGGATCGCCGATGAACGCGACGAGCACGAGCGGGACCTACCGCGGTCTCGACGGCGAGGTGCATACGGCCGACGGCTACGTGCATTACGACGGATGGGGTTTCTGGGACGACTTCCGCAAGTACGAGATCCTTGCGATCGGATACCCCGAGGTGTTCCGCGACATGGCGCAGTCGACCGTCGACCTGTACGCCACATTCGCCAGCACGGGCAAGGGATCCCTCTCGAACGTCACGCACTCCGTGCCGACCGTGCGCTTCGAGCGCGCCGCCGTGGTCATCGCCGACGCGGTCGCGAAGGGCGCGCAGCTGCGCGGGCTCGCGCAAGCGTGGCCCGCTCTCGTGTCGCAGTCGCAGGGCGGCTACGCCGACGAGGCGAACGAGCGCCGCGGCTACATCGCGAACGAGGTCGATGACACGCTCGGCACCGCGTACGACGACTGGGCGATGGCGACGATCGCCGATTCTCTCGGGAAGACCGAGGAGGCGGAGAAGTACCGCCTGCGCGCGGCCAACTGGACCAACCTGTACAGGAGCGACGCCGTCACCCTGGCCGACGGCGAGAAGAGCGGGCTGATCTTCCCGAAGAATGCGAACGGATCCTGGGTCGACGCGGATCCCGAGCGGTTCGAGGACGGCAACGTCTATCAGGGCACCCTGTGGCAGTACCACTGGTACGCCGCGAACGACATGGGCGGGCTCATCGACAAGATGGGCGGCGAGGAGAGGGCTCGGGACGCCCTCAGCTTCATGTTCGGCGAACACGCGCCCGACGACGGCACGCGCATGCTGCACGCCAACGCGAACGAGATCGACCTGCAGGCGCCGTACCTGTTCAACTACGTCGGCGCTCCGGCGAAAACTCAGCACTGGGTGCGCAGCATTTACACCAAGGAGACGTGGAACCGCTACATCGCGACCGGCTCGACGCACGAATACCCCTCGGGCGGGGGAGAGTTCACCCCGCCGATCAAGACGAAGGTGTTCGAGAACTCGCCGCAGGGCTTCCTGCCGACGATGGACAACGACACCGGAACAATGTCGTCGACCTTCGTCTCAGCGGCTCTGGGGCTGTTCCCGGTGCTCGCCGGATCCGATGAGTACCAGATCGGTACCCCGTTCTTCGAGAACGTGCGCATCGACTATCCGTCGGGCCGCACCTTCGACATCTCGGCGCACGGCGTCTCGCCGGATGCCTACTACGTGCAGTCTGCGACGTTGAACGGCGAGGCGTTCGACCGCACCTGGGTCACATACGACCAGCTCATGACGGGCGGCGAGCTCGCGTTCGAGATGGGCGACGAGCCCTCCGACTGGGCGGCGGATCAGGTGGCGCCGTCGTCGCTGAGCGACGAGCTGCCGAGCTCGGTGTACGACCCGATCAGCGCGATCTCGGTGTCGTCACGGCTCTTCGCGGGGACGGGCGACGGCACGATATCGAACAGCATCGAGCTGAAGCTCGCGAACGGGTCGTTCGCGGGTGCGGACGGCGACGACCTCACAGACGCCATCACGGCCCAGAACCTTCCCGAGGGCCTGACGCTCGTCGCAGAGCGCGCGGGCAGCCGCAGCGCGACGCTGTCGCTCGAGGGCACCGCCGCGAGCTCGACTCGGATGGACGCGATCGACGACCTCGTCATCCGCGTCTCCGACGAGGCGTTCT
>DXAM01000045.1 GCA_019117025.1 Candidatus Microbacterium stercoravium | reverse complement strand
CGCTGCTGCGAGACGAGCACCGCCCTGAGCAACCTCTGGCTCTCTGCAGGCATGCGGGCCAGGTCGATCGTGGCGAACTCATCGTCGCGGACGCCGGTCTTGCGGGCCTGAATGCGAGCCGATCGGCGCTCGGGGAGCTGGGCTTGCGCCTGCGTCGGGCCCAAGTACTCGGCCAGGCGGTCGAAGTACCGCCAGAGCGCGTAGTAGTCCGCGTCAGACCAGTGAGTCTGGTCCTCGTAGTAGATCCGGTCAATCACTGCCGAAGCTCCTCTCCGCGCGCTTCTGATGCCTCCATTGTTGCCCAGGCTCGACGGATTGGGTTGGGCGCTCGGGTCCAGACCAGCACCGACTTCCGGTACATCTGGTGCACCTAGGCTCTCCTTGTCGCCGTGCGCGACCCCGAAGGAGTCAGCGCGGCAGGACAAGCCCGCAGAACTCTGAGCTCTATCCTTCGAAGCAGCCAGGCCGCCCTTCCTGCTGGAACACGGATCTGAGCGCCACGTCATCAAACGGCAATTGAGCCTGGGAACCCAGGGCTTTTGAGACAGTGAGGACTCGAACGGCGCAGGGGTGGCATTCAGCGTTACTGAACGTGACTTGTAAGGAAACAGCGTCCGACAGAATCAGAGGAAGGAGCGCGGAATCCCGGGCGTGTTCGGCCTTTCGTGGCGAGGCCTGCGGGCACACTAGCGGGCACAGAGGTTCAATTCAGCTAATTCCGGGCAACAAAAAACCCCGGAAAATCGTTGATTTTCCGGGGCTTCTGACTATTTCATGGTCGGGCTGACAGGATTTGAACCTGCGACCCCTTGACCCCCAGTCAAGTGCGCTACCAAACTGCGCCACAGCCCGTTGTTCAGTTGTGTCGCCACGCGGGCAACTCCAAGAGTCTACCTGGCCGCGGTGACCGCCGCGAATCGGGCCTGCCGCCGGGCGCGTCAGCGGCGTCGGCGCAGGATCACGACCGGAATCACGCGGCTCGTCTTGCGCTGATAGCCCGCGAATCCGTCGCTCGCGGCCTCGAACAGGCGCCATGCGCGGTCGCGATCATCTCCCTCGAGCACCTCGGCGGTGACGTGCACGGTGCCGGCATCCGGATCCTCGATCGTCACGTCGGGATGCGCGAGCAGGTTGTGGAACCACGCCGGGTTCTCATCGGCCCCGGCCTTCGACGCGGCGATCAGCCACTCGCTGTGGTCGGGCCGTAGCGCCATCACCGGCGTCACGCGCTGAGTGCCCGTCTTCGCACCGGTGTGGTGCAGCAGCACCAGGCTGCGGCCGAAGCCGCCGGTCTTCACGGTGCCGCCGTTCGCCCGGAACTCTTCGATGATCTGGTCGTTCCATCCCATGTGCTCATCCTGCCACCCCGCGGCGGCGAGAAACAGGCGCCTCAGGGGTTTCCCGCGCAGGCCGGCGCGTCTACTCTGTCCCCTATGTCGGACATCACGATCGCGCCGGTCGACGAGGCGGCGTGGGATGACGTGCAGGCGATCTTCTCGGCCGGCGGCGACGGGCCGGGCTGCCAGTGCATGTGGCCGCTCATGCGCAGCGTCGACTTCTCGAAGGCGACGCGCGCCGAGCTCGAACGCGGGTTCCGCGACGACATCGGTCGCTCCCCCGCGCCCGGGCTCGTTCTGCACATCGATGGCGAGCCGGCCGGATGGGTGCGCGTCGGGCCGCGGCCGCGCCAGGCACGACTTCGCCACACGCGGGGGCTTCCGGCGGCGAGCGCACACGACATCGACGACGGATCCGTCTGGGCCGTCACCTGCTTCTCCATCGCGCGCCCGTTCCGGGGCAGCGGGATCATGGCGCGCCTGCTCGACGCAGCGATCGTGCACGCGCGCCAGCACGGCGCACGAATCATCGAGGGATACCCGCGAGATCCGTCGCGACCCGGCACGCGCGCGAACGACCTCTTCGTCGGAACCCTCGCGACGTTCACCCGGGTGGGCTTCCGCGTCGTCGCGCCCCTCGGCGCTTCGAAGCAGATCGTCGAACTCGCACTCTGAGACAATGTGGTGATGACCGAACCCATCTCCGTGCGCGTCGACGTGTGGCTCTGGGCCGTGCGCGTGTACAAGACGCGTTCGGCCGCGACCACCGCGATCCGCGGCGGGCACGTGCGGGTCAACGGAGATCCGGTGAAGGCGTCGCACGGGGTCAAGGTCGGCGACGAGGTGAGGGCGCGCATCCGCGGGTTCGACAAGATCCTCGGAGTCGAGAAGCTGCTGCTCAAACGCGTCGGCGCCCCCGTCGCCGCCACGGCCTACGAAGATCGCACGCCTCCCCCGCCGCCGCGCGAGTTCGTCGCTCCGATCGTGCACCGCGAGCGCGGGCTCGGCCGGCCCACGAAGCGCGAGCGTCGCGAGATCGACCGGCTCACCGGGCGAGAGTCGCGCGACCGGCGCTGACCTACGGCTTTCCGAAGAAGCCGGTCGCCCCCATGCCGATCCAGCTCGCGCCTTCGAGCACGGGCGCCATAGCGTCGGCCGTCGGCAGGCGGTCGCGCAGCCATGTCGCCCCACGCACCTCCGCGCCGAGCTGCTCGAGCCTCCGCCGCAGCTCGCGGTCGCTCGTCACCGCGAACACGCGCGAGCCCTCGGCGATCAGCTGCTCGGCGCGCAGCACGATCTCGTCGTCGCCGGATCCCTCTGCCCGGAACACCGGCAACGGCCCCGCCTCGACATCGCGTGCCTGACCCTCCACGACGACCGCGAACACCGGCTGCCACACATCGAGCCCGAGCCCGAGATCGCCCGCCGGCACGTCGGAGAGCGCCGCGAGCCGCGCGAGCAGCCGCTCGGTCGCCCCCGGACGGTCCTTCCACCAACCGTCCGGCGTGGATCCCACCACGTTCGCCGCGTCGACGAGCACGACCGGACGCACCTCGAGCGCCTCGCGCACCGTCGGCCACGTCGCCGCGAAGCCGGGGTGCAGCGGATACGAGTCGACCTCGTCGACGGGCACCCAGCGCAGCTCGAGCGACTCGGGGTCGCTGATGACCGGCTCGAACGGATCGACGACGTCGGCGATCACGGTCGTGTACCGCCACACGCCCACGTCGAACACGTGCTCGGCGCGGGGCGAGATCGCGCCGTTCGGCACGCCCGCCTCTTCCTGCGCCTCGCGGATCGCGCCCTCCATCGGCGTCTCGCCCGCGTCGTACAGCGCGCCGCCCGGCAGCGCCCACGTGCCGCCGAAGTGGCTCCACTCCACGCGGTGCTGCAGCAGCACGCCGCGCCCGCGGTCGTACGCGAGCAGACCCGCTGCCCCGTACACGCCCCAGTACTTCGCGCCGTTCGCACCCGTGACCCAGCCGTCACCGGGGTGGTGAGGGCGCGCGGGAAACGGGCTCGTCATGGCCCCACTCTACGAGACCGCAGACCCCCGCGGCCGGGCCCGCGACATTCGGCGTCATGCAGAAACGGGAGGCCCGCAGGCCTCCCGTTTCTGTGCGCTCAGCGCTTGCGCCGCTCGCGCACGCGCATGTTCACAACGATCGGCGTGCCCTCGAACTCGAACAGCTCGCGCAGGCGCCGCTGGATGAACCGGCGGTACCCCGGATCCAGGAAACCGGTCGTGAACAGCACGAACGTCGGCGGGCGCGTCGATGCCTGCGTGCCGAACAGGATCCGCGGTTGCTTGCCGCCGCGCAGCGGATGCGGGTGCGCGGCCACCAGCTCGGTGAGGAACGCGTTGAACTTGCCGGTCGGAATGCGGCGATCCCAATTCTCGAGCGCCAGCTCGAGGGCCGGCACGAGCTTGTCGAAGTGGCGCCCCGTCTCGGCCGAGATGTTCACGCGCGGCGCCCACGCGACGTGCGCCAGATCCTTCTCGATCTCGCGCTCGAGGAAGTAGCGGCGCTCCTTGTGCTCCATCTCGGGCGTGTTCAGCAGATCCCACTTGTTGAACGCCAGCACGAGCGCGCGGCCCGACTCGAGCACCAGGTCGATGATGCGCACGTCCTGCTCGCTGATCGGCTCGGTCACGTCGAGCACGACCACCGCGACCTCCGCCTTCTCGAGCGCGGTCGAGGTGCGCAGGCTCGCGTAGAAGTCGGCGCCCTGGTGCATGTGCACGCGACGGCGGATGCCCGCCGTATCCACGAGCGTCCACAGCTTGCCGCCGAGCTCCACGATCTCATCGACCGGGTCGCGCGTCGTGCCCGCGAGGTCGTCGACCACAACGCGCTCTTCGCCCGCCGCCTTGTTCAGCAGCGACGACTTTCCGACGTTCGGGCGCCCGAGGATCGCCACGCGGCGCGGGCCGCCGATCTCGTGCTTCGCCACGGCCGAGATCTTCGGTGTCTTCGCCATCACGGCATCGAGCATGTCGGCGACGCCGCGGCCGTGGATCGCTGAGACCGGGTGCGGCTCGCCGAGACCGAGGTTCCACAGCGCGGCCGCCTCGACCTCGTGCGAGGCGTCGTCGATCTTGTTCGCGACGAGGAACACCGGCTTATCCGTCTTGCGCAGCAGGCGCACGACGTGCTCGTCGGTCGACGTCGCCCCCACCTTCGCATCGACGACGAAGAGGATCACGTCGGCCAGGTCGATCGCGATCTCGCTCTGCTGCGCCACCGACTTGTCGATGCCGCGCGCGTCGGGCTCCCACCCGCCCGTATCTACGAGCGAGAACCGGCGGTCGAGCCACTCGGCCTTGTACGTCACCCGATCGCGCGTGACGCCCGGCGTGTCCTCCACGACGGCCTCGCGGCGGCCGAGAATGCGGTTCACGAGCTGCGACTTGCCCACGTTGGGCCGCCCCACGATCGCGACCACGGGCAGCGCCGGCAGGTACTCGTTGCCGAAGTCGTCGACGTGGATGCCCTCGAGCAGCTCCGCGTCTTCCTCGTCGAGGTCGTAGTCGGCGAGCGTCTGGCGCAGCGTCTCGGCGCGCGCCTCGATCAGCTCGTCGTCGAGCTCCCCCAGGCGCTCGGCGAGGTTGTCATCATGAGCGACGAAATCATCGTCGTAGTCAGCGGCCATCGCGGCCTCCTTCTCGTCGTTCGGCGATCACCGTGAGAACGGCGTCGACGGACTGGTCGAAATCCAAGTGCGTCGTGTCGACCGCGACGACGCCGTCGGCGGCATTCATGAAGTCCACCACGGTGCTGTCCGACGCGTCGCGCTGGCGCATCGCCTCCGCGACCTTCGCCACGTCGGCGGATCCCATCTCGGCGCTGCGACGCGCGGCGCGCACGTCGGGGTGCGCGGTCAGCAGGATCCGTGCGGGCGCATCGGGCGCCACGACCGTCGTGATGTCGCGCCCCTCCACCACCACGCCGGGCTGCGGGGCCTCGGCGACGATGCGGCGGAACAGCTCGTTGATCTTCTCGCGCACACTCAGGGTCTTCGCGACGCCGGCCACGGCCGCTGTCGTCTCGGGAGTGCGGATCGCGTCGGTCACGTCGGTGTCGCCGACGAAGATCGAGCGGTCGTCGGGGTCGAGCGAGATCGCGGGCTCGAACGCGCCGAACGCCGCTTCAACGGCCGAGGGCTCGTCGGTCGAGTCGCCGCGGCTGCGCACCTGCCACGCGAGGGCGCGGTAGACGGATCCGGTATCGAGATAGCCGAAGCCGAGCCGCCGGGCGACCTGCTTGGACACGCTCGACTTGCCGGATCCCGCCGGTCCATCGATCGCAACGAAGAATGTGTCAGTCACTGGTCCCCGCAATCCGCCAGCCGCGCGACGTGAGACCGTCGACGGCGGGCTGCAACGTCGCCGGGTCGACCGAGATCTCGGCGAGGCCCAGCGGCGCCCCCGGCGAATGCTCGAGCCGGAGGTCCTCCACGTTCACGTTCAGCTCGCCGAGGTCGCCGAACAGGCGCCCCAGCTGGCCGGAGACGTCGTCGACCATCACGACGAACGTCTCGAAGCGGCGCCGCTGGCCGTGCTTGCCCGGCAGGCGCTCGACGCCCACGTTGCCCGCGCGGATCGCGTCGGCGGCAGTGCGCCGGGATCCCTGGCGATCCGGATCCCGCAGCGCGTCGGCGACGAGCGAGAGATCGGCCGCCAGCAGGTCGAGCTGCTGCGTGACCGGCTCGGCGTTCGCGGCGAGGATCTGCACCCACAGCTCCGGTGCGGAGTGCGCGATGCGCGTCGTGTCGCGCACGCCCTGCCCGGCGAGTGCGAGCGCGTGCTCGGGCGCGTCGACGAAGCGCGCCGCGAGCAGCGACGCGACCACCTGTGGCACGTGCGACACGAGGGCGACCGAGCGGTCGTGCTCCTCGGGCGTCATCTCCATCGGCACGGCCTCGAGGTCGAGCGCGAGGTCTTCGACGAGCGCGAGCGCCTGCGTCGGCGTCTCGCCGTCGCGGCAGATCACCCAGGGCCGACCGGCGAACAGGTCGGCGCGCGCCGAGATCGCTCCCCCGCGCTCTCGCCCCGCCATGGGGTGCGAGCCGACGTAGTTCGTGAGGTCGATGCCGCGGCCTCGCAGGGCGCGCAGCGGCTCGAGCTTCACCGATGCGACATCGGTGACGACCGCGTTCGGAAACCTCTTCAGCTCGGCCTCGACCATATCGGCGACGACATCCGGCGGGGTGCAGACGACCACGAGCGCGGGGTCGTCGCCCTCGGCCGCAGCGCGTCCCGCGCCGTAGTCGACCGCGAGCCGCAGCTGCGCGGGCGAGGTGTCGGCGAGCGACACGTCGACGCCGTTCTGCCGCAGCGCATGCCCGATGCTGGATCCCAACAGGCCCGCGCCGACGATCCGCACCGGAACCGTCACACGCGCGCGCCGCCCGGGTACGAGGGTCTCGTCGCTCACGGGGTCTCCTTCGCCTCGCGCGCCAGTGTCAGCAGCGCGCCGCGCTCCACCTTATCGAGTTCGCGGGTGCGGCCGATGCCGAGCGTGCCGAGATGCAGCGGCCCGAACTGACGGCGCACGAGCTCGGTCACCGGGTGACCGACCTCCGCCATCATGCGGCGCACGATCCGGTTGCGGCCCGAGTGCAGCGTGAGCTCTACGAGGCTCGTTCCGCGCGACGAGTCGAGCACGCGCGCCTTGTCTGCGGTGATCGGTCCGTCGTCGAGCTCGATGCCGCGGGTCAGGCGCGCCACCGTCTGCCCCGTGACCTCGCCGCGCACCTTGGCGATGTACACCTTGGTGACGCCGAAGCGGGGGTGGGCCAGCACATTGGCGAGCTCGCCGTCGTTGGTCAGCACGAGCAGGCCCGACGTATCGGTGTCGAGGCGGCCGACGTTGTAGATGCGTTCGTTCCACTCGTCGGTGAACTCGGTGAGGTCGGGACGGCCGTTCTCATCCTTCATCGTGCTGACCACGCCGCGGGGCTTATTCAGCACCACGTAGCGCTTCGCCGTGTCGAGCTGCACCACCTGGCCATCGACGTCGACGATGTCGTTATCGGGGTCGATGCGCGAACCGAGCTCGCTCACGACCGATCCGTTCACGCGCACGCGGCCGGCGACGATGAGGTTCTCCGACGCGCGCCGCGACGCGACTCCCGCGTTCGCGAGCGCCTTCTGCAGGCGCACACCCTCGGCAGATCGCTCGGCCTCCGTCACCATGTCCCACTTCCTGCTGGAATCACCGCGCCAGAGCCACATGACGTGGGACACGGTTTGTTCTATCTTCGCGGATCGCCCCTGACTAAACGCCTTCCAGGCCCGGGAAACCGCCGGATCCGTCGTCGAGCAGCGGCGAGATGTGCGGCAGCTCGTCGATCCCGTTGATGCCGAGCTTCTCGAGCAGCAGCGACGTCGTGCCGTAATGCATCGCGCCGGTCTCGGGATCCGCGTGCATCTCGGTGATCAGGCCGCGCCCCAGCAGCGTGCGCACCACGCCGTCGACGTTCACCGCGCGGATCTGCGCGACCTGCGATCGCGTCACCGGCTGCTTGTACGCGATCACAGCGAGTGTCTCGAGGGCCGCCTGCGACAGGCGCACGGGCGCCTGGCTGCCGACGAACTCCGTCACGACCCGATCGAGCTGCTCACGCACATAGATGCGCCATCCCCCGGCCACTTCGCGCAGCTGGAAGCCGCGCACGGGCCCGCCCGTCTCACCGTCGTAGTCGGCACGCAGCTCGGCGAGCGCCGCGCGCACCTCGCGCACGGGGGATCCGGCGCCCGCGGCGAGCGCCGTGACGCTCATCGGCTCGTCGGCCACGATCAGCAGGGCTTCGAGGCGCGCCGTCAGGGCGGGGGTCTCAGGTGTCATAGTCGGCTCCCAACGCGGCGAGGGTCTCATCGTCCCAGGTCTCGGCCACCCACCGGATCGTGAGCTCGCCGAGCGGCTCGAGCTGTTCGAACGCCACAGCTGCGAGCCGGTACAGCTCGAGGATCGAGATGAAACGCGCGACGATCACGCCCGGCCCATCGACGCCGGCGGCGAGCTCGCGGAACGTCACGGATCCGCTCGTGCGCAGCGTCGACACGACGATGGCCGCCTGCTCGCGGATCGATACCTGCGGCGCATGCAGGTGATCGAGCCCGACCGTGGGGATCTCGCGGGGCGCGAGGGCGAGCGCGGCGAGCGCCGCGAAGTCATCGGGCGACAGCGTCCATCTCAGCTCAGGCGTCGCGGCCCGGTGCTTCTCGTCGAGCGGCACGTCGCGCGTGTGGCGCCCGCCCTCGTGGGCGATGCGGTCGGCGAACCACACCGCGACCTCCTTGAACGCGCGGTACTGCAGCAGCCGCGCGAACAGCAGGTCGCGGGCCTCGAGCAGCGCGACCGCCTCGGCGTCGACGAGCTCGCCCTGGGGCAGCAGGCCCGCCACCTTCATGTCGAGCAGCGTCGCAGCCACGACGAGGAACTCGCTCGCCTCGTCGAGGTTCTCGTCGGGTCCGAGGTCGGCGAGATAGGCGATGAACTCGTCGGTCACCGCCGACAGCGACACCTCGGTGATGTCGAGCTCGCGCTTGGTGATGAGGCCGAGCAGCAGGTCGAACGGGCCGTCGAAGTTCGACAGCGAAACGCGGAATCCGGCGTCGTCGGCCGGCTCCGTCGTCACGGCGCTACGCGACCGCCCCGCGGTGCACGAGCTCGCGGGCGAGGCGCAGGTAGGCCTGAGCGGCGTCGTGGCTCGGCGCGTACTCGATGATCGGCACGCCCGACACCGATGCGTCGGGGAACTTCACGGTGCGCCCGATCACGGTCTCGAACACCTTCTCGCCGAACGTCTCGACGATGCGCTCGAGCACCTCGCGCGAGTGCAGCGTGCGCGAGTCGTACATGGTCGCGAGCAGACCGTCAAGCTCGAGCGACGGGTTCAGGCGGTCCTGCACCTTCTCGATCGTCTCGATCAGCAGAGCCACGCCGCGCAGGGCGAAGAACTCGCACTCGAGCGGGATCAGCACGCCGTGCGCCGCTGTGAGCGCGTTGACCGTCAGCAGTCCGAGCGACGGCTGGCAGTCGATGAGGATGACGTCGTATTCCTTCGTGAGCTTCGACAGTACACGGGCGAGGATCATCTCGCGGGCGACCTCGTTGACGAGGTGCACCTCGGCCGCCGACAGGTCGATGTTCGCCGGGATCACGTCGAGGCCCTCGACGTTCGAGGAGATGATCGCATCGTGCGCGTCGCGCTTCGTGTCGAGCATGAGGTCGTAGATCGTCGTGACGTCGTGCGTCGCGATGCCGAGGCCCGCCGACAGCGCGCCCTGCGGATCGAAGTCGACGGCGAGCACCTTGCGCCCGTACTCGGCGAGCGAGGCCGCGAGGTTGATGCTCGTGGTCGTCTTGCCGACGCCGCCCTTCTGGTTGCACAGCGCGATGATCCGCGCGGGCCCATGGCGGTCGAGCTTCTCGGGCGTCGGGAACCCGTTGTAGGGCCGTCCCGTCGGACCGACAACCACGTCCGATTTCTTCTGGGTGTTCGCCACCGATGCTCCTCCTGACACGCTCAGTCGAGTGTATCCGCATCGTTACCTCGCGGTCCGCCAGGAACCGCCGACGAATGCGGATCCGATTCGTCAGCCGGCCGAGCGCAGCGCGCTGATGGGTTCGATGCGGGATGCCCGGCGGGCCGGATACCAGCCCGACACCCACCCGACGAGCGCGCCGACGGCGACGCCCGCGACGGCGACGAGCGGATCGATGACCGCCGTCCACTGCTGCACGGCCGAGACGCCGACCACGGCGAGCACGCCGAGCGCGGCGCCGATGAGGCCGCCGAGCACGCCGATCACGATCGATTCGACCGTGAACTGCGCGGCGATCTGGCGCCGCGTGGCCCCGAGCGCCCGGCGCAGGCCGATCTCGCCCGTGCGCTCGCTCACCGACAGCAGGGTGACGTTCGCGATGCCGAGCCCTCCGGCGAGCAGCGACACGGCGCCGACGATCACGAACAGCAGGTTCACGTCGCCTTCGACGGCCGCGCCGAGCTCCGACCGTGCCTGGGGCGCGCGCACCTGGAGCGAGTCGGGATCGTCGCTCGCGAGCGCGAGGGGCGCCTGATCCGCGATCTGCGGGCCCGCCCCGATCGCGATGCGCGCGATCGCCTCGGCGGGACGGTCGACCGCGAAGTCGGTGCGTGCGGCACCGGCGGGGATGAGGATCCCGTCCTGCAGCTCCGAGCGCGCCTGCGTCTGATCGAGGATGCCGATCACCGCATATGCCTTGCCGTCGATGAAGACCGACGGCTGGTTGTCGACGCGGCTGATGCTCAGGCGCTCGGCGGCTCGGGCGCCCAGCACGGCCACGCGGTCGCCGCGGGAATCGTGTCCCTCGTCGAACATGCGCCCCGTCGTCATCTCGCCGCCGACCGCCTCGACGAGACCGGCCGACGCGGCCCGCACCGGCGGCACCGCCGTCGAGGCCGCCGACGGGTCGTTCAGCGGCACCGATGTGATCTCGGCGTCCTCGCCGAGCGCGATGTCGGAGATGAGCGCCGCGCGCTCGACGCCCGCGAGGCGTTCGAGCCGCTCGGGCGCATCCCAGGGGATCCTGCCGATCGCGCCCGACGCCCCTTCCTGGCCGATCGACGTCGTTTCTGGCGTGATCGAGACCTGCGTCGACGATGCGCGAGCGAACTGGCTCGAGATCTGCCCCGACGCGGTCTGCGCGAAGCCCCACGTCGCCACGAGCGCGCCGATCCCGAGCACGGTGCCGAGGATCGTCATGATGAGCCGCCCCGGCCGCGCGCCGATGTCGCTCGTCGCCTCCGAGACGAGGTCGCTCACCGAGAAGCGGTCGCCGCGCGCGACGGGCGTAAGGAGCGCGGCCGCGCTCGCGGATCCCCGCTTCGGCGCGCGCCGGAACATGCGGCGCAGGCCCATCACGCGGCCTCGCTCAGGCGGCCGTCGGAGATGCGCAGGCTGCGCGCCGCGCGCTCCGCGACCGCCTGGTCGTGAGTGATGATCGCGAGCGTGAGGCCCGCGGCGTTGAGCTCTTCGAACAGGTCCATCACCTCGCCCGAGGTGCGCTGGTCGAGGCTGCCGGTCGGCTCGTCGGCGAGCAGCAGGCTCGGCCCGCTGACGACGGCGCGGGCGATCGCGACGCGCTGGCGCTCGCCGCCCGAGAGCGTTCCCGGGAAGAAGTCGCGGCGGTGGCCGAGCCCCACGCGCTCGAGCGCCTCGACGGCGCGCGCCGTGCGCTCTCGGCGAGGCACGCCGCTGTAGGTCATCGGCATGAGCACGTTCTCGAGCACAGAGCGCCGCTCCATGAGGTGGAACGACTGGAAGACGAACCCGATGAACTGGGCGCGCACCGCCGCGCGCTCGTCATCGGGCAGGTCGCCCGTCGATTCTCCTGCCAGCAGGTACTCCCCCACGGTCGGCCGGTCGAGCAGGCCGAGGATGTTGAGCATCGTCGACTTGCCCGACCCGCTCGGCCCCACGATCGAGACGTACTCTCCGCGATCGATCCGGAGGTTCGCGGCCTTCAGCGCCTGCACTTCGGGCGGGCCGGGGAAGGACCTCGTGACATCGCGCAGCTCGACGACGGGCGCCGTCACGATCCGACCACCACGAGGTCGCCCTCCTCCAGCTCGCCGTCTTCCGGGGTCACCTCGACGTAGCCGTCGGCGGCGAGGCCCGTCTCGACGACGACGAGGCGGGTCTCGGCGTCCTCGCCGTCGCGCGGGTCGCCGTCGACGACCTCAACGCGGGATTCTCCCCCAGGGCCCGCCGTCAGCGCCGCATAGGGCACTGAGAGCACCTCGCCGTCGGTCGCCCCGACAGGAATGCTGATGCGCACGTTCTCGCCCTGGATCTCGCGCATGACGCTCGGTTCGAGCGGATCCGGCTCGAACATGATCTTCGTGCGCCCGCCCTCATCGCTCTTCGCGATCTTGGTGATCGTGGCGGGATGCTCGGTGCCGTCGGGCAGCGCGAACGACGCGGTCATGCCCTCCTCGAGCAGCCCGGCATCGGTCGACGACGCCGCGCCGGACAGCTGCACGCTCGCACCGGAGACCGTCATCGCGGCGCCCTCGAGGGCGTCGCCGCGCGAGACCGAGACGGTGTCGACGCGGCGGGGCAGATCGCCGAGGAACATCACCTCGCTCGCCGGCAGGAACGGCAGGGCGTCCTGCTGCGCCGAGACGAGCGATTCCTGAGCCGACGCGACGCCGTCGCGCGCGCTGTCGAGCATGGCCTGCTCGGCGCTCGTGTCCTTCGGCTGGTCGAGCTCCTGGCGGCGCAGCTTCGCGACCTCGAGCTGATCGCGCAAGTCGCTCGCGTCCTCTCCGGCACCCTCGGCCTCGCGGATCTGGCGCCACAGGCTCGCGATCTCGTTGTCGGCCTCACGCACCTCGACCGGCGAGGCGCCCTGACCGGCGGAGGCGACCGCTGCCTCGGCGTCGGCCACCTGCTGCTCGGCGTCGCGCACGCCCGCCTCGGCGGCCGCGACGGCCTCGCGGGCCCCTTCTTCGGGCTCCGGCAGCGGGTAGCCCGCCTGGTTGTACAGCTCGGCGAGGCCGTTGGCCGTCTCCTGGTCGAACAGATCGGATGCGGGGTCCCCGCCCGCGATGCCGACCTCGGCGAGCGCTTCCTTCAGTTGCACGACGTCGGGGCCCGAGACGCCGAAGCGCAGGGTGCGGTAGGCGGGCAGCTCTCCGGGGAGCACGATCACCGGCCGGCCCGTGACCTCGAGCGCGATCGACAGCGCGTTCACCTCGGCGCCCGCCTCGGGCACCTGGCCGGTCACGATCGCTGCGCCCTCGAACGACGACGTGTCGAACTGCAGCTCGACGGCGTCGTTGTAGCCGATGTCGCCGCGCAGCGTGACGTCGTTGCTCAGCTCGCCGTACTCGACGGGCACCGTCACGAGCCCCGGCTCCGGGGCTCCCGCGCCGGCCGCACGGTCGAACGGCGACACGACGAGCTGGCCGAGCAGGATGCCGCCGCCCAGGGCGACGACCGCAACGAGCGCCGTGATCCACAGGCCTCGGTTGCCGCGCAGCACGCGGCTCCATCCGCCCGCGCGCTCGGCGTCGCCCGCGGACTCGGCCGCCGGTTCCGCCTCGGGCTCTGCGAGAACCGGCTCCAGGGGGTCGGTCTCTCGGGGGTCGTTCTTGCGGCGTCGTCCGAGCACCATCACATGACCTGCTCGGCTGCGGCGCGGAACGCCTCGAGCTCGGCCTTGTTGTCAGCGATGAACTGCTCCTCCAGCTCGAACTGGTTCGCGAGCGTCTTCGAGTCGTAGTCGGTCTCGTCACGGCACTCGAGGTCGGCGAGGGCGAGCACGACCTCGTTCTCCTGCGCCTCGACCCACTCGGGCGATCCCGCGGGGTCCGACTCGGCCATGAGGGCCTCGGCCTCCTCGTCGGTGACCGATTCCCAGTCGATCTGTTCGCTCGCCTCGTTCTGCGCCGTGTACAGCTCTTCCTGCTTCTCGTACACCGAGCTCTGCGCGTCGTCGCGCGAGGCGAACTCGGCGAAGTCCTTGCCCTCCATGCAGGATGCCCACTCGGCTTCGAGGGCGATCTGCGCATCCGACGACAGGGCGGCGTCGTAGAGATCGGTCATCTTCGTGATGAGCGGATCGAACTCCTCGTAGAGCGCGTCGATCTCGTCGGCGTCGTACGCCTCGTTCATCGCCTCGCCGTAGCAGCCCTGGTCGAGCGAGCCCCAATCGAAGTCGGGATCCCCCATCTGCTCTTCGCTCGGCTCGTCGCCGTACAGCGTCGCGTTGTACGCGGCGAGCTCCGACTCCGACAGCAACTCGGTGTACTCGGCGTTGGGGTCGTCGATCTCTTCCTCGCCCGTGGCCTCGTCGTCGTCCCACGGCGTCGAGAACACGCCGTAGCCGTACTGCTCGACCCAGTCGCGCGAGTCGGGATCCCACTCGTCGTCGTCGGCCATGTACACCTGGCTCGTGCCCGTCACCGGAACGTATTCGAAGCCCTCATCCTGCATGCACGCGGCGACCGCTTCCTCCTGCTTGCGCTCCTGGGCGTCGAGCTCGGCCTGCTGGTCCTCCGGCGACATCTCGGCGTCGTAGAGCGACGACATGTACTCGTTCAGCGGCGAGTCCTCGTAGCTGAGGTCGTCTGCCGCACCTCCGCCGCATGCCGCGAGGGCACCGATCGTCAGGGTCGTCGTGGCGATAACGGTCAGGGTGCGTAGTTGGCGCATGGTGATCCTCGTCAGGCGATGTGGACTTTCCCCCATCCTCGCAGAGAAGGATCGGCGCGAATATCCTCCGAGAGGATGATTCTCGGGGCGCGTGTCAGACCGCGCGCGGGTGCGCGCTCTGGTACATGTCGCGCAATGTCTCGGGCGAGACGTGCGTGTAGATCTGCGTCGTCGCGACCGAGGCATGGCCGAGCAGCTCCTGAACGACCCGCACGTCGGCGCCGCCCTGCAGCAGGTGCGTCGCGAACGAGTGCCGCAGCGTGTGCGGCGACACGTGCGCGGTGAGTCCGGCGTCATCGGCGGCCTTCTGGATCACGAGCCAGGCGCTCTGCCGCGACAGCGGCGCCCCGCGGGCACCGAGGAACAGCCGTCCCGTCGCGCGCCCCTTCGCCGCCAGGGCGGGCCGCACGCGGGTGAGGTAGGCATCGAGCGCCGCGCGGGCGAAGGATCCGATCGGCACGATGCGCTCTTTGTCGCCCTTGCCGCGCAGCCGCAGCACCTCGCCGGTCTGCAGGTCGTCGACGTCGAGGCCGATCGCCTCGGACACCCGCGCGCCCGTCGCGTACAGCAGCTCGAGCAGGGCACGGTCGCGGATCCCGATCGGATCCTCGGCGCTCGGCGCCTGCAGCAGGCGCTCGGTCTGCTCGATCGTCAGCGCCTTCGGCAGCTTCTGCGGCTGCTTCGGCGGCACCAGGCGCACCGTGGGGTCCTGCATCGCCGTGCCCTCGCGCGCCAGGAAGCGGTGCAGCCCGCGCACCGACGACTGCAGCCGTGCGAGCGACGACGCGGCGGGCGCCGGATCCGCCGAGGCGCGCTCGGCCGCGAACGCTGCGACGAGCTCGGGGGTGACGTCGTCCGCATCCGTCACGTCGTGTTCGCCGAGCCAGGCCGCGTAGCCCATGAGGTCGCGGCGGTAGGCGGCCACGGTGTGCTCGCTCAGGCCGCGTTCGATCGCCACGTGACGCAGATAGGTGTCGACCGCACGATCGAGGTGCATGGCCCCGCCTCTAGATGCCGCGCTGGCGTGCGGCCAGCAGGATCCCGATCGTCATCGCCGCGTTGTGGATGCGCCCCTCGCTGATCGCGTCGACGGCCTCGGCCAGAGGAACCCACTGCTTGCGGATGTCGGCCTCCTCCTCGACGCGGTGGTGCTCGGAGTCGCGCATGCGCACGCCGGTCGCGAGGAAGATGCGGATGAACTCGTTGGATCCGCCTGGTGAGAGCGCGAAGCTGCCGAGCTCCGACCAGTGGTCGGCTTCGGCGTCGGCCTCTTCCATCAGCTCGCGCGCGGCGGCCTCGAGGGGCTTCTCGCCGTCGATGTCGAGCAGGCCGGCGGGGATCTCCCAGTCGCGCTGCCCGATCGGGTGGCGGTACTGCTGGATCAGCAGCACGCGGTCGTCGTCATCGACCGCGACGACGGCCACGGCCCCCGTGTGGTCGAGGTAGTGCCGCACGAGGGTCGTCGGACCGTACTGGAACGTGTCTTCGCGCACGTCCCAGACGTAGCCGTTGTAGACGGTCTCGCTCTTGCGGACATCGACCTCGAACGGCTCATCGCGGATGTCGGTCACTCCTCGACCTCGAACAGCTCGCTCGAGCGGGCGCGGTCGATCGCGGCGCCGATGAGGCCGCGGAACAGCGGGTGGGCTTCGGTCGGGCGCGAGCGCAGCTCGGGGTGCGCCTGCGTGGCGATGTAGTACGGGTGCTCGTCGCGCGCCAGCTCGACGAACTCGACCAGATCGAGGTCGGGGTTGATGCCCGAGAAGACCATGCCCGCCTGCGCGATCTGATCGCGGTAGCGGTTGTTCACCTCGTAGCGGTGGCGGTGGCGCTCATGCGCGGTGGTGGATCCGTATGCCTCGGCCGCGACGGATCCCTCCGTCAGCGCGGCCGGGTACAGCCCCAGACGCATGGTGCCGCCCAGGTCGCCGCCGTCGAGGATCTCGATCTGCTCCTCCATCGTGGCGATGACGGGCACATCGGTCTCGGGGTCGAACTCGGTCGACGATGCGCCCGCGAGGCCCGCGACGTTGCGCGCGTACTCGATCACCATGCACTGCAGGCCGAGGCAGATGCCGAGAGTCGGGATGCCCTGCGTGCGCGTGAAGCGCAAGGCGCCGAGCTTGCCCTCGATGCCGCGGATGCCGAATCCGCCCGGGATCACGATGCCGTCGAGGTCGGCGAGCTGCTCGCGCGCGCCCTCCTCGGTCTCGCACAGGTCGGACGGGATCCAGCGGATCTGCACCTTCGCGTCGTGCGCGAAGCCGCCGGCCTTGATGGCCTCGGTCACCGACAGATAGGCGTCAGGCAGATCGATGTACTTGCCGACGAGGCCGATGGTGACCTCATGCTTCGGGTGGTGCACCGCATCGAGCACCTTCTGCCAGCGGGCCCAGTCGACCTCCCCCGCCGCGTCGAGACCGAGCTTCTTGATGATCACGCGGTCGAGGCCCTGCGAGTTGAGGGTCGACGGGATGTCGTAGATGCTCGGCAGGTCGACCGTGTTGACGACGGAGTCGGCGTCGACGTCGCACATCAGTGCGATCTTGTTGAGGTTCGACTCGGTGACCGGGCGGTCGCTGCGCAGCACGAGCGCGTCGGGCTGGATGCCGACCTGGCGCAGGGCCGCGACCGAGTGCTGCGTGGGCTTGGTCTTCTGTTCGCCCGATGCGCCCATGAAGGGCACGAGCGAGACGTGCACGAAGAACACGTTGTCGCGGCCGAGCTCATGGCGGATCTGGCGGGCCGATTCGAGGAACGGCTGCGATTCGATGTCGCCGACCGTTCCGCCGACCTCTGTGATGATCACGTCGGGCTTCGGGATGTCTTCGGCCTGCAGCCGCATGCGGCGCTTGATCTCGTCGGTGATGTGGGGAATCACCTGCACCGTGTCGCCCAGGTACTCGCCGCGGCGCTCGCGCTCGATGACGCGCGAGTAGATCTGACCGGTCGTGACGTTCGCCGCCTCCGACAGGTTGATGTCGAGGAAGCGCTCGTAGTGCCCGATGTCGAGGTCGGTCTCGGCGCCGTCGTCGGTGACGAAGACCTCTCCGTGCTGGAACGGGTTCATCGTGCCCGGGTCGACGTTGAGGTAGGGGTCGAGCTTCTGCATCACCACGTGCAGCCCGCGCGCCGTCAGCAGATTGCCGAGGCTGGCCGCGGTAAGACCCTTACCCAAAGACGAGACGACACCGCCCGTCACGAAGATGTGTTTGGTGGTGTCGTTACTCGCCGCGTCAGAAGTCTGCATCACGGGCTTCAATCCTAACCGTACGGGGCGGGAGACAGATGTGAGCGCCTGCGTGGCGCGCTGGGAATGGACTGAGCACGAGCATACTCATCAGCCGGTGGCGCTGCCCGCGACGCTCAGCAGCTCGCGCGCGTGCGTGATGGCGGCGTCGCTGTCGGCCATTCCGCTGAGCAGCCGGGCCATCTCGGCCTCGCGGTCCGCGCCCTCGAGGCGCGTCACGCTCGAGGCGGTGATGGATCCGTCGGACGATTTCACGACGTTCAGGTGGTTGGTCGCGAACGCCGCGACCTGCGCCAGGTGCGTGACCGCGATCACCTGCGAGCTCTCCGCGAGCTTGGCCAGGCGGCGGCCGACCTCGATCGCCGCGGCTCCGCCGATGCCGGCGTCGACCTCATCGAAGATGAACGTCGGCACCGGATCCGTCGCCGCGACCACGACCTCGATCGCAAGCATCACGCGACTGAGCTCGCCGCCCGACGCGCCCTTGGCGACCGGCCGCGGCTCGGCGCCGGGGTGGGGCGCCAGCAGGAACGCGACGCTGTCACGGCCATGCGCGGCCTCGGGCGCCTCGGTCACGTCGACGGTGAGGGCGGCATCGGGCATCGCGAGCGCATGCAGTTCCTCGCTCGCGCGCTCCCCCAGCTCGGCCGCGGCCGTGCGCCTTTCGGCCGACAGGCGTCCGCCCGCCTGGTCGAGCTCTGCGCGAGCGGCGTCGCGCTCGGCGGTCAGCCGCTCGACGCGATCGTCATCGTCGTCGAGTTCCGCGAGGCGCGCGGATCCGGTGTCGAGCAGAGCGATCGCGTGGTCGAGGGATCCGTGCAGCCGCACGAGGTCGGCGAGCGCCGCGCGGCGCTCTTCGACCGCGGCGAGCTCAGCGGGGCCCTGCTCGTCGAGGTCGGCGAGATAGCTCGAGAGCTCCACGGCGAGGTCGCTCGCCCGGTAGCTCAGGTCGTCAAGCTGCTGCGCGATTCCGGTGAGCACCGGATCCTCGGCCCGATCGAGCGAGCGACGCGCGTCACCGACGAGCGTCGAGACGTCGGGAGCGCCCTCCTCGCTCGACAGCGCCTCTCGCGCGGCGAGCGCGGCCTCGCGGAGCGACTCGGCGTTCGCGAGCCGTTCCGCGCGCGCCGCGAGTTCGACGTCCTCTCCGGGATCCGGTGCGACCGCCTCGATCTCGCCGAGCTGTGCGCGCAGGCGCGCGGCCTCGGCGGTGCGTGCATCACGATCGGCGACGAGGTCGGTGAGTTCCCGGTCGATCCGGGTCCAGGCATCGTAGGCCGTGCGGTAGGCGGCGAGCGCGTCGCGCACCGGGTCGCCGCCGAAGCGGTCGAGCGCGTCGCGCTGCGCGGCCGACGACTTGAGGCGCAGCTGATCCGACTGGCCGTGCACGGCGACGAGCTGCGCCGCGAGATCGACCAGCACGGCGGCGGGGGCCGCGCGCCCGCCGACCGAGGCGCGGCTGCGTCCCTCGGCGGCGATCGAGCGTGAGAGGTACAGCTCACCGCGGCCGTCGCCGGCGGGCTCGAGCTCGCCGCCCGCCTCGCGCACGCGTTCGGCGACGGATCCGTCGGTCGAGACATCCCAGATGCCCTCGACGATCGCCTGCCGGTCGCCGGCGCGCACGGTGCCGCTGTCGGCGCGCTGGCCCATCAGCAGGCCGAGGCCGGTGACCACCATGGTCTTTCCGGCACCCGTCTCGCCCGTGATGGCGGTGAATCCCGGCCCCATCGGCAGCACGGCGTCGGCGATCACGCCGAGCCCGGTCAGGCGCATCTGCTCGATCACGCGCTCGGCTCCTCCTCGTCGGTCTTCTTCGCCGGCGGAATCACCGCGACGGCGGTCGTCATCATCGATCCGCTCGGGCCGCGCCAGCCGTGCACGGGCAGCTGGAACTTGCGCACCAAGCGGTCGGTGAACTCGGCGGGGTGCAGGCGCGCGAGGCGCACGGGCTCTTCGGATCGGCGCACCGAGACGCGCGCACCCGTCGGCAGCACATGCGTGCGCTTGCCGTCGCACCACAGCACGCCGTTCGATCCCGTACTGCCCGTGATCTCGACCGCGACGAGCTGCTCGGGGCCGACGACGAGCGGGCGCGCGAAGAGCGCGTGGGCCGAGAGCGGCACGACGGTCATCGCCTCGACGCTCGGCCACACGATGGGGCCGCCGGCCGAGAAGTTGTAGGCCGTGGATCCGGTCGGCGTCGCGATCACGCAGCCATCGGCGCCGAAGCTCGACAGCGGCCGGCCGTCGATCTCGATCACGATCTCGATCATGCGCTCGCGCGCTTCCTTCTCGATCGAGGCTTCGTTGAGGGCCCAGGTCTCGTAGACCACGTCGCCCATCCGATCGCGCACCTTCACGGCGATGGCGAGGCGCTCCTCGACGGCGTAGTCGCCCGCGAGCACCCGGTGCACCGCCTCGTCCATGTCGTCGCGCTCGGTCTCGGCGAGGAAGCCGACATGGCCCATGTTGATGCCGAGGATCGGCGCCGTACCGCCCCGAACGAGTTCGGCCGCGCGCAGGATCGTGCCGTCGCCGCCCAGCACGATGGCGACGTCGATGCTCGGCACCGGCACATCCCGTCCGAGCACGCGCACGCCGGTGAACCCCGCCGATGCGCCGTTCAGCGATGCCAGATCGCTCTCATCGAAGACGGGAACGGCGCCCTGGTCGAGGATGACGGCGGCGATGCGCGCGGCTGCGTCGACCGTATCGGCACGCTGCGCGTGTGCCACGATCAGAATGTTGCGCGCGTTCATCGTCCTCCTCGCAGGGCGTGAGATCTGGTTCTCCTATTCTGTCGGATCCGGGC
>DXAM01000044.1 GCA_019117025.1 Candidatus Microbacterium stercoravium | reverse complement strand
GCGGGCGCATCCGGCGCCACGCGCCAGCGCTTCACGCGGGCCGGGTTGCCGGCGACGACGGCGCCCGCCGGCACGTCCTTCGTGACGATGGATCCGGCCGCGATCATGGCACGATCGCCGATCGTCACGCCGTCGACGATCATGACATGGGATCCGACCCACACGTCGTCGCCGATCACGATGCCCTTCGACGTGAGCGGCTGTTTGAAGACCCAGGTGTCCGGGTCGTCCATCGTGTGGTTGAAGGCGAGGATCGACGTGTGTGCGCCGATGCGCACGGCATCGCCGAGGGTGATCTCGCCGCGCACCACCGTGAACGGGTTGATCGTGCAGTTCGTGCCCGTCACGAGCGTGCCCGTGACGTACGCGTGGCCTGCGATGTACGAGCTGTACCCGAGATCGAGTCGGTCGGTCTGCACCGCGGCGACCTCGGAGATGAAGCACCGCTCCGCGATGCGGGTGTCGGGCTCGGCGGCCATCAGCTGCTGCTGGAGATCGACCTGCCGCTGCTTCGCGTCGTCATCGGCGTGGTCCCAGAAGAACCACGGCGAATAGTCGAAGTGGTTCCTGTCGAACGGGGAGGTCGGCATCGTCGTCCCTTCAGAGCGTCTGTTCCCGGAACACTAACGCAGCCGCAACATGCGCCTCCGCCCGTTCGATCACACTCGATCACTGCGCCGACTATGCTCGTCGCATACGAGGATCCGAGCTCATCGCGCTAGAATCTGCATAAAGATTCTGCCCTGAGATTTCCCACGCACTGCCGCAGGTGCGGACCTCGGACAATGGAGCTCGCGTGACACCGACATCGTTTCCCCAGGCCGACGGCCAGACGCGCCTCATGACGAAGATTGCGCGAATGTACCACGAGCGCGGCATTCGTCAGGCCGAGATCGCCGCCACCCTGAGCATCTCGCAGGCGAAGGTCTCCCGCTTGCTCAAGCGCGCGGAGAGGGCCGGCATCATCCGGACGATCGTGAGCTCCGCTCCGGGCGTGTACGGCGAGCTCGAAGACGAACTCGAAGCGCGTTTCGGCCTCAAAGAAGCCGTGATCGTCGATGTCGAAGACGATGCCGACGACGGTGACGTGCTGGCAGCGATCGGCGCCGGCGCCGCCGGCTACCTCGAGGCGTCGTTCTCGGGCAACGATCGCGTCGGCGTCTCGTCGTGGAGCCAGACGGTCCTCGCGATGGTCGACCGCATGCGTCCGCTCAATCCGCGCGGCGCCAAGGAAGTCATACAGCTGCTCGGCGGCCTCGGGGCGCCAGAAGCACAGAGCCACTCGAACCGCATCCTCGGCGAGCTGGCACGGATGATCGGGGCGGATCCCGTCTACGTGTCGGCACCGGGGATCGTTGCCGACACCGCGATGCGCGACAGCCTGCTGCGCGATGTCTCGATGCAGGAGGTCACGCGCCACTGGCAGGAGCTCTCGGTCGCCATCATGGGTATCGGCAGCATCGAGCCGTCTGACGTGCTCGAGTCGAGCGGCAACGCGTTCTCGTCGGAAGAGCGCCGCCAGCTCCTCGACAGCGGCGCCGTAGGAGACATCTGCCACCGAATCTTCCGGGCCGACGGATCTCTTGTGGAGGGCGACCTCGACGACCGCATCATCGCGATCCCGACCGAGGCGATCATGCGCATCCCGCGCCGCGTCGGCCTCGCCGGCGGTCCCCGGAAGATCCCGGCGATCCGCGGTGCTCTCGCGGGCGGATGGATCACCACGCTCATCACCGACGTGCGCACGGCAGAGGTGCTCGTCGGCGACGAGCACCTCTGACCGGGACCGCTGCGTCAGCCGCGCGCGAACCGCTCGGCGAGCCGTGTGATCCCGGGCCGCAGGCTCGTGAGCACGGGAACAGCGACCTCGGCCTTCTCGGCCGCGGTCGCCATCGAGGCCTGCGCCAGCACGACGACGTCGACCGCTTCGGCGGCCCGCTCGATCGCCGCGACGACGAGAGCATCGTGGGTCTCGCGCTCTCCCGCGGCCACGGCCTCGAACGCCCCGTCGACCACGACGGCCTCGATCCGCGGATCCGTTCCGGCGAGCGATGCGCGCTCGCGGATCAGCGCTGCCGTCGGCTCACAGGTCGTCGGCAGCGTCGCGACCACGGCGATCCGCTCGCCCGCGGCGACCGCCTCATCGGCCATCGCCTCATCGATCCGCAGCACGTCGATCCCGGCGCGCTCGGCTGTGGGCGCGGCCAGCTGCGAGATCGACGAGCAGGTGAGCATCACGGCATCGGCTCCGGCCGCCTTGGCGCTCTCGACGAGGTTCGCGACCCGCTGCGGCACCGACTCGGCGAGCACGGGGTCGCGCAGGTCGGCGACGATGCGGTCGTCGAGGTAGTTGATGGGCGTCGCCCCCGGCAGCAGCTCGCGGGCGAGCTCCATCACCGGCGGGATCACAACGGCCCCGGTATGCAGAAACGCGATCTTCGTCATCGGCACTATCCCTTCACGGATCCGGCGGCCATGCCCGCCATGATCTTCTTATTGAGGAAGATGAACACGATCAGCAGCGCCACGATGTTGATGCTCACGGCTGCGAACAGCGCACCGTAGTTGGTCCCACCGTACTGGTCGGACAGGCTCAGCAGACCGACCTGGATCGTCGCGAGGTCGGGCCTCGTCGTGAACGTCAGTGCGATGAGCAGATCGTTGAACACGCTGAAGAACTGCACGAGGCCGATCGTCAGCATGGCGTTCTTCATCATCGGAATCCCGATCACGAAGAACGATCGGAGCGGGCTCGACCCGTCCATCGTCGCCGCCTCGAACAGCTCGCGCGGCACGGAGCGGAAATAGGCGGCCATGAGGAACGTCGTGAGAGGAATGCCCATCGCTGTGTAGGTGAGGATCATCGGCAGCAGGCTGTCGGTGATGCCGATCTTGAAGTACGCGGTGAACAGCGGCACGAGGATCATCTGTCCGGGCACCATGATGCCCGCCATGATGAGCAGCAGCGTCGGTCGGCGGCCCTTCCAGACCATGACTTCGAGCGCGTATCCGGCGGCGACGCCGAGGAAGATGATGAGCACGACCGAGGGGATCGTCACGATGAGGCTGTTGCGGTAGTTGAGCGCGATGTTGCCTCGCGTGAACGCCTCGATGTAGTTCGCGAAGTTGAGGCTCTCCGGCAGCGCCCAGGTCGGGTTCGCGAAGAACTCGCCCTGCGTTTTGAACGATCCGAGGATCATCCACAGCATCGGGTACAGCACGACGACCAGCAGCACGGTCACCGACAGCCACACCGGGATCCGGCGCAGGATTCGCTTGGCGCGCCGCGACGCCGCCCGACGCGGGAGTTTGCGCGAGACGGGCTCGGCCTGAATCAGGTTCTGGGTAGCGCTCATCTCAGTCCTCCGTCCGCTTCGCCGACGACCGGAATACGGTCACCGTAAACACCAGGCAGAGCAGGGTGAGCACGAGAGCGATCGTCGAGCCGTAGCCGTACTCGGCGTACTCGAAAGCGGTGCGATACATGTACAGCGTGAGTGGCGAGGTCGAGGTACCGGGTCCGCCGTTGTTCAGCGCGAGCAGGCTGTCGAACACCTTGAGCGTCGAGTTGAAGCTGAAGATGATCGACGACAGCAGGATCGGCGCCGACAGCGGCAGCACGATGTGACGCACGAGCCGCAGCCCGCTCGCGCCATCGATGCGCGCCGATTCGATGACCTCGTCGGGAATGTCGAGCAGCCCCGTGTACAGCAGCACCGCGTAGAAGCCCATCGAGGTCCACAGCGTCATCAGGATCGCGACGGTCATCGTGCCCGACGTCGTCGCAAGGAACTCGACGCTGTCGCCGCCGAAGAGGTTGATGACATCGTTGACGGGGCCCTGGTTGTCGCCGACGGCGACGAAGCTCTTGAACAGCATCGCCACGGCGACGGTCGGCAGCACCATCGGGAAGAACACCGCGGTGCGGAGGAACGCCGAGCCCTTGCGCAGCACGAACACGTACATCAGGGCGAGCAGGTATCCCATCACCACCTGAGCGGCCGTCATCACGACCGCGAAGTACACCGTCACCCACAGCGCATGGAGCGCGGGGCCATCGGTGAAGAAGGTCGTGAAGTTGTCGAAGCCGACGAACTCGAACCCGCGCAGCGTGTTTCCCTCGAAGAACGAGAGGCCGAGCGACCAGAGCACCGGCACGACCTTGAGCAGGCCGTACACCGCGAGCACGGGCACGAGCAGGATGAGGACCGTCTTGCGATCCCCGAAGACACGCGACATCTACCGCACCTTCCGTGTCGTGGCCCGGCCCTCCTCGATCGGAGGGCCGGGCGATGTGGGGGTTTAGAGCGACGCCTCGATGCTCGCCTGGAGTTCGGCCATGTAGTCCTCGGCGCTCATCTGATCAGTCACGAGCAGGCTCGCGTTCGTCGAAGCGAGCGAGTTCGACTTGGCGTCGAACAATGCCTCGAACCAGAGCACCGTCTCGTCGATGCCCTCGACCTTCTCCTGCACGACGGCGGTCGCAGCAGGCACGTCCGTCACCTCATCGTTGATCGCGAAGCCGGAGACGATGCCCGCCGTGTTGAGCGCCTGCGCGCCGTAGTTCTCTGCGATGCACTCGAACCAGGCCGTCGTGTTCGGCCCCATGGTCTCGGCGTTCGCCGACATCGCGGCGCCGGCGTTCGCGGCCCACTGGTTGATGTCACCGGCACCGCCTTCGACAGCGGGGAAGGGCATGAAGCCGACGTTCTCTTCGCCGATCTCGTTCTGCTCGGGGTCATTGATGTTGCTCAGCAGCCACGAACCGTCGTACTTCATCGCCGCCTTGCCCGTGAGGAAGGCCGCGGCCGACGTGCCCGAGTCCATGGTCGAGAACCCGTCGCCGAAGTAACCCTCGTCGGCGAGCTGCTTGAGCGCTTCGGCGCCCGCGAGGTACTCGGGATCCGTGAGCTTCGCCTCACCGTCGGCGATCTTCTGCATCGCATCCGGGCCCACGTTGCGGAAGATGTACATGCCCATGAGCCGCGTCATCGGCCAGCCGTCAGCGCCCGCCGTCGTGAGGGGCTGATAACCCGCCTCTTCGAGGGCCGCGCTGGCGTCGAGCAGCTCCTGGAAGGTCTGGGGCTCGTCGACCCCGGCCTCCGAGAACATCTGCTTGTTGTACCAAATGCCCTCGAGGTTGTACTGGTACGGCAACGAGACCATGCCGCCGTAGACGTTTTCCACGGTCGATGCAGCCGCGGGGAGGATGTTGTCGAACGCATCGCCCAGCACTTCTTCGTAGTCGGCGACGAGTCCGCCCGAGCCGAGGTCGCCGTCCGGCCGCACCATGTCGGTGCCCGCGATGAAGTGCTGCGGCAGCGCTCCCTGGCTCGCGAGCTGCGTGACCTTCTGCACCGTGTCGGCCTGCGCCGTCTTCTGGTGCTCGAGCGGCATCGCCTCGTTCTCTTCCGAGCATGCCCCCTCGGCGAGTGCGGTGAGCTGATCCTCGAGCGCCTGGTTCTCGTTCGCGGTGAGCACCGTGAACGAGCCAGGCTCGTCGCTCGAACCATCGGCGCCGCCGGACGGGTCGCTCGATCCTCCGGAGCAACCGGCGAGAGCTGCGACAGCGACGAATGATAGGCCTGTGAGAACCAGGCGTCTGCGTGAGTTGCGGATGGTCATGAGCGTCCTCCTTGACGTGGTGCGGGGTACGCGAGAACAGTAGGAAAGATTCGTGTTCGCGTCAACACTCGGGGTTGAATTTTTATCCAAACTGTGACTCAATCGACATTACACGACGTTCTCCGGAAGGATCCCCATGACAGCGGCACCCCGCGAAAGAGCCCCGATGACGCACCTCAGCGCCGCCGAAGCTCAATGGTCGAACGGCTTCTGGGGCCGCATCCACGAACGCACGCGCGACGTGACGATTCCGCAGATCTGGGCGAGCCTCAGCGACCCCGAGATCAGCCCCGGGCTCCGCAACTTCCAGATCGCCCTCGGCGAGCGCGAGGGGCAGCACATCGGCCCTCCGTTCATGGACGGCGACATGTACAAGTGGATGGAGGCTGCGATCGACAGCCTCGAGACAGATCCGAACGATGAGCTCGCCGCCCGGATCGAGCATCTCGCCGGGATGATCTCGCGGGTGCAGCGCGACGACGGTTACGTGCACACGCCCACGACGATCGCCGAGCGCAACGGCGATGCCGTGACGGCGCTCGCCGACCGCTTCAACTTCGAGACCTACAACCTCGGCCACCTGATCAGCGCCGGCGTGCGCCACTACGAGGTGACCGGAAGCGAATCACTGCTCGCGATCGGCAAGAACGCCGCGCGATTCCTCGAGCACCTGGCGAACGACAAGCCGCTCGAGCTCGCGCGCAGCGCGATCTGCCCGTCGCACTACATGGCGGTCATGGAGCTGTTCCGACTGACGCGCGACCGCCGCTACCTCGAACTCGCGCAGACCTTCCTGCGGGTGCGCGACGACTTCGACGAGGGCGGCGACGACAACCAGGACCGCATCACCGTGCGCGATCAGTACGCGGTCGCCGGCCACGCCGTGCGCGCGAACTACCTCTACGCGGGCCTCGCCGACCTCGTGCTCGAGACCGGCGACACCGAGCTGCGCGCCGTTCTCGAGCGCCTGTGGACCGATGTCGTCGACACGAAGATGTATCTCACCGGCGGCTGCGGCGCCCTGTACGACGGCGCATCGCCCGACGGCCACCCGTGGCAGGGCGAGATCAGCCGCGTGCACCAGGCGTACGGCCGCGCCTATCAGCTGCCGAACACGACGGCGCACGCCGAGTCGTGCGCGAACATCGGAATGATCTTCTGGAGCGAGCGGATGCTCGCCCTCACAGGCGATGCGCAGTACGCCGATGTGATCGAGCGCATCGCGTACAACGCCCTGCTCGCCAGCATCAGCCTCTCGGGCGACGCCTACTTTTACACCAACGCGCTGCGTCAGGTGCGCCGACTGCCCTTCGAGCTGCGCCGCCCCGGCGACACGGGCCAGCCGGTCGTGCCGTCGCCGCCGCCGTCGGACGAGCGCCTGCGCCAGGAGTACATGACGTGCTTCTGCTGCCCGCCGAACATCGCCCGGACCCTCGCGAGCTTCCACACCCGCGCCGCGTCCATCGGGGCGGACGGCCTGTTCGTCAACCAGTACGGGGGGAGCGAGATCTCCGTCTCGCGCGACGGCGCGAGCCTCGCGCTCCGCGAGGAGAGCGACTATCCGTGGAGCGGCCGCATCGCGTTCACGGTCACCGCTGCGACGGGATCCCTGCCCCTCAACCTGCGGATCCCCGGCTGGTCGTCGGGCACCTCTCTCACGATCAACGGCGAGGGCGTCGCGGTCACGGATCCCGGCACCTACACGCGGGTGCAGCGCGAGTGGCGGGCCGGCGACGAGATCGTGCTCGACCTGCCGATGCCGGTCCGCGTGCTGCGCGGACACCGGCTCGCCGAAGAGCTGACCGGACAGATCGCGGTGCAGCGGGGCCCCGTCGTGTACTGCCTGGAGAGCGCCGATGTGCCGGACGGCGTGCTGCTCGAACAGGCGGCGTGGCGCCGCGGATCCGCTCTGTCGCCGGTGCCGACCGAGATCGCCGGCACGCGCGTGACGGCGCTCGAGGGCGAGCTGCAGGTGCTGCCGATCGCCGACTCCGACGCGCTCTACGACGATCTGGAGGATGACGCGGTGAGCACGGCTCCGGCGCGGCTCGTGCCCTACTTCGCATGGGGCAACCGCGGGCCGGGCGAGATGTCCGTGTGGCTTCCGGTGGTGTGGTGATCGCGCGCATGAGCAGCAGCCGGGTCATCGCGACCTACATCATCGAGACGTCCCTGCCCCTGCAGCAGGCGGCGGAAGTGCTCGCGGGCGAGCAGTCGACGGGCACCTTCGTGCGCGTCGAGCGCGAGTCCGACGACATCCGCGCGCGCTTCGCCGCACAGGTCGTGCAGATCGAAGAGCTTCCGCCGAGCGGATCCGCACCGCTTCCGGGCACCATCGGCGACCCGCGCGACCGCAAGCGGGCCCGTGTGCGCGTGCAGTTCCCGCTCGACAACTTCGGCCCGTCGCTGCCCAATCTGTTGGCGGCGGTCGCCGGCAACCTGTTCGAGATCAAGGAGCTCGCCGCGATCCGTCTGGTCGACCTCGATCTGCCTCGTGAGTTCGCCGACCGGTATGCCGGCCCCGCGTTCGGCGTCGAGGGCACCCGCCGGCTCACGGGGCGCACCGAGGGGGCGATGCTCGGCACCATCATCAAGCCCAGCATCGGCCTGACGCCGCAGGAGACGGCGGAGGTCGTCGCCGATCTCGCCGCGGCGGGCATCGACTTCATCAAGGACGACGAGCTACAGGGCAACGGCCCTCACTCTCCCCTCGAAGAGCGCGTCAAGGCGATCATGCCCGTGCTCCATCGACATGCCGACCGCACCGGCACGATGCCGATGTATGCCTTCAACATCACCGACGACATCGACCGCCTCGAGCGCAACCACGACCTCGTGCTCGCCGCCGGCGGCACCTGCGTCATGGCCTGCATCAACATGGTGGGACTGTCGGGGCTGGAGTTCCTGCGGAACCACGCGGAGGTGCCGATCCACGGGCACCGCGCGATGCTCGGATCCATCGCGCGCAGCGACCAGGTGGGCATCGCGTTCCGTGCGTGGCAGAAGCTCGCGCGGCTCTCCGGCGCCGACCATCTGCACACCAACGGCATCAGCAACAAGTTCTACGAGTCGGACGAGCAGGTGATCGACGCGATCGCCGATGTGCGAACGCCGCTGCACGGCCTCACCCCCACCGTTCCCGTGCTGAGCTCGGGCCAGTGGGCGGGCCTCGCGCACGCCACGTTCCGCGCGACGGGAACCGCGGATATGCTCGTGCTGTCGGGAGGCGGCATCCACGGTCATCCCGACGGCATTGCGGGCGGCGTCGCCAGCATGCGGGAGGCGTGGGCATCGGCCGAACGCGGTGAGACGGCCGAACAGGCCTTCGCATCGTCCGCGGCCATCCGACGCGCGGCAGAGAGGTTCGGCAGCATTCGTGTCTGACGTGCGCGTCGCGTTCTACGGCGATGACTTCACGGGAAGCGTCGACGTGCTGCTGCAGTTCGCGAGGCGCGGCCAGCGCGCCCGCCTCTTCGTCGGACGCCCCTCCCCCGAGGCGCTCGCCGATGCCGCTCGCACGAATGATGCGGTGGGCATTGCGGGCATCGCGAGATCGCTCGCGACCGCCGAGATCGCCGATGAGGTGGGGCCCGCGTTCGACCTGCTGCTCACGCTCGCCCCGCACGTTCTGCAGTACAAGGCCTGCTCGACGGCCGACTCGTCACCCGAGATCGGCAGCATCGGCCGCGTGCTCGAGATCGCGCGGGACAGGGTGCCGGGCCCCGCGCCGATCCTGTTCGCGCAGCCCGATTTCGGCAGGTACACGGCGTTCGGCCACCACTTCGCGGCCGAGCAGGGCACCGTCTACCGACTCGACCGTCAGCCGACGATGTCGCAGCATCCGTCGACCCCGATGCGCGAATCAGACCTCGCTCGGCACCTCAGCGAGCAGACCGACCTCGCGATTGACAGCATTCCCTTCACCTCCTACGACAGTCCGGCGGAACCTCACAGACACGCGGCGGACGGCGACGAGACCTCACCGGTCGGGCGCGTCTCCGCCGGTGCGTCGCTCGCGGAGCGCCTGCAGTCGACCGACGCCGCCGGCGTCGTGCTCGACGCGCTCGATGACGATCACCTGCGCGTGATCGGCGAGGCCGTCGCCTCTCTCGGACGAACCGTATTCGCGATCGGATCCGGCGGCCTCAGCCACGCGATCGCGATCGCGCACCCGCGTCAGGCGGATCCGATCCCCGTGCGCGGGCACGAGACCGGTCCTGTGCTCGCGGTATCGGGCAGCCGATCCGCGCAGACGCGCCGTCAGGCCGATGCGGCGCGTGCGGCGGGGTGGCTCGTGCGCCCGCTGTCGCTCGGAGCCGATGCGCACCTCGACGACGTGCTCGAGGCGCTCAGCGCGGGGCGAAGCGTCGTCCTGACGTCCGACGACGCCGATGCGTCACTGCTCCCGGCTGACCAGCTGCTCCCGGCGATCTCCGCCGCGTGCGCCCGGGCGGTCGATGCCGCCCTCCGCGCCGGCGCCACGCGGCGCATCATCGTGTGCGGCGGCGATACGTCGAGCCGCGTCGCAACACAGCTCGGTGTCGCGTCGCTCTCGATCGCCGCCAACCCCTGGGATAACGTCGTGCTGCTGACGGCGCACGCCGCCGACCCCGCCATCGATGGCGCGGAACTGCTGCTCAAGGGCGGGCAGGTCGGCGACGACGACCTCTTCGAGGCCGTGCGCGATAACTGAGAGTCGACGAGAAGGAGACGCACAATGCCCACCATTGCGATCATCGGAGCCGGGCCCGGACTCGGGGCCGCTGTCTCCCGTCGTTTCGCTCGCGAGGGGTACTCGATCGCGCTCATCTCGCGCGATCAGACGAAGCTCGACGCCCTCGCCCGGCAGCTGCAGAACGAGGGCGCGACGGCGCACGGATACGCCGCCGACGTGCGGGATGGCGCCGCCCTCGAGTCAGCGCTCGAACGTGCCGCGTCCGACCTCGGGCCCATCACGACCCTCCAGTACAGCCCGCTCCCCGCGAAGACGTACCTCAAGAACGTGCTCGAACTGACCCCGGAGTTGGCGCTCGAAGCGCTGCGGTTCTCCGCGCTCGGGCTCATTCATTCTGTGCGCGCCGTGCTTCCGTCGATGCGCGAATCGGGTCGCGGCAACATCATCCTGATCAACGGCGGGACGTCCGTGAAGTCGCGCGCCGGATTCTCCGGCACCTCGGTCGCGTTCCCCGCGGAGAGCGCCTACGGCGAGATGCTGCACGAAGCGCTCTCAGACGAGGGCATCCGCGTCGCCCAGCTCGTGATTCCCGGCGCGATCCCGAAACTGCGCCTCGAGAACGGCATCGACGATGTCGCCGACCGCATCTGGGATCTCCACCGCACTCCGGGAGAGTTCCGCACCATGCTCATCCCCCTCGACGAGGGTCGCGAGTAGGCGGCAGCGGCTCCCAGAGCAGCGCGGTGTCCCACGCGGCGAGCGCGAGTCGGGCACGGGCGGCGCCATGCTCATCGAACTGGCCCTGCGGCCACGGCACCGACACGGCGTCGGCCGACCAGTTGAAGTACGCGTGCAGGCGCTCGCACTCACCCGTGCTCGAGGCATGGGTGACCGACGGCACCGCGCTGCGCCAGCGCGGAATCGCGTCTCGGTCGGCGAGATCCTCGAGAAGAGCGCGCGCCGCTGCGTCGTCCGGCACGAATCCGATCACGCTGACCCGGCCCGTGCCGCGTGCGACCGTCGTCGCGGCCGCGAAACGGCGCATTTCGGGATGCGCGTAGCGCGCGAGCGTTTCGGCATCGCGGGGGCGCAGCCACTCGGCCCACCCCGTTGCCCTCCCGAGCACCGCTCCGTCGGCGGTCTCGATCGGCGGATCATCGCGCAGGGTGGTGAACTCCTGATAGTCGGCACCGGCGAGATCCGCCAGACCGCCCGGTTGCGACGTGCTGCGTGCAACCGCCCATTCGTCGGCGTAGCCGGTGCGCGGACCGAGCACGAGATGGCCGCCCGCGGCCACATAGTCGCGCAGCACGTCGAGCACCGCGTCGGGCGCGACATACAGGCCCGGCACGATCAGCAGGCGGTACGACTCGGCCAGTTCGCTTCCGGAAGGCAGGTCGCGGTCATGCAGCAGGCTCGTCTGCAGTCCCGCGTCGAACGCCCCGCGATAGAACGCCTCGAAGATGCGCTGATAGCTGCGCGATGCCGGGGCGGGGCGCTCGTCGGGGAACACCGGCTCGAAGGCGAGCGCATACTTCGAGGGCGTGGAGAAGATCATCGCGACCTGTGCATCGGGCACCATGTCGGCCGTGCGGGGGCCGATCCGCGAGATCTCGGCACCCAGCTCGGCGATGTTGCGGTACACCCGCCCGGGGCGTTGGTCGTGCGGCAGCACGCCGACCCAGTGCGTCTCCGTGCCGAAGTGCGCGGTGTGCCAGTGCCAGTACTCGATCAGCCGGGCGCCGCGCGCGATCATGGCCCATGCCGCCTGTCGCCATTGGCCGTCCCACCCCGGCTCGGAGACGTTCGAAGAGGCGATGGCGCCCGCGTTCGTCTCTGTCACGAGGAACGGCGCCCGGCGCGATGAATACATGCGATCGGCCGCGAGGAAGACGCTCCAGACGCCGTCGGTCATCCACCCCTGCGGGCGCGCGGGGGCAGGATGGGCGAGGCCGTCCTGCATGCGGTAGTACGCGTTTCCCGACACGATATCGAGGCGGCGGGCGATCTGCAGGTCGTCGGCCGCGGGGCGATCGTAGGCGACGCACGTCGTGACCCACTGGTCGTCCCGGGTGAGCGGGCGCACGATATCGGCCTGCCACCCGATGAACTCCGCGACGACCTCGGCCTGGTACGTGCGCCAGGCGAGGGCGTACTGCGGCTGAGCGTTGCCATCGGGGCGCCACAGCTCATCCCATGAGCCCAGGCGGTGCGACCAGTAGTCGAGCCCCCACCGGTCGTTCGCTTCGTCGACCGACGCGAAGCGCTCCGCGAGCCAGGCGCGGAAGCCGTCGAAGGCCGTCTCGTTGTGCAGCAGCATGAGGCCCGGTTCGTTGTCGAGCTGGAATCCGACGACGGCCGGATGGTCGCGGAACTCGGCGACGATGCGGCGGATGATGCGCTCGGCGTGGTGCCGGAACACGGGATGGAGCAGGTCGACCTCCTGCCGCGCACCCCACCCGCGGGGTTCGCCGGTCGCCGGCTCTCCGGCGATCTCGGGGTGCGCCGTGAACAACCAGGGCGGCACCGCGTACGTCGGGGTGCCGAGGATCACGTCGATCCCGTGCCGCGCGGCCGCATCGAGCGCCTCGCGCATCCAAGCCGATTCGAACGCACCGTCGCGCGGCTCCCAGGTGCTCCACGTCGATTCGCCCATGCGGATCACCGAGAAGCCGGCCTCCGCCATCAGACGCATGTCTTCGGCGAGGCGCGGCTCACGCAGATACTCGGGATAGTACGCGGCCCCGAAGCCGATGGGCGCGGTCATCGGTTCACTCCGATCCGCACCGTCCAGCTCGTCTCTTCACGGCGCACGCGGTACTGCTCGGGCAGCGCGGGCCCGACCGACGCGGATCCGATGCCCATCTGTCCGTGGTCGACGTTCAGCCATACGCGTCCTGAGTCGGCGAGCTCGTGGCGGTGCGCGGCGCGCTCGAGGTCGTGGGAGGTCCAGCGCCGGGCCGTGAAGTCGAAGGTCGGGTCGCCGTCGACGCGCAGGCCACCGATCTCGAGCCACCGCGTTCCCACGTGGTTGCCGTTCTCCTGCGGCACCTCGTACGGCGTCTGCATGTCGTCGATCGCCCGCGTCCAGACGCCGGTGCGCGCCCCGTCGACCGAGTCGGCGTAGGTCTCACCGGGCCCGCGGCCGAACCAGCGCGCGTGCTGCACCTCGCCCGGCAGCGCGAAGCGCTGGCCGATGCGCGGGATCCAGACATCATGGTGCTGATAGGGCGTGTCGCCCCACGGCCCGACGAAGCGGACGGTGGTCGTCAGGTCGACGGCATCGCCCGCAGGGCGCCACGTCATCTGCCATTCGGCCCCGTGGTTCCGCGTCGCCGCGCCGAGGCGGCCGGTCACAATGACCGCATCGCCCTCGATCCGCACCTCGTCGACCCGGTCGATCAGGCGGTTCTGGCCGACCTGATCCCAGATCTTCGCGACGTTGTTGTTGTCTCCCTGCCCGCGATCGTTCTCGGTCGGCGCGCGATGCAGGTCGACGAAGGGCCCGTCGACCGCGACCTCGCCGATCGAGACCAGACGGCCGGTCGCGCGGTCGAGCACGGCGCCGCCGATCGCAATGCGCCCGTCTGAACGCGCGGCGATGAGCCGCTCCTGCGGATCCGGAACCGCATTCGGATCCGCGATTGCGGCTCTTCTCCGCGGTTGCGGCTCGCGCACGTGCTGCCCCCAGCCGACGACGTGCCCCGCGCTCGCCCATGACGCGTCTGCGGCGAGCGCCGCCTCGACCGTCAGCACGAGATCGGATCCCTCGGGGGCCGGCGGCGCGGTCAGCGTCACCGATGCTCCCGCCGCGATCGGATCGACCGCGAACTGCCCCGATGCGGCGACCTCCGCACCGGCGGACCATTCCCATCGGAAGACGAGGTCGTCGGTCGCGCGATGATGCCGGTCGTTCCGGATGTGCACCTGATCGGCCGACACGTCGATGCGGATCGGCGAGTACGCCCGGGCCAGCTCCGCGAGCCCCGGCGAGGGCGTGCGGTCGGAGAACACGAGCCCGTCGAGGTTGAACCGCCCGCCATTCGGCTCGTAGTCGATATCGCGGCCGGTCAGGAACCCGCCGTGCGCGCCGCGGAAGCCGTGATCGATCCACTCCCACACGAAGCCGCCGCAGATGCGCTCGTGCTTCGCCATGACCTCCCAGTAATCGACGAGCGATCCGGGCCCGTTGCCCATCGCGTGCGCGTACTCGATGAGCAGGAACGGCAGCCCGCGCCGGCGGGCATCGGCGGGATCATGCTCGCCGCCGTCGTCCTCGCCGAACTCCATGCCGTGCATGCCGACGGTGCGCGAGGCGGGCTCCTCGCGTCGGCCGATCTGATCGAGCACCTCGAGCGAGGGGTACATCACCGAGTAGAAGTCACTGTCGCGATACGACGGATCCCGTTCGTAGATCACCGGGCGCGTTCCGTCGCGCTCGTCGATCCACGCGCGCATCTCGGCGAAGGCATCGCCGGTCATCGATTCGTTCGCCATCGACCAGATCACGATGCTCGGATGGTTCTTGTCGCGCTCGAGCGTGCGGCGCATGCGATCCATCAGGGCGTCGCGCCATTCCGGCAGCGTCGGCGGGTTCGACTCCCACCCCTCGTAGATGAAGCCGTGAGTCTCGAGGTCGTTCTCGAGCACGACCCACAACCCGTACTCGTCGCAGAGGCGCAGGAACTCGGGGTGCGGCGGGTAGTGGCTCGTGCGCACCGCGTCGATGTTCGCGCGCTTCATCATGACGATGTCCCGGCGCATGGTCTCGACGTCGAGCGCCCGGCCCCGATCCGCATCGTGCTCGTGACGGTTGACGCCCCGGAAGGTGACGGGGCGGCCGTTGATGCGGAACACCCCGTCGACGATCGCGGCGCGGCGGAAGCCCACGGCGAGCGCGATCGTCTCGCCGTCCGAGCGCAGCTCGCCGCGGTACAGGCGAGGCTGCTCGGCGCTCCACGGCTCAACGGCCCCGCGCCACGTCTCGCCCGCGGGGATCCGGATCCCGAGCTCGGGGATCTCGACCGTCGCCGGTGCGTCCGCACCGACCTGCAGCGTGCCGATGCCGGTCTCGTGGTCGTAGTCGGCGTGCACGTCGTAGTCGTCGATCGCCCCCTCGGGCCTCTCGATGAGCTCGACGTCGCGGAAGATGCCCGGCAGCCACCACATGTCCTGGTCTTCGAGGTAGGTGCCGGAGGAGAACCGGTGCACGCGCACCGCGAGCACATTGCGCCCGGGCCGCACGGGCGCGTCGAATTCGAAGGGCAGACGGGATCCCATCGACCAGCCGAGCTCGACGCCGTTCAGCCACACCTTCGCGCACGAATCGACGCCCTGGAAGCGCAGCACGGCCGCGCCGAAGTCGGCGGGCACGTCGAAGACGAGGCGGTAGTCGCCCGTCGGGTTCTCGGTCGGCACGCGGGGCGGATCGAGCGGAATCGGATAGGCCGTGTTCGTGTAGATCGGTCCCTCGGCGGTGCCGCGCAGGCTGCGCCGCGGTCCACCGGCCAGCGGCGTGAACTCCTCGAGCACCCAGTGGCTCGGCACGCGCATCTCGTCCCACGCCGACGCATCGAAGTCGTCTGCGAGGAACGCGGATCCGGTGCCGTCGGCCGTCGGCGCGAGCCGGAACGCCCACGTGCCGTTCAACGAGATCGTGCGCGCGTTCGTGACGGCGTCGGCGCGGGGCGCGCGCCGGCCCTCGCCGGGGGCGGTCGATTCCCAGTACCGCTCGGTCATCGTGCTTCCTCCGTGTCGTCGATGGGGGTGGGTGCCGCGGGGAGCGCCGCGAGCGCGGGCCAGAATCCGTCGGGCACGGGCGTCTGCGCGAGCTCGCACAGCTGCCCGATGCGGGCGGGCGCGCTCGCCGACACGACGGTCGAGTCGACGAGGTCCGAGCGCAGCGAGAACTGCAGTGCGGCGGCGGCGAGGGGGATGCCGAACTCGGCGCACAGCCGTTCGACGTCCGCGGTCCAGGCGCGCAGCCGCGCCGAGACCGGCTGGTAGGCGTACGCGGATCCGTGGGCGCTGCCCTTCGCGAGCAGGTTGCCGCCGAACGGCGCGGCGTTGAACGTCGTCATTCCGCGGCTGCGCGCCTGCTCGAAGGCCGTCGTCGCGCTGCGGTCGACGATCGTGAACCGGTTGTGCGAGAGCACCATGTCGAACGCGCCGGTGCCGATGTACTGCTCGACGATGGGCGTGCGCCCGGTGGCGATGCCGATCGCGTCTGCGGTGCCCTCGTCGCGGATCCGCACCATCTCATCGATCACGCCGCCGGGAGAGCGCGCCTCGGCGAACGGGATGACGTACGGATCGTGCAGGTGCAGCCAGCGCACCCGGTCCAGGCCCAGTCGGGTGAGGCTCTGCTCGAGGGAGCGACGCACCTGGTCGGCATCGAGCGCGCCGCTCGACGCATCGCGGTCGACCTTCGTGATGATGCGGTCCGCGGCGCTCGCGCGTTCCGCGCGCGCGAGCTCGGCGAGCGCCGCCCCGAGCACCTCCTCGGAGCGGCCGCCGGCGTACATGTTCGACGTGTCGACGTACGCGTCGCTGCGCAGCATCGCGAGCGCGGTCTCGATCGCCGCGTCGTCCTCCACGGATCCGGGGCGCGTGCCGCGCCCGAGGTCGGAGGTGCCGAACGTCAGCCCTCCGAGTCCGGCGAGCCCGCGATGATCGGCGTCGGTCATCATCCGAAGTCCCTTCATGGTGCATAACGATTCAACTATGAATGCGTTACCATGCTAGTCGGACGAGGAGGATTATGCCCAGGTCGACGTCGATCAGCACGGTGGCCGTCTCGACGCGCGCGATCGACCGTATCGCGAACGCCAGCGACGCCTCGCACTATCTGCTCACGCCGCGCGGGGTGAGCATCGCGAACGACGCAGCCGACGTGGCGCAGCTGATGCGCGCGGCGACGGATTCCGGATCCGCCCTCACCTTCCGCTCCGGCGGCACCAGTCTGTCGGGACAGGCGTCGGGCGACGATCTGCTCGTCGACGTGCGGCGCGGGTTCCGTCGCGTCACGGTGCTCGACGGCGGTGCGCGCGTGCGCGTGCAGCCCGGCGCGACCGTGCGGCAGGTCAACGCGATGCTCGCGCGGCGCGGATACCGGCTCGGTCCGGATCCGGCGAGCGAGGCGGCGTGCACGATCGGCGGCGTCGTGAACAACAACTCCAGCGGCATGGTGTGCGGCACGACCGAGAACACCTACGAGACCCTCGAGTCGCTCGTGTTCGTGCTGCCCTCGGGAACGACCGTCGACACCGCCGATCCGCACGCCGACGCGCAGCTGCGCCGCGCCGAGCCCGAGCTGGTGCAGGGCCTCGAACGGCTGCGCCGCCGCGTGACCGAGAACGCCGACTCGATGTCGCGGATCCGCCGCGCCTTCGCCATGAAGAACACCATGGGGTACGGCGTCAATGCGTTCGTCGACTACACCTCGCCGGCCGACCTGCTCGCGCACCTCATCATCGGCAGCGAGGGCACACTCGCCTTCGTCGCCGAGGCGACCTTCCGCACGGTGCCGATCCGCCCGCACGCCGCCGCGGGCCTCGCCCTGTTCCCGAACCTCGACGCGGCCGCGCGCGCCCTCCCCGCGCTCGTCGAGACGGGCGCGGTCGCGCTCGAACTCATGGACTCCACGAGCATCCGGGTGGGGCAGTCGCTGCCCGATGCCCCGGCGGCCATCCGCGGCTTCGACCCGACGACCGAGGCCGCCCTCCTGTTCGAATACCAGTCGGCCGACGAACAGCAGCTCGCGCCGCTCGTCGATGCCGGCACCCGGGCGCTCGCCGCCGAGAACCTGCGCGCTCCCGCGGCGCCGTCAGCGGATCCCCGTGCGCGCGCGAGCGCATGGAAGCTGCGCAAGGGACTGTACGCGTCGGTCGCCGGCGCCCGGCCGCAGGGCACGACGGCCCTGCTCGAGGACATCGTCGTGCCGGTGGGCGCCCTGGCCGACACATGCGCATCGCTGCAGGAGCTGTTCGCGCAGTACGCCTACCGCGACAGCGTGATCTTCGGGCACGCGAAGGACGGCAATATCCACTTCATGCTGACCGACCGGTTCGAGACCGACGATCAGATCGGCCGCCTCGCCGGGTTCACCGACGACATGGTCGACCTGGTGCTGGGCGCCGGCGGCAATCTCAAGGCCGAGCACGGCACCGGACGCGCCATGGCCCCGTTCGTCCGGCGCCAGTACGGCGACGAGCTGTACGAGGTGATGGTCGCGCTCAAGCGCCTCGTCGACCCGCGCGGCATTCTCAACCCGGGCGTCATCATCGCCGACGACGAGAACGCGCACCTCACGAACATCAAGGTGCCCGTCGAGATCGAGGAGGAGGCCGACCGCTGCGTCGAGTGCGGGTACTGCGAGCCGGTGTGCCCCAGCAAGGACCTCACGCTCACGCCCCGCCAGCGCATCGTCACGCGGCGCGCGATCGAGCGCGCGCGTGCCGACGGCGACCTCGAGCTCGTGCGCGAGCTCGAGCGCGACTACGACTACTCGGGGCTCGACACATGCGCGGTCGACGGCATGTGCCAGACGGCGTGCCCGGTGCTGATCGACACCGGATCCCTCGTCAAGCGGCTGCGGGGAGAGCGCACCGGAAAGGCGGCCGACGCCGGCTGGAACGCGGCGGCGAAGGCGTGGGGTGCGGGAACGCGCGCCGCATCCGCCGCGCTCACCGCCGCCCGGTTCGTTCCCGCACCGCTCGTGGCCGGCGCCACCGCACTCGCGCGGGGCGTCCTCGGCGACGACGCCGTCCCGGCGTACTCCGCGGATCTGCCGGGCGGCGGATCCGCGCGGAAGAAGCTCGGCAGCTCACTCGGGTCCGGCGAGGTCGCCGCCGTGTACATCCCCGCCTGCGTCAATACGATGTTCGGCCCCGCGGACGATGGCGTCGGCGTCGCCCGCGCCCTTGCCGCGCTGGCGGAGCGCGCGGGCGTGCAGCTCGTGATCCCCGAGGGGATCGACGCGGTCTGCTGCAGTACCCCGTGGACGTCGAAGGGCATGACGAGCGGCCGCGACACGATGCTCGAGCGCGTCACGCGCATCGCCCGGCGGGCGACGTCGGACGGGGCGATCACGATCGTCTCGGACGCCTCCAGCTGCACCGAGGGGTTCGTGAAGATGTTCGCCGATGCGGGCTTCCACGCGCAGGTCGAAGACGCCGTCGCGTTCGCCGACCGCGTGCTGCTGCCTCGACTGCACCCGCGCGCCGTCGTCGACACCCTCGCCCTGCACCCGACGTGCTCGTCGATGCAGCTCGGGCTGAACCCCGCGCTCGAGCGCCTCGGATCCGCCGTCGCGCGGCGAGCGGTCGTGCCGGACGCCTGGGGATGCTGCGGCTTCGCCGGAGACCGCGGCATGCTGCACCCCGAGCTGACCGCCTCGGCGACCGCCGCCGAGGCGGCCGAGGTGCGCGAGCTCAACGCCGACGCCCACGCGTCGTGCAACCGCACCTGCGAACTCGGAATGACGCGGGCCACGGGCCAGCAGTACGGCCACATCCTCGAACTGCTCGAGGCGGCGACGCGGCCGCGGCCCGCGGTCGGCGACGATCAGGCGTCTGCGCCGTAGCGCTCGCGCTCGATCTGCTCGAGGGTCTTGCCCTGCGTGTTCGGCGCCCAGATCGTGCCGACGAGCAGCGAGACCGCGAGGATCCCGATGAGGATCGCGCCGAGCGTCGGCAGGCCCAGCACGTCGAGCCAGACCGGGAACCCGAAGCTCAGCACACCGACCATGATGCGGGCGGCGAAGAACAGCAGTCCCTGGGCCGAGGCGCGGTACTGCGTCGCGAACAGCTCCGCGGTCCAGAGGCCGTAGAAAGCCTGCGCGCCGATGCCCGAGGCGAAGCCCCAGAGGATCGCGAAGCCCCACAGCGGCAGCGGCCCGTCCGGCAGGTACACGAGAACGACCCAGCCGGCGATGCCGAGCACGGCGCCGATGAAGAACAGCAGGCGCCGCGACATGCGGTCGCCGAGCCACATGAACACGCCCGTGCCCACGACCGTCATCGTCCAGAGGAACGCCTGCAGGAAGTACTGCTGCGCCGAGTCGGTGAGGCCCGAGGCGCGATAGACGTTCGGCATGAACATGCCGGCCTGTCCGGCCACCGTGTTCCAGAAGGCGTAGACGCCGATGAGGAACGCGATCGCGAGCAGGTTCTGCTTGCGGCCGAGCAGCGCCTTGAAGCCGCGACCGGCCGCAGCCTTCGCGCCCTGCTTCGTGCGGAGCGCCTTCGTGTCCGTCCAGTTCTTCGACTCTTCGAGGCCGCGACGCACCCACCAGGTGACGAAGGCGATCACGAACAGGTGCAGGAAGATGATGCGCGCGCCGACAAGGCCCGCCGGCGCGAGGAAGGCGGCGAGCAGGAAGCCGATGGCCGGGCCGACCGACCAGGCGAGCTGCGCCATGCCGACGTGGGCTGCGCGCCGTTCGCTCGGCGCTTCCTCGGCGATGTACGTCCACGCAGCGGGAACTCCCGCACCGACGGCGATGCCCGTGAGGATGAACGCCACGAGCAGCATCCACTGGTTCACGGCGAAGGCCGCGATGAGCACGCCGACCATGTAGAGGATCAGGTCGTAGGTGTAGATGAACTTGCGGCCGAACCGGTCGCTGAGGGGCCCGCCGATGATCGCGCCGATCGCGGCGCCGAACGCGTTCGCACTGAGGGCCGCGAGCAGCCCCTCGAAGGCGTTGTCGAACCCGAACGCCTGCTGCCAGAAGATCATCGACGTCGAAATCGCGATGATGGATCCGGCTTCGATGTAGTTGGACATCGCGACGGCGATCGTGGCCTTCCAGCCCGTCGTCTTCTTCGCACCGATGCGCACCATTTGCTCTTGCCTGCCTGTTTCCTCGTTGAAGTTATGGGCGCGTTTGAAACGATTCACGCGCCGTCGCGAGACTTTACATCATCGGGATGCATGAGCAACTCAGGCTGAGGATCGCCGAGAAGTGCTGCTGCGCGGTGGCGTGAAGCAGCACTTCTCGACGACCCGTTCACGGGGTGGGGACGAAGCGCTCCAGAACGGATCCCGGGGCCAGCGTCTGCTCGTCCGCGCCGGGCAGGCGCACGAGCGCGTCGACGCCGGTGGGCGTCTCGAGCACGTAGCGGATCCCGCCCGCTTCGCGGCGCCACGATCCGCGGATCTCGCCGTACGGCGAGTCGAATCGCACCTCCGCGTGGTCGAGCCCGCCGCCCGGCTGCGGCGCCCAGAGCACGCGCTGGTACCCCGGCCCGGCGGGCGCGAGGCCGCCGATGACGCGGTGCATCCAGTCGGCGACGGATCCGAGCGCGTAGTGGTTGAACGACGTCATGTCGCCCGGGTTCACGGTGCCGTCGGGCAGCATCGAGTCCCAGCGCTCCCAGATCGTCGTGCCGCCCATGCGCACCGTGTACAGCCACGACGGGCACTCCGTCTCGAGCAGCAGCGCGTATGCCTCGTCGAGGTGGCCCGTATCGGTGAGCGCGTCCGAGATCACGGGGGTGCCCGCGAAGCCGGTCGCGATGCGGTTCCCCGCCTCGCGCACGAGCTCGGCGAGGCGGTCGCCCGCCGCGGTGCGCTCGTCGGCCGACAGCAGATCGAACCGGATCGCCAGAGCGTACGCCGCCTGCGCGTCGCTCGTCAGGCGCCCGTCCGGAAGCACATACTCCGAACGGAATGCATCGCGAGCCTGCCCCGCGATCCGTGCGTATCGCTCGGCCTCGAGGGTGCGCCCGACGGCCCGGGCGAACTGCGCCATGCGGGCGGTCGAGTAGGCGAAGTAGGCCTGCGCGACGAGGAAGCGGTCGGTGCGGGCGTCGGCCGGATCCTCGGGCGGCGCCGCCGGGTCGAGCCAGTCGCCCAGCTGGTGGCCCGTGCGCCAGAGCCGCTCGGGCCCGGCCTCGCGGATCATGCGCTCGACCCAGGCGGTGGCGCTGTCGAACTGCGCCTCCAGCACGTGCGCGTCGCCGAACCGCTCGTGCATCGTCAGCGGCGTCAGCACCGCGACGTCGCCCCACACCGCGCCGGTCCTGATGGGATTCCAGGTCGGCCCGCCGGGAATCGTGGGCACGAACCACGGCACGGTTCCGTCGTCGAGCTGCTCGATCGCGACATCGGCGAGCCAGTTCTCGATGAACCCGGCACTGTCGAACAGGAACGACGCCGTCGGCGCGAACACCTGGATGTCGCCCGTCCACCCCAGCCGCTCGTCGCGCTGCGGGCAGTCGGTCGGAATGCTCACGAAGTTGCCGCGCGTGCCCCACACGACGTTCTCGTGCAGGCGGTCGAGCTCGGGGTTCGAGGTGCGCAGGTATCCGGTGCGCCGCATGTCGCTGTGCATCACGCGCGCGATGACCGCGCCCTCCGCGATCTCGTCGATGCCGTGCACCGTCGCGTAGCGGAACCCGTGGAACGTGAACCTCGGCTCCCACGTGCGGCATCCGCCGCCGTCGAGCTTCAGCACGTCGTGCGCCGCGGCGCGCCGCAGCGGACGCACCCCGAGCTCGCCGTTCTCGAGCACCTCGGCGTGGCGCAGCTCGATCGTCCGCCCGGCCTCGCCGTCGACGATGATCCGCAGCCGTCCGACGAGGTTCTGGCCGAAGTCGAGCAGGTGACCGCCGTCGTCGAGCCGCGTGATCGAGACCGGCGCGAGGTCCTCCGTGACGCGCACGGGCGGCAGCACGGGCGCGACGAGCGTGGCGGGATCCCGGTGCCCGACCGCAACGGGCGACCACTCCCCCGTGACCTCGCCGGGCGACGACCACGCGGGGATCTCCGCCCGTGCGTCGTAGACCTCGCCGTCGTACAGACCCGAAACGAGGATGGGGCTCAGCGCAGCGCGCCAGTCGGCGTCGGTCGCGACCGTCACGACGGATCCGTCCTGCAGCGTGACCTCGAGCTGCGCGATCAGCGCCTGGTCGATGCCGTACAGGTCGCGGTACCCGCCGTTGAATCCGAGGCGGCCCCGGTACCAGCCGTCGCCGAGCCACGCGCCGATCGCGTTGTCGCCCGGCACGAGATGATCGGTGACGTCGAAGGTCCAGTACACGAGCCGCTGCCCGTAGACCGTCCAACCGGGGGTCAGCTCGTGATCGCCCACCCGGCGGCCGTTGATCTCGACCTCGGCGAGGCCGTGCGCCGAGACGTAGAGCCGCGCGCTCGCGATCTCGCCGGGCAGCGAGAATCCGCGACGCACGAGCGCCGGGCGACGCTCGGTGTCGGCGGCCTCCGGCCACCCGGCGCCGACCGGCTGGGCGCGCCAGTCGTCGGGCTCGAGCAGGCCCGCCTCGACCATCGACGCCTCGCTCCAGTCCGACCACACGCCGTCGGATCCGCGAACGCGCACGCGCACGCCGACGCGCTCGCGCGAGGCGAGCGGCGCGAACGGCCAGGCGACGAGCACCTGGTCGGCACCGGATCCGCGTGCCGTCGTCACGTCGGAGCCGCGCGTGGCTTCGGCCTCCCATTCGGCCTGGCGCCATCCCGGCGCCGCATCGATGCGCCAGGACAGGCGCGGAGCGCGGACACCGATGCCGAGGGAGTCCTCGGCCTGTTCGAAGCGGGGCGCGGTGACGCGCATATGTGTTCCTCTCTGCACGCCGATCATCCCTTGACGGCGCCGGCCGTCAAGCCCTTCTGAATGCTCTGGTTGAGCAGGAGATAGATGATGAGCAGCGCGAATACGTTGATGCTGACGGCCGCGAAGAGCGGACCGTACTGCGTCGTGCCGAAGTTGCCGTTGAAGTTCAGGAGCGCGACCTGGAGCGTGCGGAGCTTGCTCGAGTTCGCGAACGTGAGCGAGATGAGCAGGTCGTTCCAGAAGAAGAAGAACTGCACGAGGCCGACGGTGAACAGGCCGTTCTTCATCATCGGCACCGCGACCGAGAAGAACTGCCGGTAGATCGATGCCCCGTCGAGCGTCGCCGCTTCGAACACCTCGCGCGGGATTGCACGGAAGTATGTCGCCATCAGGAAGACGGTGAGAGGCATGCCGGTTGCCGTATATGTCAGGAACAGCGGCCACAGCGAGCCCGTGAGACCCGTCTGGAAATAGGCGCTGAACAGCGGCAGCAGGATCATCTGCGCGGGGACCATGATGCCCGCGAGGAAGATCATCAGCACGGCGCCGCGGCCCTTCCACACGAGCACCTCGAGCGCGAACGCCGCGGCCGTGCCGAACAGCAGCATGCAGAACAGCGCGGGTACGACGGTGATGGTGCTGTTGAACAGCGCCGAGCCGAGCCCCGCGGTGTCCCACGCCGTGGCGTAGTTCTCGAAGCTCCACTGCTGCGGGAGCGCCCAGGTCGGCTCCTCGAGGAACTCCCGCTGCGACTTGAACGACCCCAGCAGGAGCCAGATGAGCGGGTAGCCGACCACGATGAGCAGCACCGTGACCGCGATCCAGAGCGGCAGGCGTCGGAAGCGGTTGACCGAGCGGCGGCGCGGCACGCGCAAGCGCTGGCGGCGCGATCCGGATGTCGTCAGCATCCTGGTGGACTGCGTGGTGTTCATCGGGGGCCGTCCTTCGTCAGATCGCGCCGCGAGCCGCGGAAGATGAAGATCGTCACGATGAGGCAGATGATCGTCAGCAGCATCGCGAGGGTGGATCCGTAGCCGTACTCGCCGTAGGTGAAGGCGTGGTCGAACACGGAGATCGTGAGGGGGCTGGTGCTGGTGCCGGGACCGCCCGAGGTCAGCGCCATGACGCTGTCGAAGACCTTGAGCGTGCCGTTGATCGAGAAGATGATCGACGAGATCAGCACGGGCAGCGAGAGCGGCAGCACGATGTGCTTCACGAGGCGCCAACCGCTCGCGCCGTCGAGGCGCGCCGACTCGAGCACGTCTTCGGGAATGTCGACGAGACCCGCGTACAGCAGCACGCCGTAGAAGCCCATCGAGCGCCAGATGTCCATGATCGCGATCACGACGAAGGCGCTGCCGCCGTCGCCGAACCAGTCGACGGGCACGCCGCCGAAGCCGGCCAGCATCGAGTTGACGACGCCCTCGGTCGGTGCGATCGAGAAGAGCTGCTGGAACAGCAGCGCGACGGCGACGGTCGGCATCACGATCGGGAAGAACACGAGCGTGCGCACGACGCTCGAGGCCCGCTTCAGGCCGAACACGTACAGCAGCGACAGCATGTACCCGACGACGACCTGGCCGATCGTCACGACGAGCGCGTATTTGAGGGTGAACAGCAGCGCCTGGTGCGCCCTGGCGTCGCCGATGAGGCGCACGAAGTTGTCGAAGCCGACGAATTCGAAGCCGCTGATCGCGTTGCCTTCGAACACGGTGTAACCGAGCGACACCACGACGGGCACCAGCATGATCACCGAGTAGACGAGCAGCGCAGGCGCAAGCAGCACGAAAGCGGCTCGCCTGTCACCGAGAATGTTCTTCATCCGGAAAATCTCCTCCCGGCGATGAGGGCGGCTCTCGCCGCCCTCACGCGGATCACAGGTCGGCCTGGACCTTCTGCATGAACTCCTCGGCGGAGAGGGATCCGGTCACGAGGGGAGCGGCGTTGCGCTGGCTGGTGGTCGTGGCCTCCGCGGAGAACAGGGCCTCGAACCAGAGCACGGTCGTCTCGGTGTCGGCGACCTGCTGCTGCACCATGCTCGTGAGCTCGGGAACGTCTTCGACCTCGTCGTTCAGCGCGAAGCCCGACACGCGGTTCTCCTGCTCGAGGGCCGTCGCGCCGTAGTTCTCGACGATGCACTCGAGCCAGCCCGACGTGTCGTCGTCGACGAGATTCGCGTTCATCGTCAGCGGCAGGCCGACGTTGGCGGCGAGCTGCGAGCGGTCGCCCGCGCCGCCCTCGACGGCGGGGAAGGGCATGAAGCCGACGTTCTCGACGCCGATCTGGTTCATCTCGGGGTCGTTGAGGCCGCTGAGGAACCAGCTGCCCATGTAGAACATCGCGGCGGATCCGTTGAGGAACTGGTTCTCGCTGGTCGCCATGTCGATCGAGCCGACGCCCTTGCCGAACCAGCCCTCGGCGCCGAGATCGGCGATCGCCTGGGCGGCGGCGACGTACTCGGGGTCCGTGAGCTCGGCCTCGCCGTCGGCGACCTTCTGCATCGCGTCGGGGCCGAGGTCGCGGAAGAGGTAGCTCGAGATCAGGCGCGTGATGGGCCATCCCTGCTCGCCGCTCGCGGAGAACGGCTGCACGCCCGCGTCGTTCAGCGTCTCGGCCGCCGCGACCATGTCGTCGAACGTCTGCGGCTCGTCGATGCCGTTCTCTTCGAAGATCTGCTTGTTGTACCAGATGCCCTCGACGTTGTACTCGAACGGCAGTGCGCGGAATCCGCCGTACAGGCTCTCGATCGTCGAGACCGCGGCGGGCTCGATCTGGTCGGCGATGCCGAGGTCGCCGAGCACCTTCTCGAAGTCGGCGACGTGACCGGCATCCGCCAGCTCGGCGGTGAGCGAGGGGGCGTTGCCCGCGGAGAACAGCACCGGGAGCGCAGCCTGCCCGGCCTGCAGCTGGAGCTGCTGGTCGAGGTTCGTCTGCGGGGTGGTCTCGACCTCGAGCGGCAGGGTGTCGGCCTGCTCCGAGCACGCGCCGGCGGCGAGCGTGTCGAGCACCGCGGGAACCTCAGCGTTCTCGACGTTGACGAGCACCGAGAACGCGTCGGCGGATCCTCCGCCGCCGGCGCCTCCGCCCGAGCATGCCATCAGGGCGAACGCCGATGTGCCGGCCACGGCAGCCATCGCACTTCGCGTCAGAGTCTTGCGCGTGAGTCTCATGAATCCTCCTTGATTCGCGGTCGAACACGGCCGCGTGCGGTTTGAAGCGGTTCAACGCTATGTTTGAAGCGGTTCAATTGCAAGTGCGTCGGAAGATCCGCGAGAGAATGTGACCAATATGAAACTCACCACGCCCGGCGGACACAGTCGCCCGTCGATGAAAGATGTCGCGCGGCACGCCCGCGTGTCGATGGGCACGGTCTCGAACGTCCTCAACAACCCGACCGTCGTCACCGATGCCACGCGCGAGCGCGTCGAGAAGGCGATCGCCGACCTCGGGTTCGTGCGCAACGAGGCCGCTCGGCGATTGGCCGTCGGGCGCTCCCACACGGTCGGCTTCGTGGTCGTCGACCTCGGCAACTCGTTCTTCCTCGATATCACGCGCGGGATCGAGGCAGGACTCGACGAGCAGTCGCGGCAGCTCGTGCTGGCGAACAGCGACGTCGACCTCGACAAGCAGAACGCGCACCTGACGTTGTTCGAGGAATCCCAGTTGAGCGGGCTCATCCTCGCACCCCTCGACGCCCCCCTCGACGCGGCATATGCCGTGCGCGACCGCGGCACGCCGCTCGTGCTCGTCAACTGGCCGGGCGCCGACGATGCGTGCGGCGTCGTCAACGACGACGAGTTCGGCGGCTACATCGCGGCGCGGCACCTGATCGAGAACGGACGCACACGGCTGCTGTTCGCCGGAGGGCCGTTCGGCCTCCGTGCGATCTCCGACCGCCTGCACGGTGCGCAGCGCGCCGTCGCCGAGGAGGCCGGCGTGTCGCTCGAGGTCATCGAGACCGAGCGCATCACGATGCGCGGCGGCACGGAGCTCGGCGACGAGCTCTCGGCGCGCAGCGCGCACCTGCGCCCCGACGGCCTGATCGCCGCTGCCGACGCGCTGGCGGCCGGCGCGATCCACGCGCTGCAGGTGCGCGGGATCGACGTGCCGCGCGATATCGCGGTGATCGGCCACGACAACAACCACTTCGCGCACGACAACGTGGTCCCCATCTCCTCCGTGGCCCAGCCGGGCCAGGACATGGGGCTCACCGCTGCCGCGCTGCTGCTCGAGGAGATCCTCACCCCCGACGAGCACACGCACCGCACCGTGACGATGCAGCCGTCGCTCGTCGTGCGCGAGAGCTCGGGGGCGTAGGGCGGTCCGCTCCCGTCCCTACGTCCGCAGCACGAGCGCCAGCTGCTCCACGGCCCAGTCGAGCTCGGTCGGGCGGATCGTCAGGGGCGGGGCCATGCGGATCGTCTGGCCGTGCGTGTCCTTCACGAGCACGCCGCGCGCGAGCAGCCGCTCGCTGATCTCACGGCCCGTGCCGAGCGACGGGTCCACGTCGATGCCGGCCCACAGGCCCACGCAGCGCAGTTCGGTCACCCCGCTGCCGATGAGTGGAGCGAGGCGGCCCTCGAGGTGCTCGCCGAGCCGCCGCGCGCGCTCCTGCCATTCGCCGGTCGCGAGCATCGTCACGACCGCGTGCCCGACCGCCGCTGCGAGCGGATTGCCGCCGAAGGTCGATCCGTGCTGGCCCGGCTCGATGACGCCCAGCACGTCTTCGTCGGCGACGACGGCCGACACCGGCACGATGCCGCCGCCGAGCGCCTTGCCCAGCAGATACATGTCGGGCACGACTCCCTCGCGATCGCACGCGAACGTGTGACCGGTGCGGCCGAGCCCCGACTGGATCTCATCGGCGATCATCAGCACGTTCCGCGATCGCGTGACCTCGCGCACGGCGGTGAGGTACCCATCGGGCGGCACGACGATGCCCGCCTCGCCCTGGATGGGCTCGATGAGCACGGCCGCCGTGTCGTCGTCGATCGCCGCGGCGAGCGCGTCGGCGTCGCCGAACGGCACCGTGACGAATCCGGGCGCGAACGGCCCGAAGTCGGCGCGGGCGTCGTCGTCGTTCGAGAAGCCCACGATCGTCGTCGTGCGCCCGTGGAAGTTGTTCTCGGCGACCACGATCTTGGCCCGGCCCTCGGGGATCCCCTTGACGCGGTAGCCCCACGCCCTCGCCACCTTGATGCCGGTCTCGACCGCTTCCGCGCCGGTGTTCATCGGAAGCACCAGGTCCTTGCCGCAGAGGTCCGCGAGCGCGGCGGCGAACGGCTCGAGCCGGTCGCTCGAGAACGCGCGGCTCGTGAGCGTCACGCGGTCGAGCTGATCCTTCGCCGCCTTCACGAGATCGGCGTTGCGGTGGCCGAAGTTCAGCGCCGAGTACCCGGCGAGCATGTCGAGGTAGCGGCGCCCCTCGGTATCGGTCGTCCAGGCCCCGTCGGCCGAGGCGATCTCGACCGGCAGGGGCGCGTAGTTGCGCGCGATGTGCGAGGTCATGATGCGGTTCCTCTCAGCTCGAGCGTGCAGCACTTGATGCCGCCGCCCCCGAGCAGCAGCTCGGACAGGTCGATGGTCACGGGCGTGTACCCGCGCTCGGCGAGCTGCGCTTCGAAGCCCGTCGCGCGCGGCGAGATGAAGACGTTCTGCCCGTCGCTCGCCGAATTGAGGCCGAAGACGGATCCGTCGGCGTCCGCCACGCGGATCGCGTTCGGGAAGCGCTCCTCCAGCACACGGCGGCTCGGCTCGTCGAACGCGCCCGGCAGGTATGCGATCGTCGGCTCCGCGCCGGGCGCGACCACGGGATCCAGCACCGACAGCGCCGTATCGAGGTGGTAGAACCGCGGGTCCACGAGCGTCAGCGAGACGACCTCGCGCGCGAAGATGTCGGCGATCTCGCGGTGGCTCTCGTCAGACGAACGGAATCCGCGCCCCGCGAGGATCACCTCGCCCGCGAGCAGGAAGTCGCCCTCGCCCTCGTTCGTGGTGCGCGGCTCGACGACGTCGAGCCCGCGCTCCTGGAACCACTCGGTGAAGTACCGTTCCTCGCCCTGGCGCTCAGCGTGGCGGAACTTCGGCGGATACGCGACGCCGTCGATGATGAACCCGCCGTTCGCGGTGTACACCATGTCGGGCAGCCCCGGCTGCGGCGCGATCAGCTCGATCTCGTGCCCCAGGGCGCGGTACGCGTCGTACAGGGTCTGCCACTGCGCGACCGCGCGCGCCGTGTCGGTGGGATCGGCGGGATGCATCCATGGATTGATGGAGTACGACACCGTGAAGTGCTCGGGCCGGCACATCAGATACCGGCGCGGATGCTGCGTGCGCACCGGCGTCGGGGTCGGCGCCTCGATGATCTCGGACATTTGACGCTCCTCGTCGTGAAACGAATGGCGGACGCTGTCCCCTTGGCCCGGCGGAGCGACTCAACGCCTTCGCTCAGGCACGCCACAATTATTGTGTCACGCCGATTCGCGTCTCGCACGGGCGCGCCCTATGCTCGCGCCATGGACACCAACACACAGCTTGAGGTTCTTGTCCGCCCCATCCGCGACGCCGATGCCGCAGACATGGGACGCGTCCACGCGCAGGTGTGGCACGAGACGTACGACGGCATGATCTCGTCTGCCGCGCTCGAGGCCGTCTCGCCCAAGCGGCTCGCAGATCTGTGGAGCAACTACTCGGCTCGCGGGGAGGATCACCGCCACGCCGCGGCTCTGGTCGACGGACACATCGTCGGCTTCGCCGCGTCGGGCCCCGCGCGCGACGACGACGCCCCCGCGCCGCGCGAGCTGTACTTCGTCTTCCTGCTCGACTCGTGGCACCGCAAGGGCATCGGGCGCAAGCTGTTCGACGCCGTGGTCGACGACGATGAGCCGCTGTACGGATGGATCGCCGAGAACTACCCCGGCGGCACCGGCTTCTATGAGAAGCGCGGCTTCACGATCGACGGCACCAAGCGCACCGAGCCGTTCCTCGGCGAGCACCTCACCGAGATCCGCTTCAGCCGGTGATCTCGATCTGGGCTCCGGAGGGGATCGGGGAGATCACCGCCGGAACCGACCTCGCGGTCGTCATCGGCGACGCGCTCGCTGCCGGCGACGAGGGCATCGCGCCGGGCGACATCGTCGTCGTCACGAGCAAGATCATCTCGAAGGCCGAGGGGCGCTTCGTCGACGCCGATGACCGCGAAGACGCGATCACGGCCGAGACCGTGCGCGTCGTCGCTTCGCGCACCAACCCCGCAACCGGATCCACGACGCGCATCGTCGAGAGCCGCCTCGGCATCGTCGCTGCGGCCGCGGGCGTCGACGCGTCGAACACGCCCGAGGGCACGATCCTGCTGCTGCCCGAGGATCCGGATGCCTCGGCGCGCGCGCTCGCGGCGAGCCTCCGCGCGCGCTTCGGCGTCGACGTGGGCGTGCTCGTGAGCGACACGCTGGGGCGCGCCTGGCGCGACGGACAGACCGACCAGGCCATCGGATCCGCCGGCGTCACCGTGTTCGAAGACCTGCGCGGCACGACCGACGCGCAGGGCCGCGAGCTGTCGGTCACGCTGCCGTGCGTCGCCGACGAGCTGTGCTCGGCCGCCGATCTCGTGAAGGGCAAGGCGACGGGCCGACCGGTCGCCGTCGTGCGCGGGCGTGCGGATCTCGTCGGATCCCTCGACCTGCCCGGCGCCCGAACGATTCCGCGCACGGGGCCGACGGACATGTTCCGCAAGGGGTACGACGAGGCCTTCGCCGACGGGTACGCCGCCGGCCGCGGCGACGCCTGAGGCCGCCCGACTTCACCTGCCGTTCACCGAGGGGTCTCGCGCTCGGCGCCCAAGCGCGCTAGAACAAGTTCTGACGCCCTGAACCGGGGCGACGCGAATCCCTGTTCGAAGGACTGCAATGCGATCACCCATGAATCGCGGGCTCGGGGCCTGCGCCGCGCTCGCCGTCGTCGGCGGCCTAATCCTCGTGCCGCAAGCGGCGACGGCGGCTGTCGAGGGCGACACGACCGACGTGCGCATCGTCGGCATCAACGACTTCCACGGCCGCATCGAGGCCGATCCCGCCGGCGGTGTGGCGGGAGCCGCTTCGCTCGTCGGCGCGGTGCGCCAGTTCGAGTCGGAGAGCCCCAACACCCTGTTCGTGTCGTCGGGCGACAACATCGGCGCTTCGACGTTCACGTCGTTCATCCAGCAGGACGAGCCGACGATGGAGTCGCTCGCGCTC
>DXAM01000043.1 GCA_019117025.1 Candidatus Microbacterium stercoravium | reverse complement strand
CCCGAGCGCGACCTATCGCGTGCGCGTGCGCACGGAGCTGGGGCCCGCGCGGCGCATCGGCATCGCGGATCCGGAGTGGGTGACCCGGGCGGAGGACGGCGGCATCACGCTGCCGGGCGCGGTGCTGGCGACCGTGGGCGTGCCTCTGCCGGCGCTCGCGCCGCAGCAGGCGGTGCTGTTCGACCTCGAGCGGGTGTAGCGGCCTGATTCTGTCGGACCACCGCCGGCCCGTGCTTCGGGTATGTCGGAGGAAAAGCCATGAAGTGCGGGGCATCGGCCGGGTCCGGCGGAATCTCCGACGGAACCGGAAGTCGGCCCCCGCCAGTTCCGACAGAACCGGGCGGTCAGTGCGGCCGGGGCGCCCGTCGTGCGGTCACGGCCACGTAGCGACCGGGGCGGTGGTTGAACGCGATCACGAGGTTCATGGTGACGACGCCGAGGGCCGAAGCCGCGACGACGAGCCAGGTCGAGGTCGCGATCGACGCGGCCACGACGGCGGCGTCGCCGACCATCATCACGTATCCCGCACGCCACCCGAGCTTGTCCTGCAGGATGAGGCCGACGATGTTGAATCCGCCCATGCTGGCGCCGTGGCGGAACAGGATGATGACGCCGACCGAGGCGACGACCGATCCGATCACGGCTGCGTAGAAGGGGTTCAGCGTGATCTCGCCGAGCGCCCCGATGCCGGGAATCGCATGGAACGAGGCGAAGACCGACACGAGCGCGATCGCGAGGGCGCTGCGCAGCACGAATCCCCACCCCTTGCTGCGGATCGCAAGCAGGAAGAACGGCAGGTTGATCGCGAGGAAGAGCACGCCGAACGGGACCGGCGTCGTGTAGTCCAGCAGAAGGGTCAGACCCGCGGTGCCGCCCGTCACGACCCCGCCCGCGCGCAGCAGGAACAGGCCCACCGAGACGACGATCGTGCCGCAGAGGATGCCGAGCACGTCGTCGGCGACGGAGTGCGTGGGCGCGGGGTGGGGAACGGGGATCTCTGAGGTCACTAACCGATCATGCCGGTTCGCATCAGCATGCGCAATCTCCCAGAAGACTGTTGAGCAGATTGTGAAGCACGCGCCGCTCGTCGCGAAAATGTTGCCGACTGCCGCGGAGCTCAGGCGGTCGCGGCGATCGCCCGCTCGAGCGCGGTCACGATCTCGTCGAGCGGAAGGGAAGGCGCGTTCGCGGGCGCGGACTCGTGCGACCACGGAACATGGATGAACCCGGCGCGCACTCCCGGCGTTCCGGCGGTCTCGTGCAGCGCGACGAACATCGTGTGGTTGCACACGAACGTGCCGGCCGTGTCCGAGACCGCTCCGTCCACCGCTGCCGCGATGGCCTTCACGGGCAGTGTCGAGAAGTAGGCCGCGGGCGCGCCGTCGATGCTCGGCGCGTCGACGGGCTGCGCGCCCGAGTTGTCCGGGATCCGTGCGTCGCGCACGTTGATCGCGACGCGTTCGGGCGTGATCACGCGTCGCCCGCCCGCGACGCCCGTCGCGATCACGACGTCGGGGGCGTGCTCGGCGATGAGCTCGCGCATGCGGGCCCCCGCCGCGTCGAATGCGACGGGCAGCACCTCGGCGACCAGCGTCTCGGCGCGCTCCCACCGGGCCGCGACGGCGCGCACCGCCTCGCCGGAGGGGTTGCGCGCGTCGTCGCCGAACGGATCGAAGCCGGTGAGCAGGATCGTGGTCATGGGCTCGAGGGTACGCGACGCCGAGTGCCAATAGTGGAGGGGCTGACGGGAATCGAACCCGCGCTGTCTGCTTGGGAAGCAGAAGTTCTACCATTGAACTACAGCCCCGAATACGTCGAGCGTAGTCGAGGACGGCTCGCGATCGCAAAGTAGACTCGAGCCGTGCTGCTCTCCGATCGTGATATCAACGCCGAGCTCGACGCCCAACGCATCCGTCTGGATCCGCTCGACCGACTGATGGTGCAACCGTCGAGCGTTGACGTGCGCATGGACCGCTACTTCAGGCTGTTCAGCAACCACAAGTATCCGTTCATCGATCCGGCCGAGGATCAGCCCGATCTCACTCACCTGGTCGAGGTGGCCGCGGATGAGCCGTTCATCCTGCATCCCGGCGAGTTCGTGCTCGCGAGCACGTTCGAGACCGTCACGCTGCCCGACGATGTCGCGGCCCGACTCGAGGGCAAGTCGTCGCTTGGGCGCCTCGGCCTGCTGACGCACTCGACGGCCGGGTTCATCGATCCGGGATTCTCCGGTCACGTCACCCTCGAGCTGTCAAACATGGCGACGCTGCCGATCAAGCTGTGGCCCGGCATGAAGATCGGTCAGCTCTGCTTCTTCCGGCTCTCGTCGCCTGCCGAGAACGCGTACGGCGCGTACGGCAATCGTTACCAGGGGCAGCAGGGGCCGACCGCGAGCCGTTCGCACCTGCGGTTCGTGCGCACCGACGTCTCAACGACCGCCGCAGGCTCCGCCGGGGAGTAGAGATGCCGTACAACCCCGAGATCGCAGACCGCGTGCGCGCGATCATCGAGGCGGCGGGCGACATCGAAGAGAAGC
>DXAM01000042.1 GCA_019117025.1 Candidatus Microbacterium stercoravium | reverse complement strand
CACTCGCAGAACATCAAGGCCGCCAAGCGCGCCGTCGAGCGCACGCGCCCCGAGGTCTGGGACGTGCTCGACGAGGTCATCCGTGAGCGCCCGGTTCTGCTGAACCGTGCACCCACACTGCACCGCCTCGGTATTCAGGCGTTCGAGCCCCAGCTCGTCGAGGGCAAGGCGATCCAGCTGCACCCGCTCGTCTGCGCGGCGTTCAACGCCGACTTCGACGGCGACCAGATGGCCGTGCACCTTCCCCTGTCGGTGGAGGCGCAGGCCGAGGCGCGCACGCTCATGCTCGCATCGAACAACATCCTGAAGCCGTCGGACGGCCGCCCGGTGACCCTGCCCTCGCAGGACATGATCATCGGTCTGCACCACCTCACGACGGTCATCGAGGACTCCCTCGGTCAGGGCCGCGTGTTCGGCTCGGTCGAAGAGGCGCAGATGGCGTTCGAGGAGGGGACCCTGCACCTGCAGGCGCAGGCCCGCATCTACCAGCCGGGTCTCACGTTCCTCGAGGGCGACGCCCCGGAGGGCTACGACACGCACGGTCTGGTCGACGCCTCGCTCGGACAGATGATCTTCAACGGCCAGCTGCCGAAGGGCTACCCGTTCGTGCGCGAGCAGGCCGACAAGGGCAAGCTCTCGCAGATCGTGAACAAGCTCGCCGAGGAGTACCCGAAGGTCGTCACGGCTGAGACGCTCGACAACATCAAGGACGCGGGGTACTACTGGGCCACGCGTTCGGGTGTCACCGTCGCGCTCAGCGACATCGTCTCGCCGGCCAAGAAGGGCGAGATCATTGCGGACTACGAGAAGAAGGCCGCGAAGATCACCTCTCAGTACGAGAAGGGCCTCACGACCGACGCCGAGCGCCGTCAGGAGCTCACCGCGCTGTGGACCGAGGCGACCGACGTTCTCCAGCAGGAGATGAAGGACTCGTTCCCGAAGGACAACTCGATCTACCGCATGGTGTCGTCGGGTGCCCGTGGTAACTGGCTGCAGATCCGTAACATCGCGGCCATCCGTGGTCTCGTGAACAACCCGAAGGGCGAGATCATCCCCCGCCCGATCCTGTCGTCGTTCCGTGACGGTCTGACGGTCGCCGAGTACTTCATCGCCACCCACGGTGCGCGTAAGGGTCTCGCCGACACGGCTCTGCGCACGGCCGACTCGGGTTACCTCACGCGTCGTCTCGTCGACGTCTCGCAGGATGTCATCATCCGCGAGGAGGACTGCGGAACGTCGAAGGGCCTGACGTACCCGATCGCCGCCCCCGGCGCCGACGGCGTGCTCGTCAAGGACAGCAACGTCGAGAACTCGGTGTTCGCCCGCAACCTCGCGGTCGACGTGGTCGGCGAAGACGGCACGGTGCTGGCTCAGCCCGGCCAGGACGTCGGCGACCCGATGATCGAGAAGCTCGTCGCCGCCGGCGTGACCGAGATCAAGGTGCGCTCCGTGCTCACGTGCGACTCGGCAGTCGGCGTCTGCGCCCGCTGCTACGGGCGCTCGCTGGCGACGGGCAACCTCGTCGACATCGGTGAGGCCGTCGGCATCATCGCGGCGCAGTCGATCGGTGAGCCCGGCACGCAGCTCACGATGCGTACGTTCCACACCGGTGGATCCGCGTCGGCAGACGACATCACGCAGGGTCTGCCCCGCGTGCAGGAGCTGTTCGAGGCGCGTACGCCGAAGGGCGCATCGCCGATCTCGGAGGCCGCCGGTCGCATCACGATCGAAGAGTCCGACAAGGGCAAGAAGGTCATCGTCACGCCCGACAACGGCGACGAGCCGCACGTCTACCCGGTGCTGAAGCGCGCGACGCTTCTCGTCGAAGACGGGCAGCACGTCGAGGTCGGCGAGGCGCTTCAGGTCGGCACGCTCGACCCGAAGGAGATCATGCGCGTGCAGGGCGCTCGCGAGGTGCAGAAGTACCTCGTCGACGGCGTGCAGGGCGTGTACCGCTCGCAGGGTGTGCCGATCCACGACAAGCACATCGAGGTCATCGTGCGGCAGATGCTGCGCAAGGTCACCGTGGTCGACCACGGCGAGACCGACCTGCTGCCGGGCGAGATGGTCGACCTGCGCCACTACCAGGACGTCAACCGTGCGTCGGTGGCCGAGGGTAAGCGCCCCGCGTCGGGTCGCCCCGAGCTGATGGGTATCACGAAGGCGTCGCTCGCGACGGAGTCGTGGCTGTCGGCCGCGTCGTTCCAGGAGACCACCCGCGTCCTCACGGAGGCGGCGCTCCAGGGCAAGCGCGACCCGCTGATCGGTCTCAAGGAGAACGTCATCATCGGTAAGCTCATCCCGGCCGGTACGGGCCTCGCCAAGTACCGCGACGTCGAGGTGGAGGCCACCGAGGAGGCGAAGGCGGAGCGTTACCCGAACCGCATCTTCGCATCCGACGGTGCGTTCGCGGAGGGCGACTACAGCTACGTCGACTTCGACGCGTTCTCGACCGACGACTTCACGCCGGGTACGTATAACTGACCTGACGTGAGCTGACATCGGCCCCCATGATCTTCGGATCGTGGGGGCCGATTCCGTCATGCGGCGACCCGGAGCGCGGGCCGGTTTCAGAAGATTGATAGCCTCTCCGAGTCGGTTTGATATACAGGGGGAGAGTCGATGAGCGATCAGTCGCGTCCGAATGAGGGCGGACCGGTTCCGGATCCGGGTGAGAGCGCGGCTGCGACACCGCCGGTCCCGCCGCAGTATCCCGGTGCGCCGGTGCCGCCGCAGGCGCCCGCCGCTGCCCCGCAGGATCCGTATGCGCCGCAGGGCGCGCCTGTTCCGGGGCCGGGGCAGAACGCGCAGCAGGCGTTCGCTGGCGCGGTCGCATCGGCCCGGGAGAAGGTGCCCGCTCCGCTGGCCGCGAAGGATCCGTGGATCGCGGCGCTCATCACCTCCGGCCTCGCACTCGCGGGGGCGCTCGCGGCGAGCATCTTGATCACGCTGCTCGGAATGTTCGGCGGCCGGTTGTTCCTCGGCGATCGCGGTGGATCCGAGTTCTTCGAGCTCCTGGCTCCGCACTGGTTCGCGGTCATCGCGCAGCTGCTCGGCGCCGGATTCGGCGGATCGCTGGGGGCGTCGACGTCCGTGGCCGGTGCGGCGTCGTTCAGCGTCTCCGCGCTGTTCATCCCGGTGCTGGTGCCGATCGCCGCCCTGGTGTCGGTGCGTCTGTTCGCCCGGCGCGCGGTCCCGCGCACCGACCTGACGGCCGGCCTGCGTCTCGTCGTCGCGGCGGCCGCGGGTGCCGCCTTCGCACTCGTGGTGGTGATCCTGCAGCTCGTCGCGCCCCTCTCGATTGCGCTGCCGGGCGCACCGGGCAGCTTCACCACTCGGGCGATCTCCTTCTGGAGCGTCATCGCCGGGATCGCACTGGTCGGGGCCGCGGCCTTCTTCGTGCTCTCGCCCGTGCGTACGGCACGCAGCCGCGCCCGCACGGCGCTCGTGCAGGCCCTCGAGCACATCGGCGGGCTGGGTGCGCTCATCGCTCTCACGGTCATCGCCGTCGTCGCGTTCGAGGCGAACGGGGCGGGGGAGATCATCGGACTGGTGCTGCTCGCGCCCGTGCTGCTGCCGTTCCTCGCGGCCGACGGGGGCGCGATCGCATCGCTCGCGACCGTGGGCGCGTCGGTCACGGGCGGGGCGACGAATGAGCTGATCGGCGACTTCAGCGGCCTCGGCGAGCTGGCGGAGGACATGCCCAGCGTCTGGATGTTCTCAGACTTCTTCCCCGTGTGGATCCGCATCGTGCTGCCCCTGGTCGCCGTGCTCGCGCTCGCGATCGTGAGCGTGCGGTGGCGGCTGCGCACCGGTGTGGCGCGCGATGGTGCATCCTGGGCACTGCTTCCTGTCGCGTACGCGGTCGTCGGCGTGCTCGTGACGCTCGCCGGTCGCGTGTCCGTGTCGGCATCGGTGTCGACGTCGGGCGACCTCAGTGCGCTGCTCGAGGGCGGGCTCGGCGGCACCGCACGCGTCGCCTTCGGCCCCGCCGTGTGGACCTTCCTGCTGTTCGCCGTCATCGGCGCCGTGGTCGAGGTGCTCGCACGCTTCGTCGTGCCCGCATTCGTGGCCGCCGTGCCCGGCGGTGTCGTGAGAACGATCGCGGTCGGCGCGACCGTCGGATCCGCCGCCGCAGCGAACGCGCCGGCGTCTCCCGCGTCTCCCGCGCCCGGCGGGTCGTACGCTCCGGCGGGTCCGAGCGCTCCCGCGGCGGCTCCCGCGGATCCGAACGCGCCCGCCGCGCCGTACGCTCCGGTGGATCCGAACGCTGCCGCCGCGTCGCACGCTCCCGCGGACCCGAACCCGCCCGTCGCGGACCCGAGCGCGCCGCCTGCCCCGTATGCTCCGGTGGCTCCGAACGCCGCCGCGCCGCACGGCCCCGCCGACCACGACGCGCCGCTCGCCGCGGCGCCGCAGCCCGAGGGCATCCCCGCGCGACCGGCGGATCCGTCTGCGCCGAGTGCGCAGGGCCTCGAGGATCCGGCGGTGCTGCCCGCGGGCCACGAGATCCCGCCCGTGCCCGCGGAACCGGCCCTGCTCGCCGCCCATGGCTCGCCCGCCGCGCCTCCCGCGCCGGCGCAGCCGTACGCGACCGCGCCCGTGGATCCCGTCGTCGCGATGCTCTCCGACGGCGCCCGCGAGCGCACGCCGGTGTCGAGGAAGGCGAAGATCGGCTGGCTCATCGGCGGATCCGCCGTCGTCGTGCTCGTGGCCGCGCTGGTGGTGGGCGTGTTCATCAAGAACCACCTGGCGGCGACGACGTACTCGGCGCAGGCCCGCGCGGAGGAGTACCTGTCGGCCGTCGTCGACGGCGACGCGGGTCGTGCGCTCGAGCTCTGGGCGCCGAACGTCACCTCCGCCGAGCGCGTGCTGCTGGCGTCCGAGATCTACGCCGCGGCGGACGACCGCCCCACCGCCTACGAGATCACCGATGTCGACGAGTACGACGGCGTCGTGGATGTCGCGGCGCAGCTGACGGTCGACAGCAAGAACTACGACGTGCTCATGCGGCTGCAGAAGCACGGCACGCAGGCGGTGCTGTTCGACGACTGGCGCATCGAGGAGGGCCCGGGGCAGACGCTCGTCGTGGGCGATGTCTCGCAGGTCACGCGGGTCAACGGCGTCGAGGTCGACCTCAGCGGCTTCGCCGATGCGGAGGGCGCCACGGCACTGCCCGTTCTGCCCGGCACGTACACCTTCGAGGCGCCGACGTCGGATGACGGCCCGTTCACCTACGGCGACGACATCGCCGTGACCGTGCTGCCGAACGCCGACGGCAGCGAGGGCGACGACGCGCTGACCTTCTTCCCGACGTGGACCGACGACGCACAGCAGCAGGCGATCGCGGTGGTGCAGGAACGCATCGACCTGTGCATGACGAGCGACAAGTTCCAGCCGAGCGACTGCTCCGACGTGCTCGGATGGCGCGAGCCGTCGTACGCGGTGACGGGCATCAAGCGCTCGTGGACCCAGGAACCGGAGCTCACCTTCGTCGACGACGAAGACGGGGCCTACGTGCTCGTCGACGGCGGCAGGATGCACATCGATTACCAGCGGCGCTGGGACGAGGACGACGATTGGGAGGACGACGACACCGAGGTGAGCGCGCCGTTCAACTACGGAACGGTCGTTCCCGTATCCGTCGGCGACGACGGCGAGGTCTCGGTCGACCTGTCGGAGTTCTGACCCGCTGCGTGAGATCGCGGCCGGAGCGGATCTGTCCAGGGGCTCGGCCCCGCGAGGGATCCTTGTTACCCTCCTGACTCAACGAGAGACAACGGGGGCTCCGATCATGAGCGATCAACCTGGTCCGCACGACGACATTCCCGAGCCGGATCCCACGAACGCCGACGCGCTCGAGGATCCGGCCGGCCCGCAGGCGGACCCATCTTCTCCGTCGCTGACCGCCGACCCGACAGAGCTGGCCGAGCACGGCGCAACGGTCGTTCCGCCTGCGCCCGCGCCGCCGTACGGGCCGGCATCCACCGATCCGGCGGTGGCGATGCTCGCGGGCGGTCCGCGCCGGCACGACCGGCTGTCGAGGCGGGCGAAGATCGGCTGGATCGTCGCGGGCTGCGCCGTGGTCGTCATCGCGGCGGCCGTGATCGGCGCCGTCGCGATGGACTGGATCTGAGCCGATCGTCGGATCCGCGACGCGCGACGAGCGTGCTCCGTGCGCCGCGGATCCGTCGGTACGCTGGCGGCATGGCGATCGGAGGACGCAGCAGGATCGCGACCGCGATCGGCACGGTGATCGTGCTCGCCGTCATCGCGCTGCTGGTGTGGGCGGCACTGCCGTTCTTCCCCGCGGTGGGCGATTGGCTGGACGGGATCTTCTTCGGATTCTTCGACTGGCTGCGCTCCGGCTCCGCTGAATAGGCGCCGTGCCACGCGCGTGGCGCACGTGCGTGACATGCATCCCGCGTTAGTCTGCCGCGGGAGGGGAGATCCCCCGCCGTGAGGAGCGCCCGCGATGAGCGACGAATTGGGTTCGAAGAAGGACACGAACAACACCGTCGGCGAGCACGTCGACGACGCCGAGCAGGCTGCTTCTGAGCCGGGCTCGACGGCAGACGCAGAGCCGGGCCGCGAGGCGGCCTCGCTGAACGACGACGGATCCGCGGGTTCTGAGGCGGATGCCGCGGAGGGCGCCGAGGAGATCACGCGCTCCGGTGCGGCCCCCGACACCACGGAGTTCCGCGCCGCAGGCACCGAGCCCGACGTGATCGTGCCGACCAGCTCCGCAGCGGAGGACACGCCCGCGTTCCGCGCGGCAGCGGCCGAGCACGACGCGGCTCCCGAGACGGACTCCGCCGTTCCGGACCCCGAGTCCCGCGGCACGGCGACGCCCGACGAGCCGGCTGAGGAGCCCGATTACGAGGCCCTCGCCGCCGAGCTCGACCGCCTCGAAGCCGACACGGCCGCTGCGGCTCCGGTCGCGCCGGGTGCGCCCGAGCCCGAGCCCGTCGACAGGGCTGCGGATCCCTGGTTCGAGCCCGCGAAGACCGAAACGTTCTCGGCGTCTGAGCCCGCGCAGACCGCCGCGGCCCCGTTCGACGAGCCGGTCGAGCCCTCACAGGTGAGCCCGCAGGTCACGCCCGCACCGGGCCCGATCTTCGTGCAGGCGCCGGAGCCGCCGCGCCCGCGCGGCAACCGCGGTGCGGCGGGCCTGATCGGCCTTCTCGCCGCCGTCGCGTTCGGCGTGCTGTATGCGGCCACGGCGTATCTCTGGCAGGTCTTCGTTGCTGCCGTGCCGTCGATCGACGCCGAGGCGGTGCTCGATCCGCTGGACTTCGCGACCGATGTGCTGCTGCAGCCCTCGTTCTGGTTCACGGTCGTCGCCTTCTGGCTGGCGTTCTGGCTGCTCGGCGTGTTCGTGAACCGGGCCCGTTGGTGGTCGTGGGTGGTGCTCGGCCTGATCGTCGCGCTGCTGACCTACGTCGGCCACATTGCGGGAGCCTTCCTGGCCGCGCCGTTCTGGAACATCACGCCGAGCGAGGGCAAGGACCTGCTGCTCAACGTCGTGTTCACACCGATGGCGCTCGCGTCGATCATCATCGCGCGCGAGGTGACCATCTGGTTCGGTGCATGGGTGTCGCGACGCGGTGCCCGCATCACGGTGCAGAACCAGGTCGAGCGCGACGAGTACGAGCGTCTGATGTCGGAGGGCCCCAAGGCTCCGTAAGCCGCGTCATCGACGTCACGAATGCCCGCCGGCGGATTCCGGCGGGCATTCGCCGTTTCGGGGGAGGATGGGGGCATGGCATCTCAGGCTCAGGTACCGGCGCCGGCGCTCGTGGCATTCGCGAGCGTGGGCTATCTCGCGCTGCTCGTGGCGGGGCTCGGGTTCGGCAGCCTGATCATCGATGACGATGTGATCACGACATCGGGTGTGGGGCTCATCTCGGCGTACGTCGCGGCGGGGATATCGATCCTCGCGTTCGCGGGTTTCCTCATCGGCCCGGCGCGGCACGCGCGTCCGAGCTTCTGGCTCGCCGGATCCACGGCCCTTGGCACGGCGGCGACCCACGCGCTCGCGCTCGGCGTCGCGGCGCTGGTCTCGACGGGGGATCTGGGCGTCGTCGGCGGCGTGCTGAGCGAGATCCTCGTCGGGTGGGTCTCGCCGCTCATCTTCGGCGCCGCGCTCATCGCATCGTGGGCCGCCATCGCTCTGCGCCGCACCGTCGCCTCCCGCCCCCGCTGGCCCTGGGAAGACGAGTAACCCCTATACCGTGTCCCACTTCCGGCGGGAAAGACGGCCGGAAAGCAGCACCAGCTGGGACACGGTATGTCTTCGGGCCTTAGGCGCCAAGGTCTCGGGGGTCGAACGGCGCGTCGAGCGAGGTCGTCAGCTCGCGCAGCATCTGGTCGATCTGGGGGTCGACGAACTCGCTCACGGCGGCGCGGATCCGGCCCCGGTGATCGCTGAGCAGTCGGCAGACCTC
>DXAM01000006.1 GCA_019117025.1 Candidatus Microbacterium stercoravium | reverse complement strand
TCTCGGCTCTCAAGGCGCTCGAGGGCGACGAGAAGTGGGCCAACTCGGTTGCCGAGCTCATGGACACCGTCGACGAGTACGTTCCGACCCCGGACCGTGACCTCGACAAGCCCTTCATGATGCCGGTCGAGGACGTCTTCACGATCACCGGTCGTGGCACGGTCGTCACGGGTCGCGCCGAGCGCGGCACCCTCGCGATCAACTCCGAGGTCGAGATCGTCGGCATCCGCGACACCCAGAAGACCACGGTCACGGGTATCGAGATGTTCCACAAGCAGCTCGACGAGGCATGGGCCGGCGAGAACTGTGGTCTGCTGCTTCGCGGTCTGAAGCGCGAGGACGTCGAGCGCGGCCAGGTCGTCGTGAAGCCCGGTTCGGTGACGCCGCACACCAACTTCGAGGGCACCGCGTACATCCTCTCGAAGGACGAGGGTGGCCGTCACAACCCGTTCTACACGAACTACCGCCCGCAGTTCTACTTCCGTACGACGGACGTGACCGGCGTCATCACGCTGCCCGAGGGCACCGAGATGGTCATGCCCGGTGACACCACCGACATGACGGTGGAGCTCATCCAGCCCATCGCCATGGAAGACGGCCTCGGCTTCGCCATCCGCGAGGGTGGCCGCACGGTCGGCGCCGGCACGGTGACGAAGGTCATCAAGTAAGACCTTCGGTCTCGCTGACAAAGCGGGGCGGATCCTCCGGGATCCGCCCCGCTTTTTCGTCGGCTCACAGGGGCGAGCGATTACCCTCGCCATATGACGTACGCTGACGACCGCAAGCCCGCCCGCAGTCGCCTGCGCGTCGGACTCGCCACGGTGCTCTTCGTGATCTACCTCGCGTTCGTGATGTGGGTCACGCTGTCTCCGACGCTCGACGGCATCGGCGTGAACTCGATCGCCGATCGCGTGCTGAACGCGCTGCACCGCGTCGGTGTGCCCGACGCGTTCGGCTACATGGAGCTCGAGTTCGTCGCGAACATCGGCATGTTCATCCCGCTCGGGTTCCTGCTGGGACTCGCGCTTCCGGGCTGGGGCTGGTGGCTCGCGCTGCTGATCCTGCCCGCGTACTCGGGCGCGATCGAGTGGACCCAGGGCGAGTTCCTCGGCGACCGCGTGAGCGACATCCGCGACGTCGTCTCGAACTCGATCGGGGCGTGGATCGGCACGATCATGGCGGCGTTCATCCGCGCGATGGTGCATGCCCGCGACCGCAAGGTGCTCGCTCGGGCCCGCTGGGAAGCGGAGCATCGCGGCGGCGGGGCGCGATCCGCTCAGCGCGGCTACCGGGATCCGAACGCCACGGCCGTGATCGACAACTACAGCCACGGCGCGGATCGCACGCCCACGGCCCCCACGCGCATCCTCCCGTACTGAGCGCGCGGCGCGGGAACGAGAAAGCGGGGCGCCACTGAAAAGGTGGCGCCCCGCTTCGTCGTCTGCGCTACTCGCCGCAGGCGGCGACGGTGCCCGTCGTGGCGTTGACCATCGGCGTCGACCACAGCGCGGCGGGGCCGAACTCGCCGTCGCCCGAGAACGACGCGTTCACGGTCGCCAGCTCGCCGGGTGCGAGGTAGGTCCAGAAGAACGCGACCGGACGGCCGAGGTCGTCGATGTCTTCGCTCTTCACCTCGACCTCGCGCCCCTCGACGCTGACCTCGTCGAGCGTCGTGCCGGGAGGACCGTAGACGTACACGGCGGTGCGGAACTGCGATGCGCCCCAGTTGGCGCTCTTGACGTAGTCGGGCAGCGCCTCGGCGGCCGCCGGGTCGATGTCGAGGTGCAGGGTCGTCTGCACATCGAACGTGCTGCCGCCGTCGGAGCAGGTCTGCGTCACGTCGATGTTCGACCGCATGTAGTAGTCGATCTTCGACGCCGACTCGTCGCGGAAGTACACGCCGACCGTGCTCGTCTCCTCGTTGTCGGTCGGCAGGATGCCCGAGACCCGCTCGTCGGCGATGAAGTTCTGCGTCTCGTCGTCGAAGCTGTGGAACAGGATCGAGCCCTGGTCGATGCCGCGCTGCAGCGACGAGACCATGCCCATCATGTTGAAGTCGGCCGTGGCGATCTTGTCGAACACCTGGGTCGCGACGCCTGCGAAGAATTCGTCGACGATCTCGGGGGTCTCGTAGGCGTTCCAGCGCGAGTACACATCGCTCAGCAGCAGCTGCACGGCGTTGTCGGCCGACATCGTGTCACCCGTGGCCTCGATGTTGATCGGCCCCGTCGCCTCGAGGATGAACCCGAGCGCGATCGGGTCGATGCCCACGACGCCGTCGATCTGCTGGTCACCGATGTCGCGGTTCCAGAACGCCTTGTTGAGCGACGCCATGGTCGGGAAGTCGGGGCGGCTGGCCGTCGTGTTCACGTGGTCGACGAGGAAGCTCGTGTAGAGATCGAGGGCGCTCTGCGGCACCTCGACGTCGACGGGTCCCGCGGTCTCGCTGAACTCCCCGGATCCGGCCTGTGCCGTGATCTCGAGGTTGCCGTTGTCGACGTGCACGAGGGTCTGCGACGCCGCGGATCCGGCGAGGCCGACCGACTCGGCGTTGTTCATGAACACCAGCAGGTAGTTCTTCGCGCCGTCGGCACCGAGCAGGCCGGGCGCGACGCCGAGCGCCGGCGCCGCCGACTGCATCACGCCGTTGACCGTGTCGACGCCGTCTCGCACGGGACCGATGAGCGAATCGGAGTCGGCGACCTTCTCGAGGCCGTTCGCGAGCTTCTCGACGCGCGGCTGCACGTTGTCGAGCACGGGCAGGATCTTCTGCAGAACCGATTCGTCTCCGCCGCTGTCCATCGCATCGAGCGCGGGCACGGCGAGGTCGTTCACGGCGACGTCGAGCGACTCGGCGGAGAGCCGAACGCCCTTGAGGTTCGTGCCGGCCCACGGCACGAACTCGGCCAGGCGCCAGACGGGATCCCACCGCACGCCCGCGGCGGATCCGACGTAGTCGCCGAGCACGGGCAGCGCGCCGCGCAGCGTGTCGGGCTCCTCCTGCACGTGCGTGACGATGCGCTGGGCGGCCTCGACGTCGTGCTTGACCATGAGGGCGCGGATCCCGAGCCAGGCGGTGCAGACCACGAGCACGATGATCGCGATGATGATCGCGCGCTTCGTGTGGCGCTTGGTCCAGCGCTTCTCCGGCGGAACCTCAGCCGATCCGCCGCCCGCTGCGGGCGGATCCTGCGGGGGCACGGCGGGGGAGCCCGGCTGAACCGGGGTGCCCATCGCGGGGGTCGGGGCGTCGTCGGCGAGGGGCAGGGCGGTGGTCGGCGCGTCGGCCGGCTGCTCGCCCGTGCCGGCCGCGCGCAGCTCGCGGATCTGCTTGCGCGTGAGGCCCGCGGTGGGATCGTTTCGGTTCGTCACTTACTTTTCCTCGATGAAGACGGGGGATGCGCCCACCGCGACCTCGACCTTTCCGTTCTCGGGCTCGACGGTCGTCGTCGACCCCCACATGCTGGTCACGACGACGGGGCCGGAGGCCTCGAGGGTCGCCGTGCGATCGCCGTCGTACGACCAGGCCGCGGTGACGGCATCTTCATTCTCGCCGAAGACCGACGTCTGCACGCCATCGCCGGCATCTGCGTGACCCGCCGACTCGCGGCCGCCGATCTCGTTGATCAGCAGGGCCTGCACGAATGCCGCGGGGCGGGGCGGCTGCGCGGCGACGCCGTCGCGACGCTGCTCGAACATGCCGAAGTTGCCCTCGTGGTTGTTCGGGTCGGTGCTGTCGTTGACGAGGTCGTACCAGAAGTACTTCTCGGCGCCCGAGGCGAAGGCCGTGAGCTCGGCGCGGGCGAGGCGCTCGCCCTGCACCGTGAGCGAGACCTGCTGCCCGAGCTCGGCGCCCGTGGTCCATCCGAACTCGGTGATCCAGATCGGCAGCACCTCGCCGCCGATCGACTGCATGTCGTCGTTCGACTCGCTGATGACGCCCGCGAGGCTCTCGGGGGTGTCGTAGATCCACTTGTTGTACGGGTGGAAGCTCATGGCGTCGGCGTTCTCGATGACGCCCGTGGCCCAGAGCCCGCGGAACCAGTCGCCGTCGTAGTTGGCGGTGGAGCCGGCCACGATCGGAATCTCGGGGTCGACCTCGGCGACGTACTTCTCGGTCGCCTTCACCAGCGGCGGGTAGCACTCGGGGGCGGAACCGCAGGATCCGGTCTGGAACCGGTCGTGGTTGAACTCGTTGAACACCTCGAGGCCCGCGACGTCGAAGTTCTTCGCGATCTCGGCGGCGTAGCGGCCGAACGCGTCGACGGCCTCGGGGGAGGCGGGGGTGTTTCCGCCGTCGTACAGCGGGTTGCCGTAGTTGACGATGCCGAGCAAGTCGATGCCGTGCGAGGAGAACTTGCCGAACTCTTCGGTGTAGTGCGACGAGAACGAGTACTGACCGGGGGAGGTCTCGTTCTGATCCCACAGCACGTCGTTGCGGGCGAGGCCGATGCCGGTCGTGCGGATCGCGTCGGCCGCGTCGGTGTACCAGGGCTGGTCGGCGTGGGTCGCGACGCCGAAGCGGTCGTCGGGGGTGATGTTCGTGCCCTCGTAGTCGACGACGCCGAACGGGGTCGACACTTGGCGGCCGTCTGCGTCGGTGACCGAGAACGTGTAGAAGCCCTGCGTGACATCCTCCAGGGCGATGCGCGCGAAGCCGTTCTCGACGCTCTCGGTGCCGCTGGCGACCTCGTCGCCGCCGGGGCTCGTGACCGACCACGAGGCGTCGCCGTCGGGGAGCGAGACGGCCATCGCCGCGCCCGTCTCGCGCAGGATCAGCCCGTCGTTGAGGATGCCCCAGTCGCCCGAGACGTCTTCGAACGACGCGTTCGGCACGATGTTGTCGCCGCCGGATGCCGGGCGGATCTCGAGGTCGTCGATGCCGAGCGCCGTGACCGCGTCGGACAGGCGCACCGCGACGGTGGCGGTGTCGGATCCCTCAGGGGCCGTGAACTCGCCCGTGACCTCGGTCCACTCGGCGTTGATCTCGCCGAGGGGGATCTTCTCCTCGCCGACGGTGATCTCGGCCGCGACCTCGTGCGGGAGGTGCGTGCCCTGGCGCACCTGCGCGGTGACGACGTACTCGTCGCCGGCAGTGACCGACACCTCGGTGCTGAGCGCGGCGACGGGCTCCTTCACCCGGGGCGCGTCGATGTACGCAGCCGTGCGGCCGCTCGCGGCATCGCCGATCTGCGGCATCACATCGGCGACGGCCTTCGAATCGGCGCCGGTCCAGCCGTCGAGCACGGCGTGCATCACGGTGGAGGTCGGCATGTCGGCCGGCTCGGGGGTCGGCGTGGGGGTCGGCGTCGGAGTGGGAGACGGCGTGGGAGTCGCGGTGGGTGTCGGGCTCTCGGCGACCGGCTCGGGATCGCGGCCTGCCGTCACGGCGTAGGCGATGATGCCCCCGGACAGTGCGATGAGAACGAGACCCGCGACCAGCATGGTCACGTTGCGCGTGCGTCGAGCCATAGCCATATCGTGAAAACCTTCCCGTGGCGAACCAGGTCATCTTCCCACGAACAGCCGACATTCCCCCGAACGCGCGCGGGCGCGCGGAACACCGGTGCCGTCGGGGGCGGCGAATAGGATGGGGCCATGCCCGACACCGACGCCCGCCCGCTCACGATCGACGCAGTCGTGCCGGTGTACGGCGGGTGGCAGCACGTCGAGCCGTGCCTGCGGGCGCTCGCGTCGCAGACCCATGCGGTGAACGTCATCGTCATCGACGACTGCGGCCCCGACGACACCGCCGATCGAGTGGCGGCCGCCTTTCCCGAGCTCACCCTGCTGCGAAACGAGACCAACCGGGGGTTCGCGGCGACGTGCAACCGCGGCATCCGCGAGGGATCCGGCGACGTCGTCGTGCTCGTCAACAGCGACGTGATCGCCGAGCCCACGCTCATGGCTGACATCGCGGCGGCGTTCGAGCAGGCCGCGGGCGACGTCGCGAGCGTGTGCCCGCTGCTCACGCGCCCTGACGGGCTCGTCGATTCGCAGGGCATCACGGCCGATCCGACGTGCGCGGGCTTCGTGCGCTTCCACGGCGCGCCGCTCGCGCGGCAGAACCCCACGGATCCGCTCGTGCTCGGCCCGTACGGCGCCGTCGCGGCGTACCGTCGCCGCGCCCTCGACGAGGTGGGCCTGCTCGATGAGGGCATCTTCATGTACGGCGAGGAGCTCGATCTCGCGCTGCGCCTGCGGGCGGGCGGGTACGACGCGATCGCGCTCGACCGGCCGGGCGGCGTGCACATCGGCGGCGCCTCGGCCGGCGAGGGCACGCCGCGCCAGATTCGTCTGGCGGGCTTCGGGCGCGGCTACCTGCTGCGCGCGTGGGGCGTCGTCGGCACGCGGTACGGGGCGATGGCGCTCGCGATCGAGGCGCTCGTCGTGCTGCGCCGTCTGATCCTGAAGCGCGACGCGTCGGCCCTCGTGGGGCGGATCCAGGGGTGGCGCGCGGCGAAGGGCGTCACGCGTCCGCAGATCCCGGCTGAGGGGATCGACAGGTCGATCGGCCTGCGCCGGTCGATCCGCATGCGCTCGGCCGGGTACTGGGCGGGCTGATGTCGCTCACCCGGCGGCTGCTGAGCTTCTCCACGATTCCGGCGTTCTCGGCGCTGATCCCGTTTCTCGTGCTGCCGGTGCTCGCGCGGGCCGCGGGCGTCGACGCGTGGGTGGCGATCGCGGTCGGGCAGTCGGTGGGCGGATTCCTCGCGCTCGCCGTCGCCCTCGGCCTGAACGTGCAGGGCCCGACGCTCGTGGCGCTCGCGCCCGCAGACGAGCGCGCCGAGCTGTTCGCCCGGGGCACGCGCGCACGGCTGCTGATTCTGGTGCCCGCGCTGGTCGTCGGCGCGGCGGCGGCGTGGCTGCTGGCGCCCGCCGGATCCGGGCTCGATGCCGCGCTCATGGCGGTCGCGATCACGCTCGGCGGGCTCACGTCGAGCTGGTACCTCATCGGCCTCGGCACGCCGCTGCCGCTCATCGGCTTCGAGCTGCTGCCGCGCGCGGTCGCGACGGGGCTCGGCGGCGTCGCGGTGGTGCTGGGCGGATCCGCCTTCGTGTGGACGTATCCCGTGCTGCTGATCATCGCGATCCTCGGGGGTGTGTTCGGATATGCCCGCCGGGTCGTTCCGCTGCGGGCGCTGCTGAGCGGATGGACCGACGCCGTGCGCTTCGGACGCAGGCAGCTCTCGGCGGCGGGCACCGAGATCGTGAGCGGGGCGTACACGGCGCTCGCGGTGTCGATCGTGACGTTCGGGGCCTCGACGGCGCAGGCCGGTGTGTATGTGTCGGGCGACAAGCTGTGGCGCATGGGGCAGACCGTGATCGGGGCGCAGGGCAATGCGCTGCAGGGCTGGGTGGTCGAGGAGGAGCGGGCGCACTTCGGGGCCCGCGTGCGCCGGGCGCTGGTGCTGCACGGGGCGCTCGGCCTGGCGGGGATGGCGGCGTTCGCGCTGATCGGCCCGTGGCTGACGACGGCCCTGTTCGGGGTCGGGATCGACCGCATGACGGCCGTGCTGTTCGGCGCCGCGACGTTCTGCCTGTCGATGTCGACGGCGACGGGGCGCCACGTGCTGATCGCCTGGGGTCTGCCGAAGCGCGTGTTCGCGAGCGTCGTGGTCGGGGCGGTCGTGGGTGTGCCGACATCGCTGCTGCTCGCGTCGCAGCTCGGTGCGGTCGGAGGAGCGCTCGGCCTGGCCGCGGCCGAGGCCTCGGTGCTGCTCGTGCAGATCGTGCTGATCCTGGCCCGGATGAGGGTGCGACGATGATGCGAGGTGGGACACGGATGAGGAACAGGGAGGCGAACGCATGATCCGCACGCTCGTGGTGGTGCTCAACTGGAACGGCCTCGATGACACGCTCGACTGCCTCACCGCGCTCGAGGCCCAGACGCACGACGCGTTCGATGTGCTCGTGATCGACAACGGATCCGTCGGCGACGACGTCGCCCGCCTGCGCGAGCGGGGCGGATCCTTCACCCTGCACACCGAACCGACGAACCTCGGCTTCGCGGGCGGCGTGAACGTCGGGATCCGCCGCGCGCTCGCCGAAGGCTATGACGCTGTCGCGCTGCTCAACAACGATGCGACTCCGGAACCCACCTGGCTCGAGGTGCTCGACGCCGCCCTCGACCGCACGGGCGCATCGATCGCGACCGGTCTCCTGGTGCGGCGCAGCGATGACGCGGATCTCGACGGCACGATCGACACCGCCGGCGACGCGGTCTCGACGTGGGGCATGCCGTTCCCGCGCTACCGAGGCCGCCCGGCGCATGAGGCGCCCGAACAGGGCCCCGTGTTCTCCGCCTCGGGCGGTGCCTCGCTCTTCCGCACCGACCTGTTCCGCGACATCGGGCTCTTCGACGAGACCTTCTTCGCCTACTTCGAAGACATCGACATCGGATTCCGCGCCCGGCTGCGCGGCCACGCGATCATCTACGATCCGGCGGCCGTGGCGCACCACAAGATCGGCGCGACGAGCGGTCGGATCCC
>DXAM01000005.1 GCA_019117025.1 Candidatus Microbacterium stercoravium | reverse complement strand
ATGAAGCCCGGGATGATGCGGTGGAAGACGACGTCCTTGTAGAGGGGGCCGTCGCCCTTCTCGCCCGTGCGCGGGTCGGTCCACTCCTTCTCACCGGTCGACAGACCGATGAAGTTGTCGACCGTGACCGGCGCGTGGTCTCCGAAGAGGTTGATGACGATGTCGCCGTGGTTGGTGTGAAGCGTTGCGACGGCAGTGTGCTGAGTCATGGTTCCATTCTTTCAGAGATCCCGCAATACATCGCCGTATCGAACAAGTGCATGGCAGTATGGGGAAGGAATCGTACCTAGGCGGAAGGGCACACCCGTGAGCGTCAGCCTCAGCAAGAAGCGCAAGAAGGAACTCCGCAAGCTGCAGGGCGCGGCCGACAACGTGCTGCAGGCGCAGCGCGAGGTCGCGGCGGAGGCCGCAGACGTGGCGCGCGCCGCCGGTCGCCAGCTGCAGCAGATCAACCGCGAGATCATCGCCCCCGAAGCCAAGAAGAAGTACCACGAGTACGTCGAGCCGTACGTCGACCGCGCCACGCCGTATGTGCGCGAGGGGTACGGCCGCGGCAAGAAGTTCTTCGACAGCCGCGTGCTGCCCGCAGCCGGATCCGTGATCGGCCGCGCCGCGGGCGCGTACGACGCGACGGCCGCGAAGCTCGGCAAGCGCACCCTCGTGGTCGAGCCCCCCAAGAAGAAGTCCTCCGCGGGCGCCGTGATCGCCGCCGTGCTCGGCATCGCCGCCGCCGTCGGCATCTTCGTCGTGGCGTGGAAGACGCTCAGCGCCGAAGACGAGCTCTGGGTGGCCGACGAGGCCATCTCGACGCCCGACGCGTAGGCCCGAACGAAGAAGGCGGGGTCCCGACTGGGACCCCGCCTTCTTCGCGCTCCGGAACCGCTACAGGATCGCCGCGAGGTGGTGCACCGCGAACGCATAGCCCTGGGTTCCCGCCCCCGCGATCACGCAGCTCGCCAGCGCGCTGAGGTGCGAGTGATGCCGGAACTCCTCGCGCGCGTAGACGTTCGAGATGTGCACCTCGACGAACGGCAGCTCCACCGCCTCGAGCGCGTCGCGGATCGCGATCGACGTGTGCGAGTACGCGCCCGCGTTGATGATGATCCCGTCGCAGTCCGCGCGCGCCCCGTGGATGGCGTCGACGAGCGCGCCCTCCGAGTTGGACTGCACGTCGCGGATGTCGATGCGCTGCACCTCGCCCGCCTCGCGGGCGAGCGCGATGACATCTTCGAGCGACTGCGAGCCGTACACGTCGGGCCTGCGCGTGCCGAGCAGGTTGAGGTTCGGTCCGTTCACCACGAGGATCCGCGTCATGGGGCCAGCGTAGTCGGTCACGCAATCGTTGCTCTTCCGCGACCTCGTCTGCGATAGGTTGAAGGCGCGCCGCACCGTTGCGGCAGCAGTGTCAATGTCAACGACGACAGAAGGACATCGCCATGGACTCCGTACTCCTGCTCGTGGTCGGCCTCGCGATCTTCGCCGCCGGCTACGTCGTCTACTCGCGGTATCTCGGCAAACGCGTGCTGAAGCTCGACCCCGCGTTCCGCACCCCCGCGCACGAGAAGAACGATGGCGTCGACCACGTGCCGACGAACAAGTTCGTGCTCTGGGGCCACCACTTCACCTCGGTCGCGGGCGCCGCACCGATCGTCGGTCCCGCCGTCGCCGTGATCTGGGGCTGGCTGCCCGCCTTCCTCTGGGTCACGATCGGCACGGTGTTCTTCGCGGGCATGCACGACCTCGGAGCGCTGTGGGCGTCCGAGCGAAACAAGGGCCGTTCGATCGGCGCCCTCGCGGCCCGGTACATCGGCAAGCGCGGCTCGTACGTGTTCCTGCTCGTGATCGGGCTGCTGCTGCTCATGGTCATCGCGGCGTTCGCCGTGGTCATCAAGGATCTGCTGATCGCCAGCCCCTCCACCGTGATCCCCGCATGGGGCGCGATCCCGGTGGCCGTGCTGGTGGGCATCGCGGTGTACAAACTGCGCTGGAACCTCACGGTCGTGACCGTGATCGGCGTGGTGCTGCTGTACACCCTCATCTGGGTCGGCGACCGCATTCCGGTTGTGCTCCCCGAATCGGTGCTCGGCATGAGCCCGGCCACGTTCTGGATCGTCGTGCTCTTCGTCTACGCCGGCATCGCCTCCCTGCTGCCGGTGTGGCTGCTCCTGCAGCCGCGCGATTACATCAACGGCGTGCAGCTGTTCGTCGGGCTCGCGATCCTCTTCGTCGGAACGCTCAGCGCCGGCCTGTTCTTCGGCAACGGGTTCGTCGCGCCCGCGATCAACACCGCGCTGCCCGAGGGCACGCCGTCGATCTGGCCGCTGCTGTTCGTCACCGTCGCTTGCGGCGCGATCAGCGGATTCCACGGCGCCGTCGCGAGCGGCACGACGTCGAAGCAGCTCGACAAGGAGCCCGATGCGCGCTTCGTCGGCTACTTCGGCGCCGTCGGTGAGGGCCTGCTCGCGCTCGGCGCGATCATCGCGACCACGGCGGGCATCAGCACGGTCGCCCGCTGGGAGGAGATCTATGCGGCGTTCAACAACGGCGGCGTGAATGCCTTCGTTGAGGGCGGCGGCAACATCATCGAGATGGGGCTCGGCCTGCCCCAGTCGCTGTCTGCGACGGTGCTCGCCACGATGGCCGTGCTGTTCGCGGCCACCACGATGGACACCGGCGTGCGCCTGCTGCGCTTCGTGTTCCAGGAGGCCTCCGAGGTCATCGGCTTCAAGATGAACAACATCGTGGGCACGATCGTGACGCTCGCGCTGTGCATGGCCCTCGTGTTCAGCCAGGGCATCGACGGCTCGGGCGGTCTCACGATCTGGCCGCTGTTCGGCACGACGAACCAGCTGCTCGCCTCGCTGACCCTGATCATCGTGTCGATCATGCT
>DXAM01000041.1 GCA_019117025.1 Candidatus Microbacterium stercoravium | reverse complement strand
TCTGCGAAGTCGCCCGTGTTCAGCCGGGCGTCTGTGCAGACGTACAGCCGGGCGGCGCCCAGCAGCTCCAACGCGCGCTCCCTGACGGGCGGCTGCTCAACGGAATGCGGTTGCGACACGTGGGCTCCCTGATGATCTCGACGGGGGTCATCCGAACGGTGTCGATCCTCGCACAGCTGACGCGCGGCATCCGCCTCGAGGTCGGCGCTCAGGGATAGACTGGCTCGCACAGAGCACGGGAGTCGGGCGAAGCCGGCTGAGAGTGCCTCCCCTCACCGCACAGCGGCAGAGCGCGGGGCAGACCGTTGAACCTGATCCGGATCATGCCGGCGCAGGAAGGCGAATGATGGTGAGTGATGTCGTAGTCGTGGGCGGCGGCGTTGTCGGGCTGGCCGCCGCGTGGCGTTCCCTCGAGCGCGGGCACCGCGTGACCGTGCTCGATCCTCGGCCCGGCGACGGCGCGAGCCGAGCCGCCGCCGGCATGCTCGGCGCCGTGAGCGAGTTCGCCTTCGAGGAGGAAGCGCTGCTCGCCCTGTCGCTTCCGGCCGCCGAGCGATATGCGCAGGTCATGGCCGACCTCGAGCGGGCCAGCGGGATGGCGACCGGGTATCGGCGGTCGTCGACGCTCGTCGTCGCGTCCGGCGCTTCCGACCGGGCAGCGGGCGACCAGCTGCGCCGTCGTCAGGAGGAGCTCGGACTGTCTGTGCGTCCCCTGGCGCCGATGCAGGCGCGGCGCCTCGAGGATCTCCTCTCGCCCGGGATCGCGGGCGCTTTCCTCGCCGAATCCGATCACCAGGTCGATCCGCGGCGCCTCGTGAGCGCGTATCTCGCCGCGCTCGAAGGATCCGCGCGCGCCGTCGTGCGGCCTGCGACGGCGACCGCGCTCGTCTGGGACGGCCCTCGGGTGTGCGGCGTGCTGATCGACGGTACGGAGCGCATCTCCGCGCATGAGGTCGTGCTCGCGACCGGCGCGTCGACGCGTCTCGGCGGGCTGCCGACCGGGCTCCGTCTGCCGATCCGCCCCGTGTACGGGGATGTGCTGCGCCTGCGCGCACCGGCATCGCTCACGCCATTCCTCTCGCACGTCGTGCGCGGGCGGGTCCAAGCACGAGCGGTCTACCTCGTTCCGCGCGACGACGGTGAGATCGTCATCGGCGCGAGCGAGCGCGAAGACGCGAGGACCGGCGTCAGTGCGGGTGCGGTGCTGCAGTTGCTGCGCGACGCGGCGGAGCTCGTTCCGGCCGTTGCAGAGCTCGAACTCGTCGAGACCATCGCGCGGGCGCGCCCCGGTACGCCCGATAACGCGCCGCTGCTCGGCCGCATCGCGCCCGGGCTCATCGCGGCCACGGGCACCCACCGCCACGGCGTGCTGCTCAGCGTCGAGACCGCCGTCGCCGTCGCCGATCTCATCGACGGCCGGCGGGCCCGTGCGGAGCACGCCGCCTTCGATCCGTGGCGGTTCTCCGAACGCACCGCGGCGAGACCCGTGACCGCATCCGTCCGTTCCCGATCCCAGGAGGAATCATGACCGCACACGACTCTCCCCCGTCAGCCGAGCAGCGGGTGCTGCTCAACGGCGAAGAGCGCCTCACGCGCGCAGCATCGCTGCTCGAGCTCGTCTCGGGCTATGCGCAGACGCCGCTGAGCGATGACGGCCGACCCGCAGACGGATCCGCGCTTGGAATCGCCGTCGCCGTCGACGGGGCGGTTGCGCCGCGCGGGCGGTGGGCGTTGACGCCGGTGCGGGACGGCGCGGTCGTCGAGATCCTCACCGCGAAGAAGGGCGGCTGACGATGGTCGCGTTCGATACCGCCCCGCACGCGGATCCTCGCGCGCACGGCGCGGACGACGCGCTCATCGTCGCCGGGCGCCGTTACACGTCGCGGCTCATCATGGGTACGGGAGGAGCCGCGAACCTCGAATCGTTGGAGCACGCGCTCGTCGCGTCGGGCACCCAGCTGACGACCGTCGCGATGCGCCGGTACGCCCCGGGCGCGGGCACGTCCCTGTTCGAGGTCATCACCCGCAACGGCATCGACGTGCTGCCGAACACGGCCGGGTGCTTCACCGCGCGAGAGGCGGTGCTGACCGCTGAACTCGCGCGAGAGGCGCTCGAGACGAATCTCGTCAAGCTCGAGGTGATCGCCGATGACCGCACCCTGCTCCCCGACCCGATCGAGCTCGTCGAGGCGACCGGGCGGCTCGTTGCGAGCGGCTTCGACGTGATGGCGTACACGAACGACGACCCGATCATCGCGCGGCGGCTCGAGCAGGCCGGCGCGGCCGCGGTCATGCCGCTCGGCGCACCGATCGGAACGGGGCTCGGCATCCTGAACCCCCACAACATCGCCGCGATCGCCGCAAACGCCGAGGTTCCCGTGATCATCGACGCAGGAATCGGCACCGCCTCGGACGCCGCACTCGCGATGGAACTGGGCTGCGACGGCGTGCTGCTGGCGACGGCCGTCACCCGAGCCGAACGCCCGGCGGTCATGGCGCGCGCGTTCCGTGCGGCGGTCGAGGCCGGGCGGCTCGCCCTGCATGGCGGGCGCATCCCGCGTCGGCACGAGGCCCTGGCCTCGTCTCCCGTGGAAGGACGGCCCGACCTGTGAGCGCGCCCCTTGTCGCTGCCGCGACCGAGCTGTCGGCGGCAGAACTGGCCCGCTACGCGCGCCAGATCGTGATTCCCGGGGTCGGACTCGACGCGCAGCGGCGGCTGAAGGCGGCGCGCGTGCTCGTGATCGGCGCCGGCGGGCTCGGCTCCCCCGTGCTGCTCTACCTCGCCGCGGCGGGCGTCGGTGTGATCGGCATCGTCGACGATGACGCCGTGGACGCGTCGAACCTGCACCGGCAGGTGATCCACGGCACGCCGAG